>JBDSJC010000107.1:0-18671 GCA_039917655.1 Tepidiformaceae bacterium
ATGGGGATAAGACGTCGCAACGCGATGCACAACGCCAACTTGGTGTTCCTTGATTTCCACACGCGAATTGGACAGAGACGACAAGCTGTCAAATTGGTGAGCGAAGGCCAACCTCGTGGCGGTCAGCCGAAGGTTGCAAGACCGTGCACCATCAAGGTGCCCCTGCCGGAGCAACGCGATAGGGTCGGAAATGTCCGCTGGCCGGAGCGCCCCCTCGAGGACGGTTCTGGAGCCACCGCCCGCGAGGAGCACGTCGTAGACTAAACTACCGGCGTTCGTCGTCACGTTAGTTACAGTCCCCAGCTGGCCATCGACACGGCATTGAACCTGCGTTTGTGCAGGGATGACGACACGTTCGAGCGCATCGTAGGGCGAGGCGAACATCATGGTTTCCCCGGCGTCGAGGCGAACCCTCACACGTCCGTTCGCCGGGTTGTCCACGACGATCCCTATGTTGCCCGTCGGGCCATTGAGCCAGCGGACGAGGTTACCTTTAACGAGTGGAGTTAGTGGCATGGGCGCTCTCCGTCCGACTCCCCGGTTTGCTCCAATTGTCGTGCCGCGCTCTCGGGTGGGTTCGCTGCAAGAACATCGGCGCTTTCGCCACGGCAACGGCTGCCCGTTGCATCTCCAGCCCGTGCGATTCTGTTCGGGCCAGCGCCTGCTCAAAGTCTCCCACCAGACTCACCTGCCAATCTGCCGCGAATGATGGCTGCCGCCGGACTGATTAGCAAGCTAGTTGGCGATGTCGACAGTATTTGTCGCGATTCGGGAGCGGATGTCCGGGTCGCGAAGGGCTCGGGACTCGGGACTCGGGACTCGGGACTCGGGACTCGGGACTCGGGCATATCGCACGTCCCGCTGAGAAGAGTAAATGTGATACACGTGTACGAGTTCGCGCGATCCAGTCAGGAGAAGACCGTGGACGCACTACGAGTAGCCACTGATGGTGTGCTCCCGTTCAACCCCGCTCCAACCACCCGAACGTCGCTTCGTCGGCGGGGAAGAGGTCCATGACTTTGTAGGGGTCGTAGGCGTTCCAGGTGCCGAAGACGCAGTTGAAGACGAGGTCTTCGCCTTCCTCGGTGCGCCATTCGAAGCGGACGGCGGGGCGGCGGAGGCTGCTGAAGCCCGGGGAGTTGGACCAGACATCGAAGAGTTGTCCAAGGCCGTCGGCTTCTGTCTTACGCAGGTGCTCGGCAACGGCGCGGACGCCCCCGGCGGACGTGTCGCCAGGGTTCCCGAGGACCTGCGCTTCGAGGCGTCCGGGGAGGACCACGCCGGCGACCGTCGTCCAGTTGGCGACTTGCTCACGGAACTGCTGGCTGACCATGAGCTGCATGAGGTGTGGGCCGGGCCTTCCGGGAAGCGGCCGCCAGCGCGCCATATCGACCAGGCGGCCGGCGTGGGGGTTAGCGTGGACAACGTGACAGGAGGCGTCGAGGACGACGCAAGGCCAGTCGAGGAAGTCGACTTCGCGGAAGATCGCGGGGCCACTGGTGGCGTGGAGCGAGCCCTTGCCCTCGTAAACCGAAATCGGCGTCTCGCCGGACATCCAACGCGCCCAGTCGCTCGGTTCTTCGTCGAAGCTCGCTTCGCGGAGCAGCCTGTTCGTGGTGTATCCGTCCATCGTGAGAGCGCGGCAGAGCGCCACCAGGGCATTGCGGGATGGTGAGCGCCGCCCGCGTTCGTAGGCAGTGATCGCCGCAACGGAGATGCCTGACCGGCGAGCCAGTTCGGCGCGCGAGAGGCGTGCGTCTGCTCGGACCCGGGCGATCTCGTCCTCGAAAGCGTTCGTTTCCGGTGGGGTGACATCGGTCGCGCCAGTCGCCAGTTCGGCTTGCACCCAGCGGGCGGTGGCCGCATCGGCTGCGTGCCAGTCAAACGACCAGAGGCCGTCGTACTGGCTCCAATCTCCGAATGAGCCGTGGAATGCCAACTCAGTGCCGTCGTCGAGCTTCCACTTGATGGGGTGGACGTTGCGGGCTTCGGCGCGCCACGGCGTCACTTTGACAAAAAGATCGAAGATCGCCGGAAGAAAGCGTGGATCTTCCGCGCCGATGTTTTCGATGACGGCCTGGAGGAATAGGGGCGGGGGACCCTGTGAAAGGTCGCCGACTTCTTCTTTGAACTGGCTGATTAGGCGGCCGATCAGTTCCATCCAGTTCGTGAGGTGGCGGTCGAAGTGTTCGGTGGCGGCCATCCGGAGGATGCTTCGCTGAAATTGCGAGAGCGTGACGAGGTCTTTCTCGCCCACGCGGTTCGCGAGCCGGTTCCAGGCGACGATCTCCCTTCGCTCATTAATGACGAGCGATGACCAGTCGGCGGCCTGCACCTCGTCCCACACGGTGTTGGGCGCGCCTCGAGCCTTGAGCCATGCGGCCTGGAGGCCGGTTTCGGGTGGGTCGAGGGCCGCCGCGACGCGCAAGCGGGCATGGTCGCCGTTGTTCAGGCCGAGGACCTTACGCAGCTTTTCGACCGCCGCCGCCTCGGGCAACCGGCGGCCGATTTCGTACGATTGGATTGTGCTGGCCGAGAGGCCGGAGTTTTGGGCGAGTTGCGGTTGCGTGTGGCCGGACCGGAGGCGGAATTCGCGCAAAAGTGAGCCGAAGTCAGATCCGTCTGCCATGGTGCTTGCGCTCTCCGCTGGGCTATGCCGCCTTTGAATAGGGCGAATCCTACACAAGATGGCTGGCGGCTGCATAGGGCGTGGGCCAGGCTTCAGGATTGCGGCTGGACGCGGGGCCCGAGTAGACTAGCACTGGACTAACCAAGGAGCCCTGAGATGCCGACGATCGTGAATATCCACGAGGCGAAGACTCATCTCTCGCGTTTGCTGGAGGCGGTCGAACGCGGTGAGGAGGTGGTTATTGCGCGTGCGGGCCATCCCATTGCAACGCTCTCGGCCTACAAGGCGCCTCACCGCAAGATCGCTCCGCCGGGGAGTATGGAGGGTGAGATCTGGATGGCGGAAGATTTCGATGAGCCCCTGGATGATCTGTTCGACTGTCTTAAAGACGACGACCCCGATTCAGTCACCGCGTCCTGATCTATGCAATTGCTACTCGACACGCATCTGATCCTGTGGTGGCAGGGCACGCGGGCGCGCGTTCCGCGAGCAGCGCTCGACCTGATCGAACGCACGGAGGGCGGTGTGTATGTGAGCAGGGTCTCGTTGTGGGAGATCGCCATCAAGGTCTACCAGGGAAAACTCCGCGTGGATCTACCGAAGTTCTGCCAACAAGTTGCCGCCGATGGTTTCTCGTGGCTGCCCATTGAGAATGAGCACATCCTTCAGCTTGCGCGTTTGCCAGTCTTTCCCGATCACAAGGATCCTTTCGACCGTTTGCTGATCGCACAGTCGGCGAGCGAGCCGCTGATCTTGCTCACCGCCGACGCCGCGCTGGGCCAGTACGGCGCCCTGGTGCGCGTAATCTAGCGCGTCAGGGACGGGTCTGAGAGCAGGCGCTGGGCAACAGCGTGGACTACTGAGCGGTGAAAGTGCTGCTCTGGCCGTTCGCTGTCACCGTGTAGGTCTGGCGGGCAACAAAGTCTGTTCCAAGGTCGAGACTGGATTCATGGTAGCCATAGATCGCGGTGCAGACGGTGTTGGCGTCGGCGGGCATGGTGTTCTTCACGGCGATGGTAATGGTGTCGCCAGAGCGCCCGGTGATTTCGGCCGAGTGGAACCTTGCGCAGCCGGAGGGGAGTCCCGACACGATATGGGCGGTGTAGCCGGGAGGGTTGCTTTCGCGCACCAGGATCTCGACCTTTTCGATGGGAGCAGCGACGACTGCCGTCGCAGGCGCCGGGGTGATGCTGGAGCCGTCACCACCGAGGCCGGGCACGCAGGCGGTGGCGGCGAGTAGCGCGAGAATCGCAATCACGACGAGGGCGGATCTTCGGGGTAGCACAGTGCTCATGGAGATCAAACGTCACAGCGCTGGAAAAGGTTCCGCCCGTGCGGACGCGTGCTGCTCCGAGAGGGTATCGTTCTCGCTCTGAGGGTTTGACCGATGAAGGTTGGCGTACTGCAGTTCTTTTCGTGGAGCCGGCGAGTGCCGTTGATGACGGTCTACGAGCGCGCGTTCGAGCGGATTGCAATCATGGACGAAGGCGGGTACGACGCGGTCTGGTTGGCCGAGCACCACTTCAACACGTACAGCGTCTGCCCCTCGGTGACGGTGATGGGGACGCATGTGGCGGCGATGACGAAGCGGCTGCGTATCGGGACGGCGGTGACGCTGGCGGGGTTTTACCATCCGCTGCGGTTGGCCGAGGAGTTGGCGCTGCTCGATACACTTTCCGGCGGGCGTTTGAACTGGGGCGCCGGGCGTGGGTTCGATCCCACCGAGATGCGTACCTTCGGTGTGAACCCGGACGACAGCGCCGAACGCTACCGGGAGTGCGTAGACATCGTCTTGAAGGCGTGGGAGGAGGCTCCCGTTTCGCACCAGGGGAAGAACTGGCAGTTCGAAAACGTGGACGTGCTGCCCAAGCCTCTTCAGCAGCCGCACCCGCCTGTGTGGCTGGCAGCCACCTCTCCGGAGTCGATTGTGAAGGCCGCCCAGGACGGATTTACGATCCTCATGGACCCGCATTCGTCTCATGGCGAGATTGCAAAGAAGCGCGCCCTGTATCGGACGACGCTGGAGGCGAGCGGCTATTCGATGGCTGGCCGGGAGTTGCCTACGGGTCGCCTGATGGCAATCGCGGAGACTGACGAGAAGGCGAAAGAGGTGGCGCGCGCGGGCGCGGCCTGGACCGTGGGTTCGTACGCGAAGCCCAAAGGGACGCGTTTCATCGGAGGCGAATTGGCGTCCGACCAGGACCCGGTGGAGCGCTACGTGAACGATGTGGTGATCCATGGCTCACCGGAGCGGGTGGTGGACCAGCTGCTCCAGATGAAGGAGGAGATGCCGCTCGACTATTTGCTGGCGAACCCGCTGAGCCACGAGACCTTCGTGCTCTTCACTGAAAAGGTGTTGCCGAAGATTTTGTGAGTGCTGAGTGCTGAGTGTTTACTTCTTTGACCCAAGCTGGCGGCCGGTGTCAGCCGCTACTCGACTATGAAGTCGCCGAACATTGTGGCGTGGAGCGTACAGAAGAACGACTCGGTACCCGGCTTGGTTGGGGTGAACGTCTGCGAGGTGGTGCAGGGACCCGAGCAGGTAGGGTGGCCCAGACCCGGCAGCGAGAACGTGAGATTGTGGTCCACTCCCACATCTTTGTTGACGAAGTTGGCGGTGAACGTGGTCCCGGCCTTGACGCGGATGACCGATCGGTCGAACGCCAGGTTCTCGGCGGTGACGGTGACGGAACTGACCGCCGGGGCGGCGGGCGAAGTAGCAGTCGGCGGGACCGGCGTGGCAGCGGGCGCGGAGGTCGGTGCTGCTGCAGTGGTGGCGGTGGGAGGAGCGGGCGAAGCTGGAGCGTTAGTCGCAGTGGCGCTGGCCGCCGTCGGGGTTGCCGCAGGGGCTGGGGAACCAGCGGGGGCCGCCGTTGCGGAGGTTGTGACTGAAGCGGCGACAGTTGGCGCGGCCGGCAGCACCGTGGCGCTTGTTTTCGCGCTGTCTCCGCCGCCGCAAGCGGCCAACGCCAGGGCCGCGGCCACCGCGAACCCCGCCAGTAGTTTCGTGTTGTTCATGCTCCATCCCCCTCGGTTGGTCCTACCGGTTTGCCTACGTCTGCGCGGGCCATTGTGGATTGAAACACGGATTGACCGCTCGCGCCCCAGAGCCAGATGCTGGCTTTGTGAGGCGCTTCCCCAGGCCGAATGAGGGACTCTGCTGATGCCAGCCAGCACAGGTGGCGACGGACACTGCGTTGGGCGCACTACGCGGAGGGGTGGTTTATGGCCGGAGATGCTCAGGAATCCAACGGATCGAATCGGCGCGAGGTGCTCGCGGCTGTCGATGCTCTGCCGCCGCTCCCTGCCGTGGCGTTGCGCGTGATGCAGGTGGCGCAGAACCCCAAGTCATCCGCTTCGGACCTCGCGCTCGTCGTCTCGGCGGACCCGGGTCTCAGCGCACGCATCCTGCGAATCGTGAATTCGGCAGCTTACCGGCGCTCCCGCGAGATCACCTCTGTGCAAGAGGCGCTCGTGATGCTGGGCTTCGTGCAGGCGAGAAACGTGGCGATCAGCGGCGCGATCAGCGGCGCCTACTCCCCGGACGCCAACAACGCGCTCTTCCGCATCGAAACGTTCTGGCGCCACGCCCTTGCGGTGGCCTTCATGGCAGCCGATCTCGCCTCTCGTGGTTCTCCGGTTGATGTGCCGAGCGCCTTCACGGCGGGCATCCTGCACAACATGGGGCGGCTCGCGATGTTTTATGCGGACCCGGCGGGCCTGGACCAGGCGGTCGCTGAAGCGATGCGCACCGGCCACACGCTCGAACAGGTAGAAGCCGACATGCTTGGCTACGATCACGCCGAAGTGGGCGGCCAATTGGCAACGCGCTGGCAACTGCCGCGGGCGATTACCGAAGCGATCGCCCAGCACCACGAAGAGCACACGCACCCGGACTCGTTGGGCGGTGTGGTGGCGCGCGCCGATGCGTTCTGCACGCAGAGCGGGCTGTTCCCCGGCTATGTGATCCCGGCGCCAGCCGGCACCCAGGAGGAACGCTCGCCGGAGTTCACCAAGCTGATGAAGCAGGTCGATTCGTTGATGGAACTGGTGCGCGGCAGCTCTGTGGGCGTGGCGGCGGCGTAGCCAGCTTCTGGCTTCTAGCCGTCAGCCCCCAGTTCCCCGTTCGTCTTGAGCCAGTCGAAGGATGGACGGCGCGCGCCCTACGCAGGACAGGCGACCGCCCTCGGCTTTTCGCTCGTTGTCTTTGGCTTTGATAGTGTGAAGGACGCGCTTGGCTCGCCCGGCGCTGTCCCCAATTACAGCTTACGGACGTATGGATGACGAAGACCGGCATCATGGAGACGGCCATCCGGGATGGCCATCAGTCGCTGCTCGCGACGCGCATGCGCACCGAGGACATGATCCCCGCGCTCGAGCGGATGGACGCAGTCGGCTACCACAGCATCGAATGCTGGGGCGGCGCCACCTTCGATACTTGCATGCGCTTCCTGAAGGAAGACCCCTGGCTGCGCCTGCGCGAGGTCAAGGCGCGGCTCAAGCACACCCCCACCCAGATGCTCCTTCGGGGCCAGAACGCCGTGGGCTACCGGCACTACGCGGACGACGTGGTGCGCGCCTTCTGCGACCGTTCGGTGCAGAACGGCATGGACATCTTCCGGATCTTCGATGCCCTGAACGACACCCGGAACCTGGAGACGGCGTTTGATGCAGTGAAGCGTGCTGGCGGCCATGTGCAAGGGACGATCTGCTACACGAGCAGTCCGGTGCACACGGTCGACCGCTTTGCGGCGATGGCCGGCCGGATGGTGGAGATGGGCGCCGATTCGCTCTGTATAAAGGATATGGTCGGGCTGCTCAGTCCCATGATGGCGCGGGCGCTGGTCACGCGGCTGAAGCAGGACCACCCGGACAAGATGCTCCAGATGCACTGTCACGACACCTCGGGCTACTCCGAGATGGCCTACCTGATGGGCGTGCAGGCGGGCGCGGATGTCATCGACTGCGCGGTCAGCAGCCTTGCGGGCGGGACGTCGCAGCCGGCCACGGAGACCATGATCGCCGCGCTGGACGAGGACCCCGAGAACGCGACTGGCCTCGACCTGGTGAAGATCAGCGAGCTCTCCGACTACTTCCGGGAGGTGCGCAAGCGTTACTGGAAGTTCGAACTGGGGATGCTCGGGATAGACGCCGGCGTTCTCCAGCACCAGGTGCCGGGCGGAATGATCTCGAACCTTGTTGGCCAACTGCGCGAACAGGGCGCCGAATCGAAGCTGGGCGAAGTGCTGGCGGAGAACGCACGCGTACGGGCGGACCTCGGCTACCCGCCGCTGGTCACGCCGAGTTCCCAGATCGTGGGCAGCCAGGCGGTGCTTAACGTCCTCACCGGCAAGCGCTACGCCAGCGTCACCAAGGAAACGAGGAACCTGGCGAAGGGGATGTACGGCGAGACGGCCCAGCCGATCGCGGCGGACATCCTGAAGACGATCCGTGGCGACGAACAGCCGATTACCCACCGTCCCGCCGACGACCTCGCCCCCGAGATGGAGGCGGCCACGGCGGAGATCGGCGACCTCGCGACGGACATCGACGACGTGCTCAGCTACGTGATGTTCCCCCAGCCCGCGAAGGAGTTCCTCGAGTGGCGGCGCGATGGCGGAGGGCCGGAGCGCGAGCTGGTGGCGGCGATTGTGGCCGCGATGGTGGTGGGCGAGAAGCAGGCAGCCCGCACAGAAGTTCAGCCGGTTATCGCTGGCACGAATGGCGACGGCAACGCATGGCGTAGCTACGGCCGCCTGCGACAGATGCGGTAAGGGGGAAGCGCGATGACGAAAGTAACGGTCGGTGGGCGAAGCTACGAAGTTGAAGTGCGTGGGCAGGCCGTGCTGGTGGATGGCCACGAGTTCCCCGTGAAGGTGCGCGAAGAGCAGGGCTACACGGCGGTCAACGCCGGCGGCGTGAATTACCGCGTGCAGCTTCCGCCCATCGACGCGCGGGCGAGCGGGATGCAGGTCTCGGTGGACTACCGCCCGTTCACGTTCGACTACGACGCGCGGCTGAGCGGCGAGCCGACCCCGCGCGCGCAACGCCCGGCCGCGGCTGGCGCCGGTGCTCCGCGGGCGAACGTGAAGGGCGGCGTGACGGCGCAGATCGCCGGCCGGGTGCTGAAGGTGCTCGTGAAAGTAGGCGACACCGTGGCCGAGGGCGACGTCCTGTTGATGCTCGAAGCGATGAAGATGGAGAACGAGATCAAGGCCCCGAAATCCGGGGTCGTGAGCGAGGTGGCGGTATCCGAAGGCAGCCGGGTGACCGAGGGCACGACGCTCGTGGTCATCGAGTAGCAGTTACCTATTCTGCGAGCAGACGGACGGACGGCGTTCGGCTGGGCCGGGTTAGCGGCGGCGCACGGCGGTCACGCCGAGGACGGATGCGCTCGCTGGTGGCACAAAGCTCGTCGTCTTCGTCCGCGCAAAGCCGCTGGTGGCCGCTGCGGCCCTGATCCTTGTCGCGATCATTATTGGCGCCATAGCAGCACCCCTGTTGGCTACGCACGACCCCTACTCGTTCGCTGCTCGCGAGCGTCTTGCAGGGCCCAGTGCGGGTCACCTGTTTGGTACCGACGAATTCGGTCGTGACCTCTTCGTCCAGCTGGGGAGTG
Organism: Tepidiformaceae bacterium; assembly: GCA_039917655.1. Taxonomy (GTDB): domain Bacteria; phylum Chloroflexota; class Dehalococcoidia; order Tepidiformales; family Tepidiformaceae; genus PNKC01. The sequence goes on from JBDSJC010000107.1 coordinate 9,249, forward strand.
TGTCTCGTTGTTCCTAGAGCAGGGTGTTCCCGCCAACGTCGTAAACTTCGCCGAGGAGATGGCCGACGACCCCCAGGTTGCGGCTATGGCGATGGTCGTCAATTTGGAGCACGCGGTCACAGGGCCGCAGCGGACCGTTGGGCCCTTGTTCAGGATGTCCGTCAGCCCCACCCATGCCGAGGGTGCCGCTCCGCCACTGGGTTCACCACACGCGAGAAATCCTGCTGGCGGCCAGCGTCACGGAACTGGAGCTGCAGGAACTCACAGCCGATGGCGCCATAGGCCTAGCAGGGTGCTGAAGAATCGATCAGCCCAAGCGGAGGGCGAGATGTTGCGGCCGGGCCGTCCAAATCACGCTGAAGGGTGCCGCTGAAGACGCCGGCGGGAAGGGAACGCGGCCCCTTGCGGCTGGTTTGGCGCTCTGCCTGGCCCTTGTTGATGGTTTCCAAGACCCGATCCGCCTCACCGGCACCGCAGCGGCTCCAACCCTGGTGAGTTCATCCTCTCTGTCGTCTTCGAAAGCAAAGAGGCCTACGAGGCGAACGCAGCCGATCCGGGAGCAGGACAAGTGGTACCAGGGACTCCGCGCCCTGCTGGCTGCTGATCCCCGTTGGATGGATGGCGACGTTCTCGACTGCACCCACCGTGACGTTTTGGACTCCGGGGTGAGGCGGGTAGGCATGCGACCCACAACGAGGAGTTGACGATGCCGGCATTGCTCGTTCGCGTTTGCAGTCTGCATGAAGTCCGCATAGGCCGCCAGGTCGTGTACTGGTTTGTCGCTGCTCAGTGAAAACGTCACAGCTAATGCGCAGTGACTATGTCCATCAGCTTCAGCTTCCCCCAGAACGGGTAGCGTTCGCGCAGGCGGCGGACAGCAAGGACCTCGGCCTGCGTCCATGTCCGCTGGCGCACCCGCTGTGGCCTGCTGGAGCGGGCTTCCAGGCTTGAAAGGTCGAATCCGCTTTGCGCCGAACGACCCCGCCCAGATACACTGATGAAGTCGTTAACGTCACCTTGTGAAAGCGACTGTCGCCTAGTGATCCCTGAAGATGACAATCCTCGCGAGGCGTGTGGCGTTTTTGGGGTTTATAGCCCCGGGGACGACGTGGCGCGCCTCACCTTCTACGGCCTTTACGCCCTTCAGCACCGGGGCCAGGAGAGCGCAGGAATCGCCACTAGCAACGGCGAATCATTCAACGTACGCACAGGCATGGGTCTTGTGGCCCAGGTTTTCGATGAGGAAGACCTGGCCTACCTCCGCGGCCATATCGCCATTGGGCACACCCGCTACAGCACGGCCGGCGGATCGCTGGCCTGCAATGCCCAACCGCTCGTGGTCACGGACCGTCAGAGCGGCCAGCCGATTGCGCTGGCCCACAACGGCAACCTGACCAACGCGGACACCCTGCGCGATGACCTCATCGAAGAAGGGGTCGTGATCGAAACGACCGCCGACTCGGAGCTCATCGCCCATCTGCTGGCGATCGCCACGGGCACTTGGGAAGAACGCTTTCACTACGTCATGCGCCGCATCGAAGGCGCCTACAGCCTGGTGATCATGACTCGCGACGCGCTGTTCGCGGTGCGCGACCCGATGGGTGTGCGGCCGCTCTGCATTGGCCGGAACACGAACGGCTGGATGGCGGCCTCCGAATCGTGCGCGCTCGAGCACCTCGGCATCAAAATGGAGCGCGAAGTGCGGCCCGGCGAGGTGGTGAAGATAGACGCCGCCGGGATGACCAGCTTCTTCCCGGTCGCTCCCGCTCGAAAACTGGCTTCGTGCACGTTCGAATACACCTACTTTGCCCGCCCGGACAGCCAGATCGGCGGCACGCTGCTGTACGAGGCGCGGGAAGCGATGGGCGCGCAGATCGCACGGGAACATCCCGTCGAAGCCGACATGGTGATCGGCGTTCCGGACTCCGCCACCGCGGCGGCCATCGGCTATGCCCGCGAGGCCGGCATCCCGTTTCGCGAAGGGCTGGTCAAGAACCGCTATGTGGGCAGGACGTTCATCCAGCCGGACCAGCGCATCCGCGAAGCCGGAGTGAGCCTGAAGTTCAACGCTCTCGACGCCGTCCTGCGGGGCAAACGCGTGATCGTGGTGGATGATTCGATCGTGCGCGGCACCACCACGCCGCGCGTGTTGGCGCTGATCCGTAAGGCGGGCGCGGCTGAAGTGCACATGCGCATCACCACGCCGCCGATCGTCTCACCATGCTTCTTTGGCGTGGATATGGCGACCAAGTCCGAACTCATCGCCGCGAACAAGAGCGTCGAGGAGATTCGCCAGCATATCGGGGCGGATTCGCTCGGCTTCCTCAGCCTCGAAGGCTTGAACAAGGCGACCGGCCAGGCGAGCGAAACGCTCTGCAACGCCTGCTTCACGGGCAAATACCCGGTCAACGTCCAGCTTCAACTCGATAAGCTGAACGCCGCCCGCAAGGATCTGGTGCTCGCAGCCTCTGATAGCCTGAACCGCGCCGGCGGCCCGTAGTCCCTAGAGAGCTCGCGCCAACCCGGTCGCTGCCGCTGCCCCAACCACCACCATAAGGATCGGTGCGCGCGCTACGATAAGCACGGCCGCGGCCGCCAGTCCGAGCGCCCGTTCGTCCAGCACCAACTCCCGCTCACCGCCGAAGATCTGCGTCGCGACCAGGGCTGCGAGCAGCGCGGGCGCAAGCGTCCCCACCAGGCCCTGGACTCGCGCGGGAAGGCGCCGCCCGCCCAGGACGACCGGCCCGGCGGCCTTGCAGACGATTGCGCCGACACCGACGAGGATCACGGCTCGCCAAATGTCGCTCACGGGATCGACTCCACGGCATGCTCAACTTCGCGGTTGCGCCAACCGGCCAGGCAACCCACGGTGGCCGCGATGACCGGCACGCCCGGCCGCACGAACGGCATGAGCGAGAGGGCTACCGCCACCCCAATGAGGGCCGCCGCCAGCGTCCGCTGGTTGCGCAACTGAGGCGCAAGCAGCGCGAGAAAGAGTGCCGGGAAGGCGGCGTCCAGTCCGAGGGACCGGGGGTCGCCAACGAGGTCACCACCGAACACCCCGGCGACCGTCCCGATCTGCCAGGAGGCGTAGAGCGCGAGCCCTGCGCCGACGAGTGTGGCGCGGTCTATCTTGCCGTCGCCGCGATTGGCCACCGCCCACGACTCGTCGATCACGAGTTGCGATTGGAAGAATCGAGAAACGGCGTTGCCGCGCAGCTCCGGTGCCACGGAGACGCCGATCGGCAGGTAGCGCATGGCGAGCAGTACCGCTGCCAGCACGGCCGCGCCGAGTCCGCCGCCCGCGGCGAGGATCGAGACGGTGGCGAACTGCGAGGCGCCCGTGAAGGTGGTCAGGGACATCACGATTGGCGCGAACTTGCCCCAGCCCGCCGACTCGGCGAGCACCCCGAACGAGACACCGAACGCCGCCACCGCGGCGCAGAGTGGGAGAGACTTTCGCACGCCGCCCATCACCGACCCCGGCGGCGGCTGCGCGTTCGTCACGAAGGTAGAGGGCCGTGGAGGCGGGGAAAGTGCACGAGGGAAGTATGCCAGAGGCGCGGCGAGCTTCGGGCGAGGCTCAGGCCTCTACGCCATCCTTGCGGGCCTCGGCAACCAGTCGGTAACCCACGTTGCGCACTGTTTCGATGAACGAATGCCCGTGAATCTCGATCTTCGAACGGATGCGCCGGATGTGGACATCGACTGTGCGCGCACCGCCGAAGTAGTCGTAGCCCCAGACGCGGTTGAGCAGCTGCTCGCGGGTGAACACGCGCCCGGCGTTCATCGCCAGGAAGCGCAGCAGTTCGTACTCCTTGAAGGTCATCACGAGCGTTTCACCGCCAACGGTGACACGGTAGTTCGAAAGGTCCAGGGTGAGGGCGCCGCAGTGGACGAAGTTCTCGCTGTCCACGCCATGCCGCCGCCACAACGCCCGTTCAATGCGCTTTAGCAGTTCCGCCGGGTTCGGCGGAAGCACCAGGAAATCGTCTACCGGCAGGTCGGCGGAAAGCCGGTCGAACTGCTCTTCGGCGGCGAAGACGAGCAGCACGACGCCGTTTTCGAGGTAGGTGGGGCTGAGGATGTTGAATGCCGCCGGGGGCACATCGCGCAGGTCCAGCACCACAACGTCCGCGTTCGGGCTGACCTCGTCGTTCGCGAGACGGTCCGGGGCGATGACTGGCGCGGAAAAGCCTGCGCGTTCAAGCGCTGGTCCCAAACGGGCAACATCCGGATGCCGGGTGACGAGAAACACCGTTCGCATTGCGGATCTGTCCCCTTTACCCGACTAAGTATAAGCAGCAGCGCCAATCGCGAACCCAACCGCCCCATGAAATCCGTGTGAAATCTGTCACGAAACGTGTTCGAAAGATTGGCCTGTCCCTATGCGAATACAGACGAACGCCATGAATCGAACTCGAGTGGGTCAAGGCGGGCAATGCCCTGCACCCGGTCGAACGCGCGGTCGGACGAGACGATCACCGCAATCCCGAGGCGGTTCATCACCGCGAGATGGACCAGGTCGCGTGCCTGAAGCGACGAGTTGCCCGACGCAAGTTGCGCCGCAGCGAGAACGTCCGAGCCATAGACCGGCTCGATCTTACCGCCGATCGCGAGGACGAAGAGCTGGAGTACTTGCACGACACGTCCGGGCTGATTCCGCCTGAGTGCTACGTTGAAGACTTCCTGCATTACTTCGGCGCTGGTGACGAAGCCTCCAGCGCTCGATTCCGCGAACTCGATCACCGAAAGGCAGGCGAGCTTCGACTCCTCGTCGTTCCCTGTTGCATAGACAAAGATGTTGGCGTCCAAGAACGCCCGCACTACGTCGGCTCCGAATGGGGCTCGCATTCGTTGTCCGGCCAATCGGGTTCCGTCAGCTCGCGCTTTAGCTCTTCCCACGGCGGAAAGTGCAGAGGGTCGTCTCGAAACGACTTGAGCAACGCTTTGAACTCCTCGTGCTCCAATCGCCTCTGCTCCGCTTCTATCGCCTGGCGGACGAATGCGGAGATGGTCCAGCCGCGCTTCTCCAGAATTTCGGAGAGCTGGATCCGGTGCGCTTCGTCGAGCCGGGTCTCGATGCGTGGACCAATCCGTACAGCCATGCTCTACATCGTACGGCAACTTTCAGCACATTGACCACCCGCGCCCTACTCAGCACGCCACTCCCCGGACTTGCCGCCGTGCTTCTCCAGCAGCCTGATGCCTTCGATTCGTATGCCGCGGTCAACCGCTTTGCACATGTCGTATACCGTCAGCGCTGCTACCGTGACGCTGGTCAGCGCCTCCATCTCAACGCCGGTCTTTCCAGTGGTTTTGACCCTGGCCTGGATGCGTAAGCGGTCGATGCCTGCGCGTTCGAGGTCTACAGTCACGCCCGTTACGGGTAGCGGGTGGCACATGGGGATAAGGTCGCTCGTCCGCTTGGCGGCCATGATGCCGGCGATGCGGGCCACGGCGATAACATCGCCTTTCGGCAGACCGCCCTCCTCGATCAGCGCCAGCGTGGTGGGCAGCATCAGGACGAATCCCTCGGCGGTCGCTTCGCGCGTGGTGTCAGCTTTGTCCGAAACGTCCACCATGCGGGCTGCGCCGGTTGCGTCGAGGTGCGAAAGCCCGCCAGCGTGTTCTCCGGGGTCAACCATTTTCGCGGCGCCACATCAGCGTTTCGTACGCCCAGACGGCGCCGTAGGCGAACCCCCCAACCGCGAGCCCGCCCGGCACGCCCAACCAGTGCGAGACCCACGTATCGGCGGCGATGATGCCGATGCCCGTGCCTGCGAGGAACGAGAGGAAGGCAGCTCGCCGCCGTTCCGTTTCGAAACGCTCGCGGAGGGGGTGTTTTCGCACCGTCGTCATGCGCGTCAGTGTACCGCTTCACCGCGCAGCCGTTCGGGGACGCGTTCGAACTGCACCATATGCTCAAACGTTTGACGCTCGCGGATAACATCGGCGACGCCGTTGTGGATGAGGATCTCGGGCGAGAGCTTACGCCCGTTGTAGTTCGAAGACATGGCCGCGCCGTATGCGCCGGCATCGTGAATCACGAGGTAGTCGCCAACACGAGCCTCGGGCAGGTGGCGCGAGACGACCACTCCCCCTTCCTCCTGCGTGAACACGTCGCCCGATTCGCAGAGTGGACCGCCGACGATGACATCCGCGGAGCCGGTGATCTCGCGCCCATCGGCGGGGGCGATCGAAATCTCGTGGTACGAGCCGTACATCGATGGGCGGACGAGCGTTTCGAAGCCGGCGTCCACGAGGTAGAAGAGGTTGTCGCCCATGCGCTTGACGGCGCGGATTTCGGTCAACAGGGAGCCGCTTTCGGCGACGAGGTAACGGCCGGGCTCGACTTCCAGCGAGACGGGATGGCCAACGATGTCCTCGACCGCCCGGCCGGCGCGCTGCCAGAGGGCGTAGTAGGCGTTGAGGTCGATCCGCGGCTGGTCTTTGCGGTAGGGGATTGGCAGGCCGCCGCCCGCGCTGATCACCTCAAGCTGGGGGCCGACGCGGCTCGCGGCCTTCACCATGGCGTCGCAGACCGTCGCCAGGTGTTCGAAGTCCGTCCCCGAACCGATGTGCATGTGCAGGCCCTGGATGTTCACTCCCGCCTCGGCGCCGAGGCGCAGGCACTCTTCGATCTCGGTGTGCCAGATCCCGTGCTTCGAGAACTCGCCGCCGGTGTTGGTCTTGCGCGAGTGGCCGTGGCCGAAACCGGGGTTGATGCGCAGAGTGACCTTCGCGCCGGGGTAGACCGCGCCGAGTTGCGCAATCATGTCCGCCGAGCCAACGTTCACCGGGATGCGGTGGGCGGCGATCATCTCGAGGGCGTCGCGGTCGAAGATGTCGGCGGTGTAGACGACTCCGGGAGGATCGGTTTCGCCGGAGTAGCCCACCTGCAACGCACGGTAGATTTCGCCCGCGGAGACCGAATCGACCATCACGCCATTGCGCCGCATGAGGGCGAGCAGTGCCAGGTTAGAACTCGCCTTCTGGGCGTAGCGGATGACCGGGAACTGCTTCAGTTCGCCGATGCGCTGTTCGATGACCGCCTGGTCATAGATGAACGCCGGGGTGCCGTAGCGCTGGGCGAGTTCGGCCACGGGCACACCGGCGATGGTTGAGAGCACGTTCTTCATGCAGACATGGTAAACGAGAGAGGAGGGACGGGAGAGCAGGCAGGCTGACGCTGGGGGCCAGTGACCTGCGCGGGGACGGCTACGTACGGGCCGGGCGACACGGCGCTCCTTGACAGTCGCGCAATAATTCTAAATGACAGCTTTTGCTGAAGAGGGAATCACTGCCGGAGACCGTGACAGGACATAGTCACTGAGCAGCACCAGTCCCAAGAGAGCAATTTTAGAAGATCTGAGAGGCGGCATAATGGGGTTGCCCGGCAGGAAGCGGGCTAGGAGATGTTTAGTCCGAATTGTTTTGGCCGACGGGACAACGGTCTGCGTTATGTTACGGAAAATATGCCCCTGAGCACCCAACGACTGAGTTGGACGCGCGACCGGAAGCGGTGCGGCGTTGCCGTGCTGCTGGCGGCACTGTTGCTCTTCGCGTACGTCCGGTTCGCGCCGTTTGAGCCGCCCGAGACGAAAGGCGCGAATCCTGGCACGGTGGTGTTGGATTCGCGCGGGACCCTGCTGGAGCGCGAGGGTTCCGAGGGCCTGCGCATTCCCGTGACCCTGGAATCGGTGGCGCCCGTGCTGATCGAGGCGACGATTGCGGCCGAGGATCAGCGTTACCGGAGGCATCCGGGGCTCGACCCGATCGCCATCGCCCGCGCCGCCCTGCGCTACCGCTCCCAGCCTTCGGGCGCCTCCACGATCACGCAGCAGTTGGCGCGGCGGCTCTACCTGCGGGACGGCGGCGGCCCGCTGCCCGTGCGGAAGCTGCGGGAATCGCTGATCGCGATGCAGCTCGAGGCGCACCGATCGAAGGACGATATCCTGGAGCTCTACCTCAATGAGGTGTATTACGGGCGCGGCGCCTACGGCATCGAAGCGGCGGCGCGTGTCTACTTCGGGGTCAGCGCGGGCAATCTTGACCTGTCGCGGGCGGCCTATCTGGCGGGATTGCCCCAGCTCCCATCGACCTACGACCCGGCGAACGATGCCGCGCCCGCGCTTGCCCGGCAGCGCTACGTGCTTGCGCGGATGGCGTCCGATGGACGGATTACCCAGGCCCAGGCGGACTCCGCGGCTGCCCAGTCCGTCTCGGTGCTGGCCGCATTGCAGCCGCCGGTGGCGCACCAATTTGTGCTGTACACGCTGGCCGAACTGGCGCGGGGGCGGCCGGAACTTGCCGGCCGGCGAGGGCTGGTGATCGAGACGACGCTGGACGCCGGGCTGCAGCAGGAATCGGAACGGCTGGTGAGGCTGCGGCTGGAGGACCTCGCCCGGCGCAACGTGACCAACGGCGCCGTCGTCGTCATGGAGCCTGGCAGTGGGCGGATCCTTGCGATGGTCGGCAGCGCGACCGATGGCGACCCGGCGCATGGCGGCGAGATCAACATGGCCCTTCAGCCGCGCCAGCCGGGGTCAGCCTTGAAGCCCCTGCTCTACGGCGCTGCCTTCGAACACGGATACACCGCCGCGACGCCGCTGCTGGACGTGCCGACGACGTTTTCGACCAACCAGGGGCCGTACGCACCCCAGAACTACGATCGCCGGTTCCACGGCGTGGTGCCGTTGCGCACTGCGCTGGCCTCCTCCTTCAACGTGCCGGCCGTGCGCACACTGGATGCGTTGGGGCTGGACGCCTTGCTCGAGATCGCCCACCGATTCGGCCTGGCGACGCTCGGCGACGCCGAGAGCTACGGCCTCTCGCTCACGCTTGGCGGCGGAGACGTGCGGCTGCTGGACCTCACTTCCGCCTATGCGGCTCTTGGCGCGGGCGGCGAATTGTCACGGCCGTACGCCGTGGCGCGGGTGCGAGACCAGCAAGGGCGCGTGCTTTACGAGCATCCGCAAGAGGCGGCCAGGCGGGTGTTGTCGGCCGGGCATGCCTACTTGCTGGCAGACATCCTCAGCGACCGGGTCGCGCGCGTGCCGGGATTCGGCCAGGTGACGCCGTTCGAGCTTCCCTTCCGGGCAGCGGCGAAGACGGGCACGACGACCGGCTTCCGCGACAACTGGACGCTCGGGTTCACGCCGGAGATCGCGGTTGGCGTGTGGGTCGGAAACGCCGATAGCTCTTCCATGCAGGACGTTTCGGGAGTGGACGGCGCTGGCCCAATCTGGCGGGACGTGATGCTGGCGGCAGCCTCGACCAGGGCAATGTCCTGGCCTCCACTTTCTGGCTGAAGGCGCGATACACCAATGCAGCTTCAACCGCAGTCGATGGATTGGAAAGAAGTCCGGAACGCTTGATCTCTGAGCGCCGTTGCACACGATAGCCCACCGACGGGTCGGC
>JBDSJC010000108.1:0-22259 GCA_039917655.1 Tepidiformaceae bacterium
GGGATGCCGCCATATTTCGCCACCATCGCTGCCACGCTGTGGGCGTTTGCGTCGTAGATGCGCCCCGGCAGCAGTGGATTGCCCGGCTCCGTGACCTCGTCGCCGGTCGAGAGGATGGCGACCACCGGCCGCCGGTACACGGGCACATGAGTGAGCCCGATGCTCGCCAGCACCCCGATCTCTGAAGCTCTGATCACCCGGCCCGCGGGGATGACGACCGAGCCCGCGGTCACGTCCTCCGCCCGGTAACGGATGTTTGCGCCCGGCTCGGCGCCTTTCAGGACCTGTACCACGGCAGCCTTCTGGGCCGCCTGGTTCACTTCGCGCAAGGGCTCGTCCGTCTCTTCGAACGGGACGACTGAGTCCGCTCCCGGCGGCATGGGCGCGCCGGTCATGATGCGCACCGCTTCGCCAGCGTGGAGTTCCGTTTCGAGGACGTAGCCGGCCGCCAGGTTCGCGACCACCTTCAGCACACGGGGGGCGGCCTCGCTGGCGCCGGTGGTATCGCCCGCGCGCACGGCGTAACCGTCCATCGCGGTGTTATCGAGCGGTGGGATGTCGAAGGGCGCGACGATATCTTCGGCCAGCACTTGGCCAAGCGCCTGCAGCAGGGGCTTGCGCTCAACGGCGAGCCGGTGGAAGAACCCCAGGATACGGTCGCGCGCCTCTTCGACGCTGATCATGGAGCCGGCGGGAAAGGTCATGCGGGCAAGCACTCCGGGCGACGGGCTAGCTGCTGGAAGCGTACTACCCCCAGACGTGGAAGGCTCACCGTGGCCTTCGAAGGAGAGCCGCGAGCGATACGGAGAGAACGCCTACCCGGCTCCATGCTTGAATCACGGCCCGGCCTGTCGTCCGTTCCCAAGTTCGCGAACCTCGACCACAACCGTCGAGCAATCGGCGAACGCTCGTTTCAACGCAAAGTGCCGTAAGTCTCTCGTTCGCTCGGCGCCTGCTAAGCCAGCCGCACCGCGAGGCAGGTCGTCGTCCGCTGCACGCCGTGCACCTTCTGTACCGCTTCGGTGATCGCGTTTCCGAGGCAGTCCAGGTCGTCCGCTTCCAACTGGACCACCACGTCGTATGGGCCAGTCACGGTATCGACCACCACAACTCGCGCTCCCGGGTAGGTGAATTCGCTGATGGCGGCGCCCACGGCCTTCGCCTTGCCGACATCGGTTTCGATCAGGACATAACCTCGAACGGCCATGTGGAGCCTCCGCCTTGTGGTTTCCCCAAATCATAGAGTGAGGGCGAAGCGTGTCAAGAACTCATGACCCGAAAACCGGCAACGCGTAGGTCAGCAGGAGCTCTCCCTGAGTGGCCGCCGCATCCACCGTCACGGGAAGCGTCACTTCGAGCTGGCTGATGAAGCAGAGTGCCTCTTCGCCGCTACGGCAGTAGTACACCGAGGCCGTCCCCGTGAGCGCGGCCGTCCCCGCTTTCAGGACGGCCGGTACCGGCAGGGTCACTGTGGCGTCATCGGTCGACCAGGCAAGCGCCGTCTCACCGAGCTCCAGCACGGCGGGGTTCGAAGACGCCAGCGTCAGACGCGATGGGGCCTGGCTGTTCAGGTGGTAACCGGCCGGCGCGTTGAACGTTACTCGCAGATTGCCCGCGCCGGGTGCCACGGTCTGGGCGTCAAGGGTCACCTTTACGGCTCGGCCCGGCGTCACTGCCGAGGCCACGGAGAGGTTCGAAAGCGTGAGCGTAGAGATTTTCCCGCTGGCAATATCCAGTGTGCGCACGAGGTGGTTGTTCGTGTCGGCAACATATATTGTGCCGCGGGCGAAACCCAGACCGGAGGGCTCATCGAACATCGCGATCTGGCCCGGTCCGTCGCTCCAGCCGCGCGAGCCCGTCCCCGCCACGGTCGTCACGTCGAACTTAGCAGCGTCTATGCGCCGCACTTCGTGGTTGTAGGTGTCGCCAACGTAGAGGCTGCCGTTTGCGAAAACCACTCCCTGCGCGTGCTGCAGCTTGGCTGCCTTGCCCCGGCCATCTTCGTTCCCGTAATCGAAGAGGCCCGTGCCGACAATCGTCTCGACTTCGCCGCTGCCGCTGAGCGGTGTCCGCCGCAGGGAACTCGATTCGGGATCGACCCAGTAGAGGTAGCGGCCGTCCGTGGTGATACCGCTCGGCTGCGCGAGCGTTGCCTGCGTCCTACGATCGCCGTCATTGATGCCCTCGCGGCTTGTCCCGGCGAACGCCGTGATCGTCCCCTGGGCAACGTTCATGGCCCAGATTTGGTGCACCCCGGCCATCGCGATGAACAGAGTGTCGCCTGATTGCACAAGGTCCCATGGCGATGCCAGTGCAATCTCCTTTGCCTTCGAGGCCGCGCCGGGCAACTTATCCAACTGCTTGCCGGTACCCGCAATGGTGGTCACTTCGTTCGTCGCCAGGTCCACCCCACGGATTGCGTGGTTTCGCGTGTCCGCCACGTAGAGAGTCTTGCCGTCTGGTGAAAGCGCCAGGCCCTGGGGCTGGCGGAACGTGGCTTCGTTGGCGGCGCCGTCCGCGAACCCCTCGGCGCCAGTGCCGATCGCTGCTTGCAGCCGTCCGGCGAGGTCGGCGATCAGGACCCGATTGTGGCCGGAGTCAGCGATGAACAGCCGTCCGCCCGCGTCATCCGCAAGCACCTTGCCGGGGTACGAAAGCAGGGTCGCCGTCGCCGTCGATTGCAGTGAACGCGCGAGCGGCGACTTGTTGATCCCGTTCTTCGCGCCGAACTCTTCGACCAGCGAAGCGACGATCGGTTGGAACAAGGGATAGACACCTTCGCCCGCGTGCCCACCGGCCAGGTTCCCGGCCGGGTCCACGACCACGAGCGTTGGCCACGCGCTGGCGCCGAACGTTTCCCAGACCTTGAAGTCCGGGTCGTTGAGGACCGGGTGCTCGAGACCGTAACGCTGGATCGCTTCTCGAATGCTGTCGTCATCATGCTCAGTCGAGTACTTGCCCGAATGGACGCCGATAACCACCAGCGAGTCGCCGAACTCAGATTCAAGCTTCTTCAGGTCGGGGATGATGTGCTGGCAGTTGATGCAGCCAAGCGTCCAAAAATCGAGCAGCACAACTTTGCCCTTGAGCTCCGCGAGCGTCAGCGGCTTCTCAACGTTGAACCAGGTCACTCCAGTGGGGATTGCGGGGGCGGGGTCCTTCCCTGCCCACGATTTTTTCGTGGCCGGCGCACCGGATCCTGTCGTTGATTGGCTCAAATCTCTGCCCCCGGCGGGCTGCCTACCGCCTCCAGCGCAGGCCCCACCCAGGACTGCCAATAGAAGCAGGAAGAACGCCCCAATAACCAGTGTAGACGGCGCCGGGCGCGACTGGTTTCCATCCGGCGAAAGAGCAGGCACGCGGTCATCGTACGTGCCGGCAGGGAAGGTTCGGTTACGCACTGCTTACGGTTTGCAGCGAACTCTGGGCCAAGACGGGGCGAACAAAGAGGTGGACCTGCGCCGCGGCATCCGAAGATCGAGCCCTCTCGCGCCCGCTCGTCTTCGTGCCCTCCGCCCCCTGTGTTCGTCGCTACGTCCCTCTGCGCGGCACGTTGGGCCCGCCCTTCGTATACTCGAAAGCCCATGACAGACACTCAACTCCTCCCTCCTGGCCTTCAGGCCGAAGCGCTTGCGACTCTCGCCTCGGCCACGAGCGAGGCGCAACTCGAAGCGTGGCGCGTGGAATGGCTGGGACGCCAGGATGGCCGCCTCACGGCGCTGCTGCGCTCCGTCCGCGAACAGCCCGTCGAGTCGCGCGGCGCTTTCGGTGCGGCTGCGAATCAGCTCAAGCAGACGCTGGAGGCGGCGCTCGCCTCCCGCCACGAATCGAACCGCGAGGCCGCGCTTCGCGAACTGAGCACCAGCGCCGCTATCGACGTGACGCTGCCGGGCCGCCCCCAGGCGATCGGCCGGTTGCACCCCGTCACCCAGACGATGCGGGACATCGTCGCGGCCTTCGAAGAGATGGGATTCCGCGTGGCCGAAGGCCCAGAAGTGGAGTGGGACAAGTACAACTTCGACGCTGCCCGCATCCCCGAAGACCATCCCGCGCGAGACATGTGGGACACGATCTGGGTGAACACCCTGATCGATGGCAAGCGAAGCATGCTTCTTCGCACGCACACCACGCCGAACCAGGTGCGCGTGATGGAGCGCACGCCCGAGCCGCCGATCCGGGTGATTGTGCCGGGGAAGTGCTATCGCCAGGAAGCGACCGACGCCACGCACGAATGGATGCTCACACAGATCGAGGGCCTCGCCGTCGGTGAGGGCGTGCGCATGAGTGACCTCAAGGGGGTGCTCTACAGCATGGCCCGGCGGCTCTTCGGCTCGGAACGCAAGATCATCTTCCACCACAGCTACTTCCCGTTCGTTGAGCCGGGCGTTGAGATGGCTATGGACTGCTTCATCTGTCGGGGCAACGGCGCGGACTGCCGGACCTGCCATGGCACCGGCTGGATCGAGATTCTCGGCGCAGGGATGGTGCACCCTGAGATCATCGAAAACGCCGGCTACGATTCGGCGAAGTACACCGGCTTCGCCTTCGGCCTCGGCGTCGAGCGCGTAGCCCTGCTGCGCTGGGGGATCGAGGACATCCGCCACTTTTATCAGAACGACCTGCGCTTCCTCAGCCAGTTCTAGCTGGTAGCTTCTAGCCAGGGGCTGAGCACTGAGCAGTCAGGACTTCGCCCCCTCTGCTACGCTCGAACGGCAATTCCAGCCAAGGTGGCCTGATGCCCGTCCCCACGTCCGTCCCGATCCCCGGCTCCTTTCAGCCACGCTCACTGATGGTGGTGGTTGCCCACCCCGATGACGCCGAGTTCATGGTCGCTGGCACCGTCGCGAAGTGGGCGAAACACAGCTGCGAAATCACCTACGTGATCGTCACCAAGGGCGACAAGGGCAGCGATGACCCGACGATGACCTCCAGCAAGCTCACCGAGATCCGCGAGGCGGAGCAGCGCGCGGCGGGCGCGATCCTCGGCGTCAAGCACTTCGAGTTCATGGGCTACCCGGACGGTTATTTGCAACACACCCTGGAGCTGCGGCGCGACATCACGCGGCTGGTGCGCAAGTACCGCCCGGAGGTGCTGGTCACTTTCGACCCCACATTCCGGTTGGTCGGCGATACCTATGTGAACCACCCAGACCACCGCACTACGGGTGATGCCACGGTTGACGCCGTCTTCCCCAGCGCAAGGGACCGGCTGACCTTTCCCGAACTGCTGATCGATGGCCTGGAGCCCTGGAAAGTGCATCAGCTCTGGCTCGGCTTCGCGGCGGAACCCAACGTCTGCGTGGACATCAGTGAGTCAATCGAAACGAAACGCGAAGCCCTCGCCGCGCACCCCAGCCAGTTTGGTGAGGACATCCACGAGTTCGTCATCGGGATGGCGAGGGAGACGGCCAAGGACCACGAGTTCGAGTTCGGCGAGTCGTTCCGGCGGATCACGCTCGACACTCCGGTTCACCCCATGGAGCCGCCAGAGGCGTAGGCGAAGTTCGGATGGGGCTGATCAAGTTCAGAAACCTGCCAGACAGCGGGGCGAAGGATGAGCGACGGACGGAACGGCGGAGGAGCGGGTTGCCGCGAAGAAGCTACTCGTAAGCCACGTCAGACGATCTCCAGGCCACTCAACTTTCCCTCGGACCGCCAGTCGCTGAGGAGCTTGAAGAACTCGATCGGCCCCGGCCCGTACTGCCCGCCCAGGAAGTCAGTATTCGCGTCCGACATGCCCTCGCTGTTGTAGTACCCGGGCGTGCAGTCTGCCCGAAATTGCTGGTCCTGCCGGGCCAGTTTGCGAATGGTGTCAACCCATCCGGATTCCGCTTCCTCGGACGTCTCGACAGTGAGCGCCTCCGCAGCCGTGACCTGTCCGACGATGTAACCGATGTGAATGCTCTGTTCATCGAGCAGGTGCGTGAAGTTGGCGGTCAGAGTGCCCTGCGTGAGGCCCATGTGAAAACAGTTCGGGAATCCGCGGCTCTGGAATCCGTGGAATGTCTGGAGCCCGTCTCGCCATTTCTCTGACAACATGATGCCGTCGCGGCCGACGACATCGTAGCCGGCGCGCCGCGTGTACCCGGTCCCGACTTCGAAACCGGTGGCGAATATCAGGCAATCGACCTCGTAGTGTTGGCCTTCGAACACCACGGCGTTCTCCGTAACAGAATCGATCCCTCGGCCCCTGGTATCGACGAGCTGGACGTTCGGGCGGTTGAACGCTTGCAGGTACTCATCGTTGAACGTTGGGCGCTTGCAAAATTGGCGGTAGTAGGGCTTCAAAGCCTCCGCAGTGGCGGGGTCGGCTACCAGTCCGTCCACGCGCGCACGCACCTGTTCCATCTTTTCGAAGTCGGCCAGTTCGACCGCGGACGGCATGCCAACCGTTGACTGTGGGTTTTCGGCGCCGCGCCGGGCCGCCGTCACGAGAATACGGAAGATATCGGTCCAGCCATCGGCGACGAGGTCTTCCTCCTGGTATCCCCCCGCTGTGAGGACGTTGAAATTCTCGCGCCGGCGGCGCTGCCAACCCGGTTCCAGCGAATCCGCCCATGCCGGGTCAGTGGGCCGGTTGCCCCGAACATCGACGGAGGAGGGAGTCCGTTGGAAGACGTAGAGCTGTTGCGCCGCTTCGGCGAGGAAGGGGACGCACTGGACCGCCGTGGCACCCGTTCCAATGATGCCGACACGCTTGTCACGCAGGCCGGACAGGTTGCCATAGGCATCTCCGCCGGTGTAGCCGTAGTCCCAACGGCTGGTGTGGAAGGTGTGGCCCGCAAACTTTTCGATGCCTTCGATCGCAGGCAGCTTTGGGCGGTTCAACGGGCCGTTCGACATGACCACGAATCGCGCCCGCATCTCATCGCCACGGTTCGTGCTGATGATCCAGCGCTTCTCGCCGTCGTCCCAGCGAAGTGCTTTCACTTCGGTCTGGAAGCAAGCTTGCCGGTAGAGGTCGAACTTGCGGGCGATCGCTCGGCTGTACTCCATGATTTCGGGCGCGCGCGCGTACCGTTCGGTGGGCATGTAACCGACCTCTTCCAGCAGGGGAAGATAGATGTAGGCCTCGATATCGCACTGCGCGCCGGGGTAGCGGTTCCAGTACCAGGTCCCGCCGAAGTCGCCGCCCTTCTCGATGATGCGGATGTCGCGGACGCCGGCCTGGCGAAGCCGGGCGCCTGCCAGCAACCCACCGAATCCGCCGCCGATGATCGCCACATCGACTTCGTCCGTCAGCGGAGAGCGGCTGTCGGGCGTCGCGTAAGGGTCATCCACGAAGCGCGTGAAGTCCCCGGCGGTCTCGCGGTATTGGGCGTTGCCATCGGTACGAATCCGCTTGTCTCGCTCCTGGCGGTACTTCTCGCGGAGCTGAATGGGGTCGAAGGCAATCGTTGTGGCCTGGCCGGCCTCGTCATTTTGATCCTGCATGGTGATCATTCTCCGCGTGGTGTGATGCCCGGGGATGGGCGTGAGCGACAGAAACTCGCCAATCCACGGGGTTCGCCCGCGCCTCGGCGGGCGACATCCACGTTGGCCACACTTTAGCCGCCTGTAGTGTGACTGCAACCGCGGGCGGTCGAAGTAATCTCCCGCCGCTCACCGTTTTGCACGGTGGTCACGCCGGCGGCGGCTTCGACCGGGAAGCACTGGTAAGCTCCCTATACATGACCCATCCTCCCGGCTTCGCGTTAAGCGCCTCGGCCGTGCGCGTCACGCGCGGTGGGAACGAGGTGTTGCACGGCGTGGACCTGACCGTGCGCCGCGGTGAGATCGTCGGCCTTCTCGGCCCCAGCGGTTGCGGCAAGACGACGCTCATGCGTGCCATCGTCGGCGTCCAGGCCCACGTATCCGGGACGATCGAGTTGGTCGGCCGGCCTGCCGGGGATCCGTCGCTGCGCCGCAAGGTTGGCTACGTCACGCAGGCCCCGTCCGTCTACGGAGACCTTTCGGTGGGCGAAAACCTCCGCTACTTCGCCGCTATCCTCGGTGTCAACGCCGAACGCTCTGACTGGGCGCTCAAGACTGTCGACCTCACCGCCTTCCGGGACCGGGTCGTCAGTACGTTGTCTGGGGGCGAACGGACGCGAGTATCGCTGGCCACTGCCCTCCTCGGAAACCCCCAGGTCCTCGTCCTTGATGAGCCGACTGTCGGCCTCGATCCCGTGTTGCGCCGCGACATCTGGATGCAGCTGCGGTCGCTCGCCGACGAAGGCACGGCGCTTCTCGTTTCCAGCCACGTGATGGATGAAGCAGAACGCTGTGATCGCCTCGTCCTCATGCGTGATGGCGTGGTCATCGCCGCCGGCACCCAGGCAGAACTCCTCAGCCGCACTCGGACAAGCGATGTGGAGTCCGCCTTTCTGGCCCTCGTCGAAGCGGGGTTTCAGCAATGAGCCTGCGCATCACGCTCGCCACCGCCATGCGCGTGCTCTCCCAACTTCGCCGTGACCCGCGGACCATCGCTCTCGTGCTGGTTGTGCCCGCTGCCCTCCAGATCCTCCTGCGCTATCTGTTCGATGCCCGCCCCGAACAGTTCGATAAGGTCGGCGCTCCGATCCTCGGCCTCTTCCCCTTTATCACCATGTTCCTGGTCACCTCCATCACCATGCTCCGCGAACGCACCACCGGCACGCTGGAGCGACTGATGACCCTCCCGCTCGCCAAGCTCGATATCTTAGGCGGCTACGGCATCGCCTTTGGCGTGCTCGCAACGCTGCAGGCGGCGATCACCAGCGCCGTCGCCTTCTGGCTTCTCGGCCTCGATGTCCAGGGATCAGCTTTGGTGGTAGTCGCCCTGGCAATCGCCAACGCGGTGCTCGGGATGGCTCTCGGACTGCTCGTCAGCGCCTTTGCAAGGACCG
Organism: Tepidiformaceae bacterium; assembly: GCA_039917655.1. Lineage (GTDB taxonomy): Bacteria > Chloroflexota > Dehalococcoidia > Tepidiformales > Tepidiformaceae > PNKC01. The sequence goes on from JBDSJC010000108.1 coordinate 8,868, forward strand.
AGTTCCAGGCCGTCCAGTTCATGCCCGCGGTTGCCTTTCCGCAGATCCTGCTCTGCGGCCTGTTCGTGCCTCGAAGCGACATGGCCCCGGCGCTCGCCCTGGCGGCCCGGGTCCTGCCCCTTACCTACGCCTACGACGCACTCAACGGCGCAGCGACCGGGCACACCGCGGACCTTGGCCGGGATGCGGCCGTTGTGGTGGTCGCCATCGTCCTTTCCCTGGCGCTTGGCGCGGCAACCTTGCGGCGCCGCACAGCCTGAGCCGTTTGCCAATCGCGCCCTCCTTCAATAGGCTTCGCCACACATACATTCAGCGCGGGACTCCCACGGTTGAGGCGCACCTGCGATACGGATCGCGCCAGGGGGAGAGCCGCGCTCAGGAGGAAATGGTTGGCCGATTACAAGAAGCCCATCCCCGAACCAGATCCGGTCTCGCAGCCGTTCTGGGACGGGGCGAAAAACGGAAAGCTGATGCTCCCCCGCTGCACCAGCTGCAACCGCGTCCACTGGTACCCACGGCTCATCTGCCCGCACTGCCACTCGATGGAGATCGAGTGGTTCGAAGCGAGCGGCAACGGGCACATCCACACCTATGCCGTCCAGCACCGCGCGTTTGGCGGCTGGGCCGATGAGGTGCCGTTCGTCACCGCCTACATCGACCTCAACGAGGGCGACCGGATGCTGACCGTGCTGCGGGGCGTGGACCCCACGAAGCCGGAGAGCATCAAGATCGGCGCCCCGGTGAAGATCGAATTCGAAGCCGCCACCGAGGATGTGCACATCCCGTTCTGGCGCGTGGTGGAGGCGTAACGATGGCAGGAGCACTTTCCCGGGCCGCGGCGATTGTCGGCGCGGCAGAAGCAAAAGAGATCGGCTATCCCGAGACGCCGAAGACGGCAATTCAGTTGCACATCGAGGCGATCAAGGCGGTCAGCGTCCAGACAGGCATTCCGATTTCGCGGATCAACGGCGTCTTCGGCGCCGGCTGGTCATCCCAGATTGCAGAGTACTTGGGCCTGCACCCGGCCTACATCGACACCACCGCGGTCGGCGGCTGTTCGTTCGAAATGCACGTCCACCACGCACTGGCAGCAATCCATGCCGGCATCATCGATGTCGCGCTCGTGACGCACGGCGAGAACGGCTGGTCGGCGCGGGCCACCAACGGCCGTGGCACCGGGCGGGCGCGTGGGGGCGGCGATCCGTGGGATCCCGGTTCGATGTTCAGCAACCCCTACGGCATTTCTGGCGCGCCTTCGAACTATTCGCACGCCATGACCCGCCACAACCACCGCTACGGGACCACGCCGGAAGACTTCGCGCACATCGCCGTGGTCACGCGCGAATGGGCCACGCTGAACCCGCGCGCGGTCATGCATTCCAAGGCAACGCACCCCTTCGGTGGGCCGATCACGATTGAGGACGTGAACACCGCGCGGCTGGTCTCGTGGCCGCTGACCCTGCTGCACTGCTGTCTGGTCACGGACTACGGCGGCGCGATCCTCGTCACCAGCCCGGAGATCGCCCGCAGCGTGAAAACGAAGCCCGTCTGGATCGCCGGAGCGGGCGAAAGCATGAGCCATTCGAACATGTTGGAGATGGACGACTTCACCGCCACCTCTGCCGCCGCCTCGGGCGCCGCCGCCTACAAGATGGCGGGGATGGGGCCGGACGACATGGAGATGGCGATGCTCTACGACTCGTTCACGGTGACGGCCGGGATCACCGCCGAGATGCTGGGGCTGGCCCCGCGCGGAGCGGGCTTCACGCTCTGGAAGGATGGCCGCGCTGCCCCCGGCGGCAAGCTGCCGATCAACACCAACGGCGGCGGGCTTTCGTTCAACCACTCGGGCATGTACGGCATGCAGCTGTTGGTCGAGGCCTACCGCCAGCTCTCGGGCACCGCCGAAGACGGCGTCAACGGCCTCAAGGGCAAGCAGACTAGCGCCAAGTCGTGCGTCGTCAACGGCACCGGCGGCAGCCTCTCCACTACGGGCACGCTGGTTTTGGTGGCGGACTAGGGTCGAAGCGCTGAGCACTCAGGACTCAGCACTTTCACCAGTAGTCAGCCCACAGGCTGACTACTGGTGACCGAGGACCCGGTGGGGCTCGTAGGGCGCTTCCAACGCCTTCACTTCCTCGGCGGTCAGGGTGATCTCCAGTGCGCCAATCGCCTCGTCCAATTGGTACATCTTGCTCGCCCCGATGATCGGCGCGGAGACGAACGGCTTGCCCAGCATCCAGGCGAGCGCCACCTGCGCGGGCTTGACATCGCGCTCGGCGGCTACCTGCTTCACGGCCTCGACAACTTCAAAGTCGGAGTCCTTGTAGTAGAGCGAATGGGCGAACTCGTCGGACTTCGAGCGCGTGGTTTCGTCCTGCTTCGTAGCGCTGCGGTTGCCGGCGAGGAAGCCGCGGGCCAGCGGGCTCCAGGGGATGATGCCCACGCCCTGCGCCCGGCACTGCGGGATCATCTCGCGCTCTTCTTCGCGGTAGACCAGGTTGTAGTGGTTTTGCATGGAAACGAACTTCGACCAGCCGTGCGCTTCGGCCACGTGCTGGGCCTTCGCGAACTGCCAGGCGTACATGCTGGATGCGCCGATGTAGAGCACCTTGCCTGCCCGCACCACATCGTTGAGCGCCTCCATCGTCTCCTCGATCGGCGTGTTCGGGTCCCAGCGGTGGATCTGGTAGAGGTCCACGTAGTCCGTGCCGAGGCGCTTGAGCGAGGCATCGATGCTCTGCATCACATGCTTGCGCGAAAGCCCACGGTCGTTCGGGTCGCCGCTCATCGGGTTGCACAGCTTGGTGGCGATGACCACCTTGTCGCGCTGGGCGAGCTCCTTCAGGGCGCGGCCGGTGACCTCTTCACTGGCCCCGATCGAGTAGACGTCCGCGGTGTCGAAGAAGTTGATGCCAGCATCGAGTGCACGCTGGATGAACGGCCGGGCGTCGGCGTCATCGAGGACCCAGTCGCGCCACTTGCTGCTGCCGTAGGTCATCATGCCGAGACAGATGCGGGAGACTCTGAGGCCGGTCTGGCCGAGGTTGCTGTACTGCATTCGAGCTACTCCTGAAGGTGGTGGGAGTGAACGTAGCGGAGCGGACAGAAATGAGGAACGGGCGGCGGGGAAACCCCAGCCCGACTCAAGCCACACGGCCTGTTCACGACGCTTGGTCCGGCTGAGTGACCGAACGTGCGAATCAGTATCATTGCGTCTTCGAGCGAAGACAAAGAAGGAGTAATCGCAGATGTCTTCCCGATACCTGACCCGGACGACCTTCGCCGCGCTCGCGGCCGGCTGCCTGGCGTTGGGGGTACTGACCGCCTCCACTACGCCCACCCTCGCTGCGACACCGACGGCCACGCCAACTCCGTTCGCGAGCGCCGCGGCGACCCGCGACAACCTGCTGACGGTGGCCAAGACTGCCGTCTTTAAGAACGACGACCTGGTTGGCTTCGGCGTGTTCCCAGCGTGGGCAGCGGCCTACCCAGGCGTTTCGATCGATGGTTACGGCATTCTGGCTACCGGTTCGAACATTTCGAGTTACACCGGCTCGTTGTATCCGAAGGACAGTCAAAACCCGATCGCCATCGCCTTTGCGTTGAAGGATGCGACAGGAGCCTGCGCGGCCGGCGGGATCAGCGGGTCGAATGGGTTCACCACGTACCAGGCGCTCACCCTCGCTGCCGGGGCGGCCTGCTCCGGCCAGTCCGCGCTTGACGCCCAGCGACTGAAGTTGCCGCTCGCCGCCACCACTGCGACAGCCACGGCCACGGCGGTCAAGACGGCAACCGTCCCGCCAACGCCCAGCGGCACCGCTCCGGCGGCCTCCGCGACGGCGCCAGTCACAGCAGTGGCTATTGCGCCACTGCCGCCAACCACGGGCACCGGCCCGCGATCAGAATCCGCGCCCGCTCTGCCGCTGTCTCTGGCGGGCGCCGTCCTGCTGCTTGGTGGTGCCGCGGTGTTTGGCCTGCGCCGCCGTCAATAGCCAGAGAGTTGCGCCTTGCCACCCGTCGAGCGAACTTGGCGAGTTGCTAAGCTTGCCCTTGATATCAAACAGCGGCAGGACGTATAGTCACAGGAAATCTGATTGGGAGGCGCGACGCGCTATGGCTTCCGCTACGTACCAGCTGTCCACCTTCCGCCCTCGCCTCAGTGCGCCCGTCATCGGCCGCGACAGGGTGCCCATCGGAGCCTGATTTTACATAACGTATCAGTGCAAGCCGTGGGCCATGACAATCGCCCCACGGCTTTTCTGTTTTCCTCACCGGAGAACATGCAGCGAAGCGCCGAGGGGTTACCCCGGCGCTTCGTTTCGTTTGCGCCGCACCACGAGGGAGGACTAACCGATGGACCACGCCGAGGCCGCGCTACAAGCCCAATCCGCCACCACCAGCCCGAAAGCAGAGACCATGCCCATTACCTCAGTCGTCGACCCAACCGAAGCCCAGACCACCGCGCGTCCGCTTTCCGGTGTGCTGGCCGTCGAAGTGAACGACGTGACGAAGGTCTTCGCCAGCCGGCCGGGCCTCTTCAGCCGCAAGAAGGTGGCCAAGCGCATCGTCGCCGTGGACCACATCACGCTCAACGTGCACAAGGGCGAAATCTTCGGCGTGCTGGGACCCAATGGGACAGGCAAGAGCACGCTCATCCGCCTGATGTCCACGCTCCTCCTCCCCGACACGGGCAGCGTCCGCATCTTCGGACTGGACGTCGAGAAGGACGAAGCGAAGGTCAAGCGCCTGATCAACCGGGTCTCAGTGGAGGCCAGCTTCTTCAAGAAGCTCTCTCCGATGGAGAACCTGATGTACGGCGCCCGCCTCTATTCGGTGGAGCCGGCGCTGGCACGCAAGCGGATCCTCGAGATCCTCGCCAGCCTGGGCATTGAGGATCGGTCGATCTGGTCGCCCATGGAAGACATGTCGCGCGGGATGCAGCATAAGGTCGCCATCGCACGGGCGTTCCTCACCTCGCCCGTCGTGCTGTTGTTGGACGAGCCGACGACCGGCCTGGACCCGCACTCCAAGCGCGAAGTCCAGGCCGCCATCCGCGACATTCGCGCCAAGCACGACGCGACCGTCCTCCTCAGCACCCATGACATGCAGGAAGCGGACGACCTCTGCGACCGCATCGCCATCGTTGATAAAGGGCGCGTGGTCGCCCTCGATACCCCCGCTGCCCTCAAGGCACTCGTGCGCGAAGCGGGCGGCCCCGAACCGACACTCGAAGACGTCTTCCTGAAGCTCACGGGCAAAAAGCTGGAAGACGCGGACAAGGAAACGCCGTGACCCTCGCCGCACCGATCCGGGAGCTCCGCGCCAGCTACGCGTTCGTGGAGCGCAACGTCAATCTCGTCAAACGCTACTGGGGCTGGGAGGTGGTGTGGGTGATGTACACCGTCGCCAACTCCCTCGCCGTTGTTTTCATCGCCCAGGGAATCAATTCTGCCGTTGATGCCCCGGTGCTCACCCCCGAAAGGGAGCAGGAGCTGATCCTCTTTCTCGCGATCGGGGCGCTCGTCTGGCACTACCTCGCGGTTGTGTTCGAAACGGTGAGCGACATGATTACCTGGGAGCGCTGGGAGGGGACGATCGAGTACACCTTCATGGCGCCCGTCCGTCGCAGCACGCACATGGTGGGGACGGCGCTGTTTTCGCTGGTCTACGGGCTGCTCCACACGGCGGTGGTGCTCGTTGTTATCGTGCTCGTCTTCAGTGTGGACATGTCTAATGCGAACTACGTCTCGGCGACGCTCGTCCTGGTGATCGGCAGCCTGAGCCTCGTCGGCATCGGCATCATGGGGGCGGTGCTGCCGCTGCTCTTCCCGGAGAAGGGCTCGCAGATGACCCACGTCATCCAGGCCGCGCTGGTGCTCGTCTCTGGCGTCTACATCCGCGCCGACCAGATGCCAGAACCGCTGGCCACGATGTCGATCTTTTCGCCAGCGACGTACATCATCCAGGGCATCCGCGGGGCGCTAACCTCGGGCGAAGGCGTCACGGACCTCTGGCGGACAATGCTTGGCCTCTTCATCGCAGGGATCGTCCTCATTCCGGTTGGCGTCTACGTCTTCTCAGTCGGCGAGCGCTACGCCAAGCGCACGGGCAGGCTCAAGCGCAACGGCTGACGAGTGTCGGTGTGCTGAGTGCTTAGCAGAGTTGCGCCGTCGCAAGGCGGTGTGACCAATCTCAGCACTCAGCACTCAGCACTCAGCACTCAGCACTCAGCACTCTCGCCTCCTAGCGCATCCCCCAGGCCACCGCGTTCCGCAGCATCCGCTGGAACTCGGGCGTCTCCCAGGTTGTCCGCACGTACGCTGGGGTCTTCCCCTCCGGGTCGACGCTGACGTCCACGAAGGGCTGGCTGTTCGTGGCGGGCGAGTGGCAGTGGCCGAGGGCGATGTAGACCACTTCGCCTTCGCCCACTGCCTGCGAGTAGCCCAGCACACGCGTCTTGCCGTCTGCCTGCAGCGCGGTGTCTTTCTCGTAGCGAAACCCAAAACCGGGCGGCGAAACATCTGGGCCAAGCTCCGATGTAAGCAGCACTCGCGAAGTCTCGGGCGTCTGTAGCTCGATCATGTACGGTTCGTCCACCACCGTGAAAGGCCCGCCAATATCGCGCAGGATTGCATGCCCGGAGTCCGGCACATCGACCTGGAACTTGCGCACAGGCGGATGGTTGATGAAGAAGCCGCCGAGCGCGCGGTGGTGGTCCGTCTTGACCATCGTCCGCTGGCGCGTGCCTTCAATGCGCGCGGCCTTCCCGCCGCTCGTGCCGTGCAGGCCGAGCCACCGGCCGCCGGATGCCATCCAGCGTTTCACCGAGGCCGCCTGTTCGTCGCTGAGCATAGGACCGGCGACGTAGGTGATCAGCAACCGGCTCAGCGGCAGCCACTTTTCAATGTCCGCGAAATCATTGGCTGAGGTGGCGCGGATCTCGGATTCGGCCAGCACTTCGAGCAGTCGGAGACGGGCGTAATCGTGGTCGTGTCCGGCGGCCGCGCCTGGCGGAAAGCCGCCAATCACCAGGTGTGTTCGCAACGGCAGGTTATCCACGGGCATACTCTCCTCCTGGCCGCGAGTCTACGCGCTCGCGGTCGAGGATTCAGGCGCCGGGGGAGTGGTCCTTACGGTAGCTTGAGCACGTCTCCCACCTGTAGCTTCGTGCAGTCGTCCTCGGACTTGTTGTTCGCTGTCAACAGCTGTTGCAGGGTGACGTTGTTCGCCGAGGCGATGGCGCCGCAGGTGTCGCCGGACTTCACCGTGTAGGTCTTGGCCACCGCGCCGCCGGGCGTAGCCGAGCCTGTGCCCGCTGTCGTGGTGCGCGTTTGACCGGGAGCGAGTGTCGCGGTCGCTACACCGGGAGTCTGGCTGACGGGCTGTGCAGTCTTTGCTGGCTGGGTTGGCGCCCCGCCCGCCTTGGCGGTTTCGGTCGCCTTTTGCGCGGCCCGCGTCGCCACCACGTCCGCCGACGAGGGCGTCGAATCGTTGCCGTTTCCGCCCACAAGGTTGTTGATCGCGAAGGCGAGCGCAATGACGATCACCGCCAGAGCGAATAGCCCGATCGTGGCCACTGGCATGCTCACGCCGCCAGCCCGGGGGCGAGGGCCAAGCGACCCGGGACTCGTGGCGCGCTTGCCGGGGCGCGCAACGGCGCCAGTCGCCGCGGTGCCGGGACCCGGTTCAAACGGCCGCCGTCCGGAGGTCCGTTGCCCGGACTGAGGGCCGCGCACGGTCTCCCCCTCATCCACTGGCCGGGACGGCGCGCCGGTGGTGAACGGGCCGGCGGCTGCTACGGGTGCAGTCTTGGGCACGCCTTCGCCCAGGTAAACCGGACAGGTCACGTGGTTCGCGCCAAGGCAGTAGCTCTCCTGGTGCGGAGAGGCGATGCGCGTCGGGTTGGGCAGCCGGTAGCAGCGGTGCGCTTCGGTCGCGTAGGTCGCGTGCGAGTCGGCGTCGTCAGCCAGCCCGAGGTACGGGCATACGGCCGAAAAGTCTTCCTGAGTCACAAGAACTCCTGTCCACAGGGCTGGTCTACCACCCCGCGTATGGTGGCACGAGATGCCAGAACAGGGAACAGCGTAGCGCGCTGGCCCGCTTCGAGCGTTCAGCCCGGCGACTTGCGCGCTGTTTATCGCTTCTTAAGCATCCGCACTTGACAGCGTGCGATAAAATCCGGCGTCCCAATCAGGAGTATCCAATGTGACCACCGTCGACCTCGACGCCGCGAAGATGGAGGCCTTCGGCGGCCAGATGATGGCCATCCTCAACGGCGGATCTTTGGCACTCATGCTCAGCATTGGCCACCGCACTGGCCTGCTGGACACGATGGCCGGGCTTCGCCCCTCCACAAGCGAGGAGATCGCCCAGGCTGCGGGGCTAAACGAGCGGTACGTGCGCGAGTGGCTGGGCGCGCTGACCACCGGCCGCATCGTGGAGTACGACCCGGGCACTCAGCGCTACGTCCTTCCCGCCGAGCACGCTGGCATGCTGACGCGTGCCGCCGGCCCGAACAACATGGCCACCTTCGCCCAGTTCATTTCACTCTTCGGTGACGTGGAATCCGATGTCGTCGAGGCTTTCCGGCAAAGGTGGCGGAGTGCCGTACTCCCGGTTCCCACGCTTTCAAAACCTGATGGCGGAACTGAGCGCCGACGTTTTCGATGCCACCCTCCTGGAGTCCACCTTGCCGCTCGTCCCTGGGCTGAGCGAACGGCTGACGGACGGCATCGACGCTGCAGACGTCGGTTGCGGAAGCGGCCACGCCATTGCGTTGATGGCGGAAGCGTTCCCGAAGAACCGCTTCACGGGCTTCGACTTCTTCGATGAGGGACTTGCCGCCGGTCGCGCTGAAGCAGCCAGCAAGGGATTGTCGAATGCCACGTTCGAGGCAAAGGACGTAGCTACCCTGTCCGGACCCGCGCGCTTCGACCTCGTTACCGCGTTCGACTCCATCCACGACCAGGCCCGCCCGGACCGGGTGCTGGCGGGCATCGCGGAGATGCTTCGCCCCGGAGGAAGCATCCTCTGCGTGGATATCGCGGCATCCAGCAACCTCGAAGAGAACCTCGACAACCCGGTGGCCCCGATGTTCTACTCGGGATCGGCCATGCACTGCATGACGGTCTCTCTGGCACTCGGCGGCATAGGCCTCGGCACCATGTGGGGCGAGCAGAAGGCGCACGAGATGATGCGCGAAGCCGGGTTCACCAGCATCCAGACAGCGCGCGTTGAAGGTGACTTCTTCAACAACTACTACATCGCCACGAAAGGCTAAGACCAGCCTGCCGGTCAGGGCGAGTAGCTCACCCGCCCACTCGGCCAGTACCGTTGCCCGCCGCCGAAGCCTACGCTGACAGGCAATGGGATTCGGTGGGCACAACGGCAACTGGATAGAACGGCGCAAGGCGCGTCCCCAGCGCCCAGCGTGGCCCACCTTGAAGCGGGCGCTGCTTCTGCATCGCGCTCACCTCGGCATGGTCGGCCTGCTGCTCACTGCCATCAGTGTGGCCGCGGTGGCCGGGCTTGCGCCGCCGCTCATCGTCCAGCGGATCATTGATGACGCCGTCAACCCGGTGCGCGGCTTCGATGGTGGGCTGCTCAACCGCCTGATCCTGCTGATGCTCGGCTTCGTCCTCCTGGGCGCAATCACGGATGTGGCCCAGACCTACCTGAGCAACTCCGTCGGCCAGGCCGTTATGTTCGACCTCCGCCGCTCCCTCTACCGCCACCTCAGCGGGATGTCGCTTCGCTGGTTCACGGCCAACCGCACGGGCGAGGTGCTTTCGCGCGTCAGCAACGATGTCGGCGCTGTCCAAGGCGTGGTCAGCGACACGCTCGGCGGGCTTGTCGGTAACCTGATTACGGCAAGCTCCACGTTCGCCTTGATGCTCTACCTGGATTGGCGGCTGGCGCTCTTTTCGGTCGCCTTCCTCCCGCTGTTCATGTATCCAGCGAAGCGCGTCGGCAGCATCCAGCGGGACCTCATCTCGGAATCGCAGGAGGAGCTGGCGCAGATGAACGGCCAGATGCAGGAGACGCTCTCCGTCAGCGGCGCACTGCTCGTCAAGACCTTCGGGCGGCAGGCAGACGAGATCGAACGCTTCGAAGAGAAGGCGATGCGCATCCGCACGCTGAACATCCGCCGGGCGATGGTCGGGCGGGGCTTCGGCGTGGTCGTCGGGCTTTTCGGGGCGATTACGCCCGCGGTGGTCTATTGGTACGGCGGGCACCGCATCATCGGCAGCGAGGCGTCACTCGGGACGGTCGTGGCCTCGGCGGGCCTGCTTGGGCGGCTGTTCTCGCCGATCTCGCAGCTGCTGAACCTCAACGTCACGGTACTCAGTTCGCTCGCGCTCTTCGAGCGCCTCTTTGACTACCTGGACCTCGATCACGAGATCGCCGACAAACCGGGAGCGGTGGCCCTGGACCGGGTGCACGGCGACGTCCGCTTCGAAGATGTCAGTTTTAGCTACACCGCCGAAGGCAAGACCTTGCAGCACGTTTCGTTCGAAGTGCCGCGCGGGCAGTTCGCCGCACTTGTCGGGCATTCTGGTGCAGGCAAAACGACCGCCGCCTACCTCGTCCCGCGGCTCTACGACGTGAACGACGGGCGGATCACGGTCGATGGCCACGACATCCGGGACGTCACCCTCGAATCGCTGGGCGCGAACATCGGCATGGTCAACCAGGAGCCGTTTCTCTTTCACTCCACGATCAAGGAGAACCTGCGCTACGGGCGACCCGAGGCGACGGACGACGAGATTGAACGGGCTTCGCGCGCGGCGAACATCCACGAGTTCATCGCCGGCCTGCCGCGTGGCTACAACACCATCGTCGGCGAGCGCGGCTACCGCCTCTCAGGCGGCGAGAAGCAGCGCGTGGCGATCGCCCGTGCGCTGCTCAAAGACCCCGCGATCCTGATCCTCGACGAAGCAACTTCGAGCGTTGATTCGGAGACCGAACGCGCGATCCAGGATGCGCTTGAGCGGCTGACGCGGGGGCGCACCGTGATCGCGATCGCTCACCGGCTCTCGACGATCCTCGCCGCCGATGTGATCGTCGTGCTGGACCACGGGGTGGTGGTCGAACGCGGTCGCCACGCGGAACTGCTCGCCATGGACGGCGTCTACGCGCGGCTCTACCGGCAGCAATTTTCGCAGGACGCGGTCGGCATCGCTGGATCGTAGCCAACACGACGGTAGCTGTCGCGGACGGGCCTCATATTTCGCTCCCGCTCAATTCGGCGAAGGTGAGGCGAACCATGGCAGTCCGGACGAAGAGCTTTTCCTGTGGTCACAAAGGCCTTGGCCGGCAGTGCAATCGCTGCCTTGCCGAAACGCGCCGGGCTGCCGAAACGCACGCTGCAGAACAGGCCCGTGCTGTTGAAGAGGCGATGCGCCTTGCCCGCTGGGACCGGCTGTTCGCCCGGCAGGCAGGTGATTCGCACCGCTTCCCGCAGAGGGTGGGCGACCAGGCGATAAGGGTCGCAGAATCGCTCGTGTCTGGTACACATTTCAGGGAGCTCGGGGGCCGGCGGATGCACCACGACCGGACTATCGTCCGCCTGGATGTGACCGGTTTCTATCGCCTTGTGGCCTTCGAAGACCGCGTGGGCCGTCTCCACGACTTCCAGTTGATGTCCCACGAGACCTACAACCGGTTACTCCCAGGCGACTGACGCGAGCTAGAGCGACACCCAGATCCAGTTCAGCCCAAGGCCAACCGCCAACATCGCCCCGAACTTCATGTGCAGCTGGGCGGTCCGAAAGAGTGCGAGGTTCAGCTTCTTCGGGTTGCCGCCGGCGCGCACGACGTCCACGATCGGTCGCACCAGGGGCAGAGTTGCAAGCGCGAGAAGCCCGGCCCACGGCATCGCCCCTACAATCGCCGCTACCAACAGCGTGACGTAGGTGGCGGCGAGCAGCACGTACATTTCGACATTCGCGCGCCTGCGCCCAATGAGCGTGGCTACTGTCCGCTTTCCGTGCTGGCTGTCGAGTTCGATGTCGCGCAAGTTGTTGGCTTGAAGGATGGCGGTCACGAGGAAGGCGATGGGCAGCGAGGCGACGAACGGCTGCCAATCCCACGATTCGGTCTGCACGAAGTACGCCCCCACCACAATCACGGGGCCCATGAAGAAGAAGACGGTCACTTCGCCCAGTCCAATGTACGCCAGGTGCACCGGCCACCCGGTATAAAGGAAGCCGGCCAGCGCGCTCGCGACGCCGATCCAGAGGATCTGCCAGCTGCCCGTGGCGCACAGCACCAGCCCAATCGTCCCTCCGGCGGCGAAGCAGACGAGCCCCGCGATCAGCACCTGTCGCGGCGCGAGGATTCCTCGTTGGATGAAGCCCGCCATGCCCAGGGACTCCGGCCCGTCGGCGCCCTTGGTGTGGTCATAGTAGTCGTTCACGAAATTCGTACCGGCGAGAAATAACACCGAACCGAGAAGCACGAGCAGCGCCCGCCACCAGCTGAAGGCGTCCTCGGAGGCCAACAGCGTGCCAACGATCGCGGGCACCGCTGCCGCCGTGAACGAGAACGGACGGGAAGCGGCGAACCAGGTCTTCAGCGTGGGCATTGCAGTCTGAACGGTATCGCCCGCGCGTTTTCGAGGGAAGTGGGCCGCGTACACAGAGCGGACTCCGGCGATGCGTGAATCTGATCGCGCACCCGAGAAGCCGCACGGTCGTGCGCGCCTCGCTACACGGGGCCATTCGCGAAGCTCCAATCCGTCTACAATCGCCCTATCGCAAGGAGACCCTTCCATGTCTGCCAGTAATGACCGCCTCAAGGAGCTCGGGCTCACCCTCCCCCAACCCCCCACCCCGGCTGGAAACTACCTGCCTGCGAACCGCAGTGGGACGATGGTCTACGTCTCCGGCCACGGCCCACGCCAGGCCGATGGCTCGCACGTCATCGGCAAGGTCGGTCGCGATCTCACGGTCGAGGAGGGCTACGCCGCCGCGCGGCTGACCATGCTCAACTGTCTCGCTAGCTTGAAAGCGGAAATCGGCGACCTCGACCGCGTAGTGAAGATCGTCAAGCTCTTTGGGATGGTGAACTGCACCGAAGACTTCGACCGGCACCCGGAAGTCATCAACGGCGGTTCAGACCTGCTCACAGAGCTGTTCGGCGACCGCGGAAAACACGCCCGGTCGGCTGTCGGCATGCAGTCCCTGCCGCGTGGCATCGCCGTCGAAATCGAGTTCATCGCCGAAGTCAGCTAACGCTCCGGGTCGAGCCTTACTTGCTGAACGCGGTGTTACTCCAGAGGACCTCGCGGTCGCGCTGTTCCGCCAGCCTTCGAAGATACTGACGCCGCGGGATTTCCACCGCCCCCATGCGTCGCGTGTGGCCGGTGATCACCTGCACGTCCACCAG
>JBDSJC010000109.1:0-10504 GCA_039917655.1 Tepidiformaceae bacterium
GGCTTGACGCCCTCCGCCGGGTCCAATCTGAGCACGACGGCGTCGCCGCGGGCACACGCAACGTGCTCATCATGGGCCAGGCGCTGGTCGACGGCGTTGCGCCGGGCAGCCTCGGCGAACCACCCGAAATTCATGGTGTGGTTGGCCTACTGGCGCGCCAGATCAAGGTGCCCGCCGACCTCGAAATCGCCATCAATGCCGCCCTCGAACAACGGCTCCACGCGGTCGTCGTCGAAAAGGAGGCAACGGCACTCGAAGCGATCTCCGCGCTCCAGCGGCGCAAACATGGCCGCGCCCAGTTCCTTCCCCTCGAAACGGTGCGACACGTCTACCCCCTCAACCTCCAGAAGGAGCGCGGGGTGGTTGGCGTCGCCTCCAAGCTGGTCCGCTGTGAGCCGCGCTTCAAACAGCTCATCGATACCCTGCTTGGCCGCGTCATCGTGGTCGAGGACGTGCAGACCGGGCTGCGCATGGTCAAGCGTTCTCTCGGCTCTGTCGTCACCCTGGATGGTGTCTACATCGAGCCCACCGGCGTGATCGCGGGCGGGGCTTCTGGCGCGGACGAGGGCGCGTTCAGCCGCCAGCGGGAACTCGAGGAGCTGCCAGAACGGATCGAAGCACTTCGTGCCCGCACCGATACCAGCGCCCACCAGATCACCAACGCACGCACCGCCATCGACCAGCTCGCCATCCGCAGCAACGAGGCCGAGTCGGCATACGGACTCTTCCGTCGCGAACTCGAGGGCGCCCGCTTCGACCTCGAACGCGAACGTGAGCGCCTCCTTCGTCTGCGCCGCGACATGGACGCCGTCCGCTCCCGCCAGACCGATGTCGCCCGCGAGCGGGAGACGCGCGAAAAGCAGATCGAGCAATCCCGCGCCTCCGCTGAAGAGCTGGCGTTGCGCCGCGACCAGCGCCGCGCGACCATGACCGGTCTCGAAGACGAACTGCGCGAAGCCACCGAGCGCCGCGAATCCGCCCTGAAGTCCGTCTCCGATGTCAGCGCCCGCCAGGCTACGGTCGAAGGCGAACGCCGCACCCTGGTCGCCATGCGCGAGCAGCACGAAAAGACGATCGAGCGCCTCGCCAACCAGGTTTCCACCAAACGCCTCCAGGGCAAGAACCTGGACCTCGAAGCGGACGTCATCGGGGAGAGGCTTGGCACGCTCGGCCGCGAACTCGAAACCGTCCTCGCCGAACGGGCGAAGTACGCCGAAGACGCCGCCCCTGACCGTGATGAACTCCACCGCCTCGAAAACCACGAGCGCACGATCCAGGAGGAGTACAACGAGGCCCAGGCCGCACTCCTGCAGATCGACCGCCGCCGCCTGGACCTCGAAGGCGAACTGGCCCGCACGAACGAACACATCGAACACCTGCGCCTGGAGATGGAACGCGAAGACCTCGCGCCGGACCGCACCGGCCGCATCGTCGCCATGGATCAGGCAATGAGCAGCGATTCCATGCTGGAAGCAGCGGAGACCGTCCAGGGCGCTGCGGAAGTCGATATCGAAGAGACGCGTTCGCGGATCGAAGAGGTCCGCCGCCAGATTCGCCGCCTCGGTGCGATCAACGCCGAAGCCCCCGAGGACTTTCAGGAGCTGCACGACCGTCACGATTTCCTGACCACGCAACTGACAGACCTGAACGACGCCGAGGTCCAGCTGCGAGAGGTGATCGCTGAGCTGAACGAGGAGATTCGCATCCGCTTTGGCGTCACCTTCGACCGCGTCAACACGGCGTTTGGCGAGTACTTCTCTTCGTTCTTCGGCGGAGGCACGGCGAGCCTTTCGCTCACCGACCCGGAGAACCTCGCCGAGGCGGGCATCGAGATCGAGGCGCAGCCCCCCGGGAAGCGGATCAAGAGCCTCAGCTTGCTCTCTGGCGGCGAACGCTCGCTCACCGCGGTTGCCCTCCTCTTCGCCCTCCTCTCCGCCAACCCCGCCCCGTTCTGTGTGCTGGACGAAGTGGACGCCGCTTTGGACGAAGCGAACGTCGGCCGCTTTACAGCCGCCCTCAAAGACCTTTCGGAAAAGACGCAGTTCCTGATGGTCACTCACAACCGGCGGAGCATCGAAGTGGCGGACGCGATCTACGGCGTCTCGATGGGCCACGACGGTGTCTCCAAGGTGCTCTCATTGCGCCTCTCGGACCTGCCCCAAAACTGACCGTTGACCAGCGCCGTTCTACCATCGAGCGACACCTCACCGAGAAGGAGCGCCCGATTGCGGTTTTGGCGCAAGAAACCCCAGGAAGAGTCCGCTCCGGAGGCCGCGCCCGAGGACGCAGGCGACGCCGTGCCCCTGGCCGAGGCTGACGCCGACTCTTCCCGCTTCGCTGAGCCGGATCTCGTCGTCGAAGACTATGAGGCCACCCCCGAGGCAATCGCGGAAGTCCACGAACAAACAGAACGCGCTGTCGAGCGAACGCGCCGCGGCTTCTTCGGCCGCATCGGTGGCCTCTTCGAACGCTCAGACTTCGACGACTCCATCTGGGACGACCTCGAAGAGATCCTCATCTCCACCGATACTGGCCTGCCAACGACCGAGCTTGTCATCTCTCGCCTGCGCAAGCAGGTCAAGGAGCAGGGAGCGAAGCAGAGCGCCCGTGTCCGTGAACTCCTGCGAGACGAGTTGATCGCGGTCCTAGAAGCGCCCCGTCGCGAACCTCCCGCATGGGCCCGCCCGAACCCGGCCGCGATGCTGATCCTGCTGGTCATCGGCGTGAACGGCGCGGGCAAAACCACGTCGATCGCCAAGCTGGCCCACGCCTTCAAGCGTGACGGCGCCACCGTTGTCCTCGGCGCGGCAGACACCTTCCGCGCCGCCGCCTCCGACCAGCTCAAGGTCTGGGGCGAGCGTGTTGGTGTGCGCGTTGTTGCCCACCAGCCGGGCGCGGACCCCGGCGCAGTCGTCTTCGATACACTCGCCGCGGGTGAGAGCATCAAGGCCGATTTCGTGATCATCGACACGGCCGGCCGCTTGCACACCAAGACCAACCTGATGGAAGAGCTTAAAAAGATGGACCGCATCATCAAGCGCAACCATCCAGATGGCCCCCACGAGACGATCCTCGTGCTCGACGCCACCACCGGTCAGAACGGCCTGATGCAGGCCAAGACGTTCGCCGAGGCGGTCGGCGTCACCGCTATCGTCCTGGCCAAACTCGATGGCACCGCAAAGGGAGGAATCGCGTTCGCCATCGCCCACGAACTCAACATCCCCGTCCGCTTCATCGGCACCGGCGAGAAGATGGACGACCTGGCGCCGTTCGATGCGCGGGAGTTCGTTGATTCGCTGCTGGCCTGAGCGCCGATGAGCGACGTTCTCGCCTTCTGGGCCGTCTCGCTCATCGTCGGCGCGCTTGCGATGCCGATCGCCTTTACCCTCCTTCGCCGCCTCCCGGACGGCGGCGCTGGCCTGAGCTTTGCGCTCGGACTCGTGTTGGCTGGCTACGGCTACTTCATGCTTCGCGTGGCCCACCTCCTGCCGCAGGGTCGAGGCGGCTACCTGCTCGCCCTCACGCTACTCGGCCTCGTCTCCGCCGCCGTCGCAGGGCGTGACCGCCGCTTCGCATCCACCTTCCGCCGCACATGGCCAGCCTGGGTCGCGGCGGCCGGTGTGTTCACCCTGTTCTTCTTCCTCTACGTCTCCTTCCGCTCCTACAACGCCGACATTGGCGGCACCGAGCAGCCGATGGACTTCATGTACCTGAACGCCACTCTGACCTCGCCCGAATACCCCCCGCACGACCCCTGGCTGGCCGGCGAACGCGCCAGCTACTACTACTTCGGCTACCTCCAGGCGGGCCTCCTCACCGCCTCAGCCGGTGTCCCGGCGTCCACCGGCTACAACCTCAGCCTCGCCTACACCTTTGGCGCGGCGGCCGCCGGGATAGCGTCGCTGGCCTTTGCCCTGGCCCGTTGGGCGCTCGGCTCACGCGCGCGAAACTGGGCGGTTGGCGCCGCGGTGCTGGCCATCGCCTTTCTGCTCTTCCTCGGGTCGCTTTCCGCCGTTTTCGAATGGTCGGCCGCGCGGGGCCACTACAACCAGGGCGTCTATGAAGCGTTCGGCGTCGAATGGATGATCCCCTGTCAGCCCGGCCAGACTGAAGACTGCTACGCGGGGCCGGTCGAAGCCCGCACCACCGCCTGGTACCCCACGGAGTTCTGGTTCTGGTGGCGCGGCTCCCGGATCATCCCCAACACGATCACCGAGTTCCCGTTCTTCAGCTTCCTTCTCGGCGACCTCCACCCTCACGTGATGTCCATCCCGCTCGTGCTGCTCTCGCTCGGACTGTCCGCCTCTATCTGGCGAGGCCGCCGCACACTCGCCTGGGCAACACACCGTGCCAACGCGTTCCCCGGACTCGCCCTTGCCCTGATCTTCGGTGGGCTCGCCTTCCAGAACGCCTGGGATCTGCTCACTTTCAGCGCGGTCCTGGTGTTGGCCGTGCTTGCCCGCAACTTTCGCCGCGGCCCGCCACGCGAGGCGCTGTCAGGCGCTGCCGGGTATCTCGTGCCGCTCTTCGTGGTGGCCGGGTTGGCCTACATCCCCTGGTACCTCGATTTTTCGTCGCAGGCGCAGGGGCTCAAGCCGTACATCGGCGTGGGCACCCGCCCGGAGCATGCCTTCCTCCAGTTCGGCCCATTGCTGGCCGCTGCGCTGGTAGCGCTCACCTGGTCGTTTCGCCGCGCGCGCCGCGAACTGCTCTCGAACGCCCTTACCGCTACCGCCTGGCTCCCACTCCTTCCGCTCCTCGGCTGGATGATCCTCTCCGCGGCCAACAGCAACTTCAGCACTGGCCTCGAAGCGCGCGGCGGCGGGGGCTGGCTGACACTCGCGGCCTATGGCCTCAGCGCATGGCTGCTCGCGGCGTCCGCGCTCGTCCTCGCGATTCGCCACAACGCCGCGGCCTTCGCGGTCGCCCTGGTAAGCATCGGCGCCATGTTGCTCTACGGCGCGGAACTCTTCCTCATCAAGGACGTTTTCTTCAGCTCCGTGCCCCGGCTCAACACGGTGTTCAAACTCAGCTACCAGGCTTGGATGCTCCTCTCGGCCGGTGGCGCGGTCGCCGTGGTTGTGGCCCTCAACCGCGCGGTCAGCGGGCGGAGCCGCACCGCCTGGCTCGCGCTCCCGGTGGGCGTCCTCGGTGCTGCCGGGCTCTTCTATCCCGTCCTCGCCTCCGCGAACCGCACCGATGGCCTGGAAAAGGAAACGGCAATCGATGGCCTTGCATTTCTCGCTCGCAGCAACCCTGCCGAATACGCTTTGACGCGCTGGATGCAAGACAACACAAACCCGGGCGACGTGGTCATCGAGGCGAGCGGACGCACCTGGCGGCGCGCCGCCAGCGGCGCCGCCGCCGTTACCGATCCCGGCAACGACTACAGCAACTCCGGGAGGATCAGCGCCCGCACAGGCCTCCAGACACCGCTCGGCTGGTACTTCCACGAGATCCAGTGGCGCGGCGAGACCCCCGAAAACCGCGCCCATTTCACCGCCATCCAAGACACCGTCGATCGCGCCTACCTCGGCTCCCCGGTGGATGTCCTGGCTACGATGCGCGCGACTGGTGCGAAGTACCTGGTGGTCGGCGGCAGCGGCCCTGGCGAACCGAGTTTCGAACGCTCCAAGTACATCGCCGATCTCTTGCCCGACTACGCAGCCTTCCTCGATCTCGCCTTCGAGTCCGGGGACGCCCGCGTGTACGCGTTGCCCGAATACCGCGAGCTCCCAACTTCATGACGAATGACGCCGTTGACCAGCGACCGGGCGCGGCCGGCATCACCGTCTCGGTGGGCGCGCTTGCCTGGGGCGCCGCCGCTACGGCCTTCGTCCTCCTGCGTCTCGCCTTCATTTGGAACGCACCCGTTGGCGGCTTCGAGCTCGCCGGCCTTTCTGGCGCCTGGCAGGCGCGCATCGGTGAGACTGACGCTCGCTTCGTGCCCACCCTCTTCCAGGCGTTGAGCGCGGGCCTCCTTTACCTCTCGTCTTCCGAAACTCCGTCGCGCATCCTCGCTCTCCTCGCAACCTGCTCGGTGCCCGCAGCGGTCTACCTCCTCCGGGCCCGCCTCGGCGAGGCTGGGGCGCTGCTGACGTTGCTGCTCCTCGCCGTGGACGCGCCGGCAATCGCCCTTGGGGCTTCCGGTTCGGCCATGGGCTTTGACCTGCCGCTCGCACTCTGGCTGTTCGTCGCCTACACCCGCGGCGACCTTCCCGATTGGCTCTGGGCCGCTGCTGCCTTCGCCCTCGCCACGACGGGCCCGCTTCCTTTGCCGCTGATCGCCGCGATCATCGCAATCTCGCTCCTCTACCGGCGCTACCCCACGCGCAATCAGGCGCTCGCCCTCAGCGCCGGAACTGCGCTGGGGATCGCCGTCGCCTCCTTTCGCTTCGGCCTCGGCTGGGATGGCCTGCGCGTCCCACCGTTCGTCCTCTTCAACGCTGGCTTCGAACAGGCGTGGTCCTCCGCCACAGCGTTCGAGCTTTCGCTGCTCTACGGCGTCCCGATACTCGCCGCGGGACTCGCCGCCGCAGTAGTCGTCTCCTTTCGAGCCTACCGCGCCACCGCGGCCGCCCCCCACACGCTCGTGCTTGTGGCCTGGGCGTTGCTTGCGCTTATCTGGCTGCTCGCCTCCAGTCAATCACAGAACCCGCTGCCGCTGGTGGCCCTGACGCTCCCGCTGGCGCTGCTCGCCGGGCCAGCGCTCGCAGAAGCGGCTGGCGCTGCGGCCCGTGCCGACTGGCACTTCGCCCGCTTCCTCGTCCCGGGCGCGATCTTCGCTGCAGCGCTCGCCGTTGCCCAATCCCTGCGCTGGGCTCGCGCCGACAAAGTGGGTGACGCCAGCGAACGAATCCTCGTCGCCGGGCTCCTGGTCATGGCCGTCTCCGCTCTCGGCTACGTAGCCGCCAACCGCAAGGCGCTTCCCACGCTACTCGTCCCGGCGCTCGCGGCAGCCCTTTTTCCGCTGGTCGCGGGGACCTTCGGCGTCGTGCTCAGTTCGCCGCACGAAGCCCTGCCATCGCCGCTTAGCCCTTCGCAGGCGCGTGAGCTGCGAAACATCGCGCTCGAAACCGTGGGTTCGGAGAAAGGCTTGCTCGTCGTTCACCCGTCGTTCGAACAGGACATAACCTGGTCATTTCGAGACTCCGGCACGATCATTGTGGCCTCCCGCGTCCCCGAAAACGCTTCGATCCTGATCTGGCCGGCCAACGCGCCTCGCCCAGAAGGCTTCAACCCGCTCGATGGGAACTGGAACCTCATGCAATCCCCGAAGCTGCCCACCGAAACCCCACTCCAGTACCTCCGCTGGTTCACGAACCGTAACAGTCTGGACATCACTTCAAAGGCCGCCAGCGTATACGTCAGGGAGAAGCAATGACAGCCAGGCAGTCAGACAGTTCCCCCCAACGCTGGGCGGCACCGTTCGATCGGGTGCTTTCGACCCGCATCGCGCTCAACTGGGAAGTTGCGCTCTACGTTGCTGTGTTCGCACTCGCCTTCGCTCTGCGCTTCTGGGATCTTGGGGGCCGTGCCCTCCACCACGATGAGAGCATTCACGCCCAGTGGTCATGGAGCCTGATCCAGGGCAGCTACCACCACAGCCCGATCTTCCACGGCCCGCTCTACTATCACCTCCAGGGGCTAGTTTTCCTCCTCTTTGGCGCCAGCGACTACACCTCGCGCGTCTCCGCGGCGATCTTCGGCACTGCCCTGGTCGCCCTCCCCTTCCTCCTCCGCAAGCGCCTCGGGCCGGTCGGGACACTCGCCGCCGTCGCGCTCATCGCCTTCTCGCCCACACTCGTCTACTACAGCCGTTTCTTCCGCGAAGACATTTACATGGCCGTGTTCACGCTCCTCGGCGTGATCGGACTCTGGCGTTATATGGAGGACGGCCGCACCCGTTGGCTCTTCGTCTTTGCCGGTGCGTTCGTGGGCTCGGTGCTGGTCAAAGAGGGCGCCTTCCTCACGGCAGCCGTTTTCCTCCTCTATCTGGACCTCTACCTCGCCGCGGAGCTCGCCCAGCGCACACTTGTCGCGCGAAACAACAATTCCGCCCGAAACCGCGCCGTCCTCACGCTCGGACTCGCGCCGTGGGCCTGGGCGATCGCCGCCCTCTGGCCGTTTCTCGGCGCCCTTCGCCGCCGCATGCAGTGGGAAGAGCTGCCACGCTCCGGCGACCTCCTCGTCCTGCTCGGCACGCTTACCCTCCCGCTCCTCACGCCGCTCAGCCGAATCTATCTGCTCGAACCGTTGGGCATCGTCGAAAAGGACCGCCTCAACTGGGAGAAGAAGTTCCAGGGCGGCCAGATCCCGAACCGCGATGCGGTGGCGATCGCCGGGTTGTTCGCGGTCACGGTCAGCATGGCGGCCTTCGCTGGCCTGCAGTGGAAGCCCAAGATCTGGGCGATTGCCTTCCTCGCCGGTGGACTCGTCTACCTCACTCTCATGACCTCATTGTGGACAAATATGAGCGGCCTCGTCAGCGGTCCCTGGGGCTCCCTCGATTACTGGGCCGGCCAGCAGGATCAGACGCGCGGCGACCAGCCGTGGTTCTACTACTACATGGTCATGGCGATGTACGAATTCCTCCCGCTCGTCCTCGGCCTCGGCGCCGTCTGGTGGGCGGTGGCGCGCGGAGATGCCTTCTCACGCTTCCTGGTCTTCTGGCTTGCCGGTATCTGGCTCATCCTCTCCTGGACCTCGGAAAAGATGCCGTGGAATAACGTCCACATCGCGCTGCCCGCCTGCCTCCTCGCCGCCTGGGCCGTGCAACGCGCCTGGAACGCCTGGGCTCCGAAGCCGCCGCTTCGGCGCACGCTGGTCACCCTCGGGAGCGTCGCCGCCGTCGCCGCTGGTGCGCTGGCGATTATCGCCTTCCTCCCGGGCGGCGCCACCTTCGGCGCTGTGCGCATTGTGATCGCCCTGTCCGCCGCTGGACTAATTGCCTACGCTGCCTGGCCCTTCGGCCGGAAAGCGACAGCCACCGTGCTCGTTGTCGCCGTCGTTGGGGCGTTCTCGCTGTTCTCCGTCCGCACCATGCTCATAGCCTCCTTTGACCGCGGTGATGACCCCAAAGACCTCCTGATCTACACGCAAAGTTCGGGCGGCCTGGCGAAGATAGCGGGCGAGATTGACCAGCTCGCGGCCGCCACCGGCAAAGGCTACCAACTGCCAATCGCCGTCGATTCTACCGACTCTTTCGCCTGGCCATGGGCCTGGTATCTGCGGGACTACAAGTCCGTCAGCTACGTCGATTTCACGAACGGCGCCCCTTCCGGTGATTTCGCGGTCATGCTGGTTAACTCTTCCAACGTTTCGAAGGTGAACGACCAGCTGATCGCCGGCGCCGACACTCGCTACGGCAGCCCTCGGAAGTACCCGCATCGCTGGTGGTTCGATGAGACCTACAAGGACGCCATGAACGTCGGCCAAGGCGCCTGCCTGACGAAGACTGGAAACTGCGGGCCGTTCCGTCTCGCGACCTGGCAGACAATCGGCGAAGGGCTCTTTTCCGGCGGTTGGCTCTCCACCTGGGCAGGCTACTGGCGAGACCACGACCCCCACCGCACTAACGGCTCAACCGACGCTTACGCTTATTTCCCGGCGAACTACGACATCGAGAAAGCTTCGCTCTCAGCGAAACCGATCCAACCGCCGAAGCCGGGGGTTGATAAGGCCGGCCGCCCAACGTTCGGCGGCGTTGGCACCCAGCCCGGCCAATTCTTTCAGCCCACCGATGTCGAGAGCGACGCCCAGGGCAATCTCTACGTCATCGACAGCAAGACCAAAAAGCTGCAGAAGTTCGACCCGAACGGCAACGTCCTTGCCTCGGTTGACGTGCGAAGCAACCCTTCGGACCCTGCCGATTCATCGGAACCCTGGGGCCTCGCCGTCTCGCCGGCCACTGGCCGCGTCGTGGTGGCCGATACCTTCGGCTGGAAGATCCGCATCTTTGACAAGGACCTGAAACCCCTCCTCGCCTTCGGGAATGCGCCCGATACCAGCAAAGCGCCAGGGCCCTTCGACCTCTTCGGCCCGCGCGACGCGATCATCGACGCGGCCGGCAACATCTGGGTGACGGACACCGGCAACGACCGCATCCAAGTCTACTCGGCTGACGGGCAGTTCGTGAAGACGGTCGGTAGCAGCGGCTCAGGCCCAGGCCAGTTCGACGAGCCGGTTGGCATTTCGCAGGGCGCGGACGGGACGATCTTCGTCGCCGACATGTTCAACCGCCGCGTCGTCCTGCTGAACGCGGACGGCTCGTTCAAGAGTCAGTTCCCGGTAGAGGGTTGGGGCGGCCAGGAAGTGCTCGATAAGCCCTACCTCCGCGTACTCTCCGATGGCCGGGTCGCCGTCAGCCTGCCCGTGCTCAACCAGGTGCGCATCTACTCCGTGGAGGGCAAACTGGCGGGGAGCCTGAGCGCGCCCGAAGACCCTCTCAACCGCCCTTACGGGATCATGCAGACCGCCGATGGTAAACTCTGGGTCACCGAAG
>JBDSJC010000110.1:0-9639 GCA_039917655.1 Tepidiformaceae bacterium
GAAGCGGTTGGCGATGCTCTGCGCGCCGAGCTGCCGTTCGCCGGCGAAGAGGCCGGGCAGGTAGTGCTGGACCATGGCCGTGCAGGAGCCGGAGGGGGTGACAATCGCCGTGTGCTGTTGGGCGGCCCTGAGCAGCCCCCGGCCCACGCTGCGCGCTTCATCGCGGAAGCCGCTGTTGTAGGCCGGCTGGCCGCAGCAACGCCCGTCGATGAGGGTCACCGTATCGCCCAACGCTTCGAGCACGCGCCGCGCATGGGCCGCATCCTCGGGCCGCAGGGTGGCCATATAACAGGGGTCGAAGAGTGCCACCTGCATGGGCTGACGGTAGCGTAGCCGCTGGCTATTGGCCATTGGCTGTTGGCCGTCCGCCCGGTGAACGTAGCCGCGGCCCTCCGTGGCCACAGGCAGCGGACGGCAGGCCGGGGGCCTGGCCGGCCGGTCTCGCCCGGGGAAACGCCGGAGGGGGGCGACGATGGCCGGGCATCCCGCGCCCGCGGAGGGGCGTGACTACGGGCCACAGGTGGCCAACGCGGTAAACTTTGCCGATGGCCAGTTTCAGGGACCGCTACGGACTACCGCTCTCCAGCAGCTCGGCGCGCGCGGCTGAGCTCTATGCGGACGCGATCGACTTCGCGCTCGCTTCCGATTCGCCGGCCGAGGCGACGTTCGACCTGGCGATCATCGAGGACCCTGGCTTCGCCCTGGCGCACGCCGGCAAGGCACGGCTCGCGCAGTTCCGGGGCGACGCCGCCACCGCGCGCAGCGAGATCGGCCTCGCGCGCGAACTCTCTGGTAGCGGCGCCACGCGGCGCGAGCAGCAACACGTCGAATGCCTCGGCGCGGCGATCGTCGGCGATTCGCCCCGCGCGCTCGAACTGCTGCGCGAGCACGTCGCCGAGTTCCCGCGCGACGCGTTCGTGCTCTCGCAGGCTTGCGGCGTTTACGGGCTGATCGGCTTCAGCGGGCGGGTGACGCGCAACGAAGAGCAGTTGGCGCTTGTCGAGCCGCTGGCCGAAGCGTATGGCGAAGACTGGTGGTTCCTTTCGCAGCACGCCTTCGCGCTGAACGAACTGTTCCGCCACGAGGAAGCGCGCGATCTAACCGAACGTTCGCTCAAGCAGAATGCTCGCAACGGCCACGCCTCACATGTCATGGCGCACGTCCACTACGAAACCGGCGACGTAGCGGGCGGCGCGAGGTTCCTGAACGATTGGCTACCCGGCTACAACCCTGGCGCGCAGCTCTTTGGCCACCTGAACTGGCACCTTGCGCTCTTTGAACTGACCGCCGGCAACACGGCGCGGGCGCTGGAGGTGTACAGCACAGTGCTGCGCCCGCCAGGCCCTCCAGGGGCCGCGGCGCTGGGCGTGGTGGCCGATTCGAGCGCACTGCTCTGGCGGGCGGCGATGAGTGGCGGCGACCCGGAGTCATTGCCGTGGGCCGAAGTGGCGGAGTTCGCCGCGAAATCGTTTCCGCGCCCGGCGATCGTCTGGGCCGACATGCATTGCGCGCTGGCCTACGCTGGGGCCAGGGATTACGCGCGGCTGGTCCAGCATATCGATGCCCTGCGCGAGCGTGGCGAGAGTGGGAAGGTGGCGGCTGGCCCCATGGTGGTGACGCTCGCGGAGGGCATCGCCGCGTACGGCGCAGGCGACTACGAAACCGCTGTCACGCTGCTCGAACCGATCGCCCCGGAGGTGATCCGCATCGGCGGCAGTCACGCCCAACGCGAGGTGTTCGAGGAGACGTTGCTCGATTCGTATCTCCGGGCAGGGCGGTTCGAACAGGCCCAAGCAATGCTGAAGGCGCGCCTGGACCGGCGCCCCAACCCACGAGATGAACGGTGGTTGGCGCGCGTGCACGCCCGCTGATTCACGGCTAACGATTGGGACAAAGGGACGAGGGGACAAGGGACGGGGCCCGCGGGCCTCAGACCTCAGCCTTCCCAACAGGGAAGTACACCGAGACCCTGGCGCCAGGGTGAGTGGGCGAAACCTCCACCCAGCCGCCGTGGGCGTGCGCGATACCGTGCACGATTGAGAGCCCGAGACCGGTGCCGCCGCCGAAGGGGCGGGTGGTGAAGTAAGGCTCGAAGATCTTGAGGCGCAGTTCGGGCGGTATGCCGGGACCGCTGTCCTCCACCCAGAGCTGGGCGAACTCGCCATGCACGCCGCTCTCGGGGTGGACCGCGGCGATGCTGGCCGCCCCAATGGTTACCGCCCCGCGCCCGCCCATCGCGTCGTTGGCGTTAGTGACGAGGTTCATGATCACCTGCTGCACCTGCACACGGTCCGCTTCAAACCCGGGGCATGCGTTTTCGGTGCGCGTGCTGAGGGCGACATCGGCGCCGAGCAGCGGGCGGAGCATGCGGACGGCATCGCGGACGACGGCTCCGAGGTTGAGCATGCTCCGGCTGGGGCCCTGCTGGCGGGCGAAGGTAAGGAGGCTGCGGACCAGTTCGCCGCAGCCGGCGGCGGCATCGTGGGCGTCCTGGAGTTCGGGCCAGGCGGCCGGGTCGGACATCCGCATCAGGGCCAGGTCCACGTTGCCCAGGATCGCCGCCAGGTAGTTGTTCACATCGTGAGCGACGCCGCCGGCGAGCGCCCCGATCGTCTCCATGCGCTGGGCGCTGTTGACCTGCGCTTCCAGCCGTTTGCGTGCCGTGATGTCCTGCATCACTCCGGTTGCGCGGGCCATTCTGCCGTCCGGACCGGGCTCGAAGACAGCGTGGTCCCAGACCCAGCGATACGTGCCATCGGCGTGGCGGTAGCGGTACTCCTGGTCGATATTTGTGGCCTGCTTCATGGCCTCAACCGTTTGCCGGACTATCCGTCCGCGGTCTTCCGGGTGGATGCGATCCAGGGCGTCCTGGATGGCGTGCCCGTGCTGCGGCTCCCCGTAACCAAGGACGTCTTTCAAGCTGCCGCCCCAGCTCACCGTGCCCTCTGGGATGTCCCATTCGTAGACGATCTGGCCGCTGGCCGAGACGACGAATTCGTAGCGCGCGTGTTCCGCCTGCCAGGCCTCGCGCAGGACGCGCTCCTGGTCAGCGGTCTCCGTGATATCGACGGTGATGCCTTCGATTGTGGGGACGCCGCCGGGCAGGGCGGAGGCGTTGACGGTGGCCGAATCGCGGACGAGCCGGCGGTCTCCCGAGGCGGTGATGATCGTGTAGGTCAGGTCCAGGTTGCCGCTGCCGCGTTCCGCGATCTCCGTGAAGGCCGCCTGCACCCGCCTGTAGTCCTCGGGGGCGACGTCGGCGCCGAAGATGATCTTACCGTTCAGATAATCGTCGGCCGGGCGGCCCGTCAGTTCCACGATCCGTTCGTCCAGCCAGAGGATCCGGACGGGGTCGGTCAGTTCGCAGCGGTAGACAACGCCAGGCAGATTTCGGACCAGGGTTTCGAACTGGCGGCGGCTTTCGGCCAACTCACGCTCCAGATGGCGCTGCGCGGTGATGTCGCGGGCGATCGCGATCTGCACTCGCGCCCCATCGAGCATCGCCGCGCGGACGCTGACCTCGGCGGGGAAGGTGGAGCCATCCTGGCGGCGGTGGCGGGTGCGGAAGGAGACGGCGCGGTCACCCGGCTGTTGGGTGCGAAGGGCGTCATCGAGCGCCGCCCCGCGCCAGAGGTTCGCATCGAAGCCGGCAAGCTTCATGCCGACGAGCGTCTCTTTGAGGTAGCCGAGCGCACGGCAGGCGCCTTCGTTGCAATCGATCACCCGCCAGCGATCGGTGTCGATCACGTAGACCTGGTCGTCGCTCGCATCGAGCACCTGGGAGAGCAGCCCCGGTGAGTTGAACCCGTCCATCGTGTCCTGACACCTACCCAGGCCAAGGGTCGTCATCGCGCGGCCGGACGGGTATCGGGAGTGTCCCTATTCGAGGCGAGAGACCTGGGAGGTGGGATGCCGCCGCGCCCGTCCGGCGTTTCTCGCCGGGCCTCTACTGGGAGCTGGCGAGGCGGCCGGCGGCGATGCCGATGAACACGCCGATGACCGTCTCGATGACGTGCGTGAGCGTGGCGCCCACCGCCGGGTCTGCGCCGGCCAGCGCCAGGGCGACGATCCCGGCGAGCGAGAGCAGCAGCGCCGCCCCAAGGACGCCGACGATGATCGAGATGAGTCGGCCGATGGGCACCTCTTCCTCGCTCATCGCGAAATCACACGGCCGGTGGTCCGGCTAACGCTGGCGAGGCGGCCGGGGTGGGCGAGCGCATGGACGAACAGCCCCAGGGATGCGCGGCAGAGGACGCTGGCCGCCCGGAAAAGCGCCGGCGAGCGGTTCCCGGTGACGAACATTGGAAGGGTCATGGCGAACTCCTGAAAGGGAAGTGCCATGACCTTCAGGCGCGGACCGCACGATCGCCCAGTGGGCTCTGGCAGTCCGCCGGGGGTTGTCGCCAAAGCTTTGTCCAGGCACGCGCTGGCGACTTTGCGAGCCGTTTGCCGACCCGTTGGCGCAAGTGCGTCATCGAAGGAACGAGTGCCTGCCGGCCCAAAACGAAAGCCCCTTCGCGGGGTGCGGAAGGGGCTTTCGCGTGGAACTGTGGGCGTGTCCGGGTTAGCGGACGCCGGCGAACTGATAATCGGTGTAGGCCCAGCCGGCTGCGGTGCGCGTCCAGAGACGGACCCAGGCGGACGGGCTGGCGGTCAGCCGGGCGATGGTCGCCGAGGTGGCCGTGCCCTGCGACTGGCCGTAGAGGTTGTTTGCGCCCTGCGTGGCGCCGACGTAGAGGAAATACTCCTGGCCGCCGCTGGCAGGGGTCCAGCTAAACCCCGCGTTCGCAGATGGGATCGTGCTTCCCGCCGCGGGGCTGATCAGCGAGGCCTTCGCCGATGTCGTGGGGGGCGGGGGCGCGGAAGTCACCGTGACGGCGCTGTAGCTGTAATCGTTGAACGCCCAGCCGCTGGCCGCACGGGTCCAGAGGCGAATATAGACTGTGCTTCCGTTAGTTGGGAGGTTCGCGACCGTGCGGCTCAACCCGAGACCCTCGGAAGCGCCGTAAAGGTTGTTCGCCCCCGCCGTGGTTCCCGCGTAGAGGAAGTATTCGAGGGCGCCGCTGCCCGCCGCCCAGCTAAAACCGGCCGTTGAACCAGCCAGAGTGCTGCCATTGGCCGGGCTGGTGATCGTCGCTTTCGTTGCCGTCGCGGGCGGCGGCGGTGGCGGCGTGGTGGAGCCTCCACCGCCAGTGCCATCGTTCACCGTGCCGAAGTCCGTGGCCCAATACCAGCCGTAGGTGGACGAGCCGCTGTAGTAGCGGGCGATGCCGATCTGCTGGTAGTAGCTGGTGAGCATGTTGGCGTTGTGGCCGGAAGAAGCCTTCCAGGCATCGAACGCTTCCTGGGCGGTGTCGCGGACGGTACCGGCGGCGAGGTTTTCGCCCGCTCCGTTCGGATAACCGCAATCGACCGACCGCGTGCCCGGCGAACGGCCGAGCGAATCGGTGTGGGCGAAGTAGTTCTTGGTTGCGAGGTCTATCACCATCCAACTGGCCGCGCGGTTGAGGTTCGTGGAGATGGTCAGCGCGCCCAGCCCGTTCTGGGCGCGGTACTGGTTAATCAGGCCAAGGAAGGCGGTCTCTTCGCCGTCGATCGAAAGGTCACTGACCGAACAGTTCGTAAGCGCGCTGGCGGGGTGCTGGTCGATGACCGCGGCGGCGCCGGCGGCAACAGAGATCGCACAGAGGCCAAAGGCGGCTGCGGCCAGGCGCCGAAGATTGAGGATTCGCAACAGGTTCTCCCTGGGACTTAACAGTTTGCTTTCAATGTCCCGCAGGGAGAGGAAACCACATCAAAGACATACCTCTGCGGACTGCGTGTAACCGCAGTGCAAAAATTGCCCGGTTTGCTCTGATCGTGCAGCCTGAGCCTTGTCGAATGGCCCGCTCGAATGTGGCCTCTCACGTTAGGGGCGCGCCGTCCATCCTTCGACCCTTCGACGTGCTCAGAGTCAGGACGAACTTGGGAAAACTTAGGACGAACGGGTGTCCGGTGGCCCGCGCTACGGATGCGGCGGCGGCGCCGGGTCGAGGCGGACGGCCTCAATGCGGAAGGTGTGGGTACCGTGAGCATCCTCGTACCAGTACGAGCCTTCGTCCGGGCTGACGATCTGGCTGCCGGCCAACTGGTGGATGCGAAGCTCCGCCTGCTTCAGCTTCGGGAACGCCCCGACCAGCTCCCAGGTGCTGCGAGATGCGTCCTTCACGGCGACGAGCCGCCAGAGTTCGTAAGTCATTGCCATAGTGCGTCCCTTGTACCATTGTCGCGCGCTCGGCGCCCCCCGGTGAACAGGGAGCCGGCCTCGCGTCTATCCCCTGAGCGTCTCACCTCTAGCTCTACGTCCTGGCCTTCGCCGCCAGCCACGCTTCGGCGATCATCTTGCCCTCGAACTCGCCAGCGATGCGATGGCCCTTCTCGGTGGAGTGGACCTGGTCTGGCATCAAGAGGTGCGGGTGGTTGAGCGCCTGTAGCGCCGACGAGTAAGGGATGCGTCGCTCTCGGCAGAGTGCCGCCATGAGCCGATCGTGGGCTTCGAGACGGCGTTCGCCGCGTGTCAGGCCCGCTGGGTTGCGGGCGGCGTTGTTCACTGGCGCCGGGCCACGCACCACGACGATGGCGGATTCCTTCGCGACGATCTGCCTGAGCATCGGCGCGATTCGCTCGGTGGCCTCTTCCGGAGTCATGTGCGTCTGGCCGGGGTAGGCGCGCACCACCAACCCGCGGGCGAACTCAAACGCGCGGCTGCCGCCCACGGCACCCTGCTCTGAAGTCCCCTTCATCAGTTTGGCGAGGGCGCGTCCCGGCGCCCCGAGGTGGCGGTCAACACCGATCCAGATCATCTCGTGGGTGGTCCAAAATGCCGACGGCCGCACCAGCACCACGTCTGGTTGGAAATCGTCCATCCACTTGCTCACCAGGTCTGGCAGCACATCCGAGGGCCAGATGTTGCGGTGCATCGACTCCGCGCTCTCTCCGGTCAGCTCTCCGATCAGCCGCGCGCAGACCGCTGGTGCGCGCAACTCTTCGGCAACGGCCGGGTAGGTGTCGTTGCTGGTGGTAAGCCGGAGAACCCTCATGAGGCGAGACTACCAGACCTGCCGCGGAGGGAGGAGGCCAAAGACGAGGGCCGCGGTTCCGGCCGCCTGTCAGGTTGCCGGCTGCGCTACGGCCGCTTCCAACTGGTCGTCGGAGAAGCCCTCGAACGAACGCCGGGCATCGTCGTGGGTCTTTTCCACCTTGTCACGGGCGGCGCGGTGTTCCTTCGACCCGAACGTGTTGGTGTCTCGCGCTACCTTGTCCAGTTCATCCAGCGCGAGGCGACGCTCGTCGTCCGCCGTGCGGCCCATGAGGGTTGTGATCTGCTGCTGACGATTCATCCGATCCTCCGTGGCCCGCTCCTCGCCAGTGTACGCCAACGCGGTAGAGGAGCGGGGGTCACGTCCTGGCCGCTACCCGTTCACCCGGTGCCTGTCGAAAGGCCGCGCGCCGGTGGCCTTCTTGCGGTGCGCGTGCGGTTCATCCTTCGACAAGCTCAGGACGAAGGCGATCCGGAAGACGGACGGAGGGTCGGCTAACCGCTAACGGCCAATGGCCTCTAGCGGAGGACGCTCTTGGGCATCGGTTCGAGGCGCGAGATGACCATCTTCTCGCGGTCCAGCATGGGGCCGATTTTCGGGCCGATCTCGGTCTTCCATTCGTCCGACTGATAGACCGCGGTGTACAGCGTCTCGCGCTCGGCTTCGCTTTCGAAGCGCCGGATCCAGACGTAGAGGTCTTCCTCAGTCTCGCCGGTGAAGCTGCCGCTGATGACCATCCCTTTGCCAACCTGGAACGGGATGACGACCTCCTCCATATAGCGTGAGAGATCTTCGCGCTGGCCGGGTTTCGCGCGGTACTGACGCAATTCGTAGAACATCTGGCCTCCGGGGCGGTGATTCCGAGATGCCGCCGAGGATACGCGTGGAGCGCCCGGGCGTCACACGCCGTCCGGCAGTTCGCGCTGCAACCGCGCGACGAGCGTCTTCGGCGCGGTCATCGCATAGCTCTCGGCGAGCAGGCCCGCCACTTCGTCCCAATCGATATTCGATTCGAGCCGTAAGCCCACCCAGCCCTGGTGACCCACGTACTTTGGCACGAAGAAGCGCGCCGGGTTGGCGTCTACGAGGACGGACTGCGCCCCAGGCGGCGCCTTGCATGTGAGCTCCGTCTGGGCCTCGTTGATCGTCGCGAAGATCTTTTCGCGCACCCGGAAGCTGGGACTGACATGGCCGCCAAACGGCTTCTCGGCCGCTTCTGGAAAGGCCATGCAGATCGCGCGGATGCGTTCGATGGGGTCAGGTTTCATGCAGGCGCAGTCTACTCCGGGTAGCCGAGTGCCGAGCAACCAGCACTCAGCACTCAGCACCCCGCTCGTTGGTAACGCCTACATCGCGTTGAAGGTTTCGTAGACCTCAACGGTGCCGCCAGCCGCGAGGAGCGGGCAGCCCTTGGCTAGCTCTGCCGCGGCGTCCAGGCTGTCCGCCTTGAGCACGGAGTAGCCGGTCAGCCCGGAGGCCGCGCCATCGGAGATTGCGCCGCCGCTGGCGACGGACTTCGAAGCGCCGATCGGGTTGCCGCCATCGACAACCGAATCACCGAGTTTGCCGAACCAGCCCATCCAAGCGTCCATCACTTTCTTGCCCTCTTCTTCGTTGGCGGGCTCGCCGCCGCCCTTATATGCCAATAGATAGTTCGCCACGTTTTTCTCCTTCTCGAGTTCTGGTGCCCAATCCTGGGCGGGGTGCGTTGACGGGCCGCGCACACCACGGCGCAGCTTCAGAAAGAAGACGAACGGATCGTAGCGGATTCGACAGGCGGCATGTGAAGAAGTGGCGACGGGTGGTGGGAGCTAGTCCGGTACCGGGTGCCGAGCAGATTTGAACTGCCGATCTCCACCTTGACAGGGTGTCTTGTTAGACAACCCCCAACTGGCACCCTTGACGGTGTGGCAAGTTGCCCTGCTGCACGTTTTAGCTACGAAGTTGCAACGTGCCGCCGGCGGCGTTCTCAGGCCCAGACGGCGTAGATAACGAAGTCCGCGGGGTCGTTATGATCACCGGCATCGATGAGCACTTTGCGGGTGACGACCATGTCCGCCGCGAGGATGTTTGCGGCTTTCTTGTCGGTGGTGATCGTTTGGGGGGCGGAGCCCTCCAAACGGACGGTGGCGGTTGGCGACAGCCAGG
The DNA here is from genome assembly GCA_039917655.1 of Tepidiformaceae bacterium. Lineage (GTDB taxonomy): Bacteria > Chloroflexota > Dehalococcoidia > Tepidiformales > Tepidiformaceae > PNKC01. The sequence goes on from JBDSJC010000110.1 coordinate 9,228, forward strand.
CGGCGAGGGTTCCGCGGATTACAGCCATGAGTGAGACCTCCTGAGTTGCTTGCGGTTTAGCCGGTTGCTTGCGTTCCGCGATTGTGCTTGCGTTCTGTGCTGGTTCCGTTTTTGGCTCATCAGCTGATGCCGAAGAATCGGAACCGTTATGCGAAAAGGGCTCGGAGACGTCGGTTTCCGTGTCATATTTCACAAGCCTCCGAGTGAGTAGGTGGCGGTGTAGCGGCTGGGGCCGACGCCGGTCCGCTGGAAGCGCCAGCTGAGGCGGACGATGCGCGCCTTGCGCGCTACCAGCCCTAGCTGGGCGTCGGTGATTGAGAGGACGTCGAAGAGTTCGGCGCCGGCGTCCAGCGGACAGGTGAGTGTGCCCTGCTCGTCGAGGACGACGCGGCGGCGCAAGGCGTTGGCGGCG
>JBDSJC010000111.1:0-10174 GCA_039917655.1 Tepidiformaceae bacterium
TCAAGCGGTCGGACGATGTGTGGGATGAGCGACCGCTGCTGTCGAATTTTCCGGCAAAGATAAGCGATGCCGAGGCCATTCATGGCCAGCCCCGCCCAGAGGATCGGCTCTTTGAAATCGTTGAGGAAAACGGCGGCTCCTGACAGCCCGATGAGCGGGAGGGCGTCAGCGAGATGATGTGCGCAACATGCGAGCATCGCCGCGGTGCTCGTACCTGTGCTTGCCGCCATCGCACCAGGGCTGCTTCGGGAATGGAGGGACCGCAGGTAAGCGAACAGTGTGACCTGAGTCCCGAACCCCACCGAAACGGCCCCAACGAACCAGCGATCCGCGGAAAGTTGGCCCTGAGCATGGGCCCAGCCCTGGGCGAGAGAGATGACGCTGAGGTAAACGCCGACCAGAATCGCGGCGCCACCCAGCCCGAAGAGGATGGCCGTTGCCCACGCCTTCGGATCGCCTTGGAACACTCCGGGGATTGCGCTCAGGCCCTTCGGGCGGCGAGTCACCAGGTCCATCGGAAGCTCCTCTCAGGTGAAGCGACATCTCTGACGATGACCGTGATCCCCCGCACCAACTCATCGAGTAGCGGACGCCCATCGACTGTTGCGGGGAAACTCAGCTTCCCCTCCCGGTGATGGCCGCCTTTCGCAGCATCCCAGGCGATCGGGGCAACCTCAATGCCTCCATCGGTCCGCAACACCGCGAGCTTCGCAAGGTCGAATCCATCCAGATCTATTGAGTGGGTGTCCAGCACGGCCTTGAAGACTGGCCCAGCCTTCGAACCGTCCCAGGTTAGATCGACAGTCACGCTACCGGCGTCAGAAGTTCGCTTGCCGCCAGCAGAGGGCGACTGGCTACCGCCGCCGGGGTCGGAGCAATTGGCCGACAGGAAGGCGGCGGTCAGTAGGATCCCAACGGCGAGCAGCAGTCCCAGCCGCGAAGGTCGGGACGCAAAACTCAAAGCCTTCCTTGACCCGAGATCGCCGTTCCCACGAGCGTGGGTGTTGTTGCCAACCATCGTTCGATTCCTTACTACGTTCAGTCGTACTACAACCATAGTGTGGCCTCGCGCGGGCGCCGGTGGGGATGGCCGGGTGGCCAATCTTCCGGGGCCGAACGACCCGGCAGTGACGGCTACAAATGCTTTACGCTGGTGACATGAACGAACGATCGGAGCCTGCGGCGCAGTCCACGTCGGTCGGTGAGCTCGAGGCCAGTGTGCTAGCGGCCTTATGGGACAATGGCGAGCTCGCCACCCCGGAGGTGTTCAACCAGGTGGGGAGGCCGAGGGGTCTGGCATACACCACCATCCTGACCGTGCTGCAGCGCTTATACCGCAAGGGTCTCGTGTCTCGCAGGCGCGAAGGCAAGGCTCACGTCTACTCGCCAGCTATTTCGCGCGAAGAGTTCTCCGGGCGCCGTGGTGAATTCTTGGCCAGCGCCATGGCCGGACTCGGCCCGGTTGGCCGTTCGGTCAACGACAGTCGTCCTCTAAGTTGTAGAATGCACCGTCGAGCGGTCTTTGCGAGGAGTCGCCATGAGGGAATCCCCACCCGTTCAATGTGAGACCGACCTGCGCACCGAGCCACGCGATGGCCCGGCTCGGGACGTGTAGCGACATGCCGAAAACCACCTTTCGTGTTGCCCGGATCGCGGGCATTGATATCGAAATCCACTTCTCCTGGCTGATCATCCTCGCGCTCGTCTCTTGGACGCTCGCGGATGGCGTGTTTCCTGACTACTACGACGGGTGGAGCACCGCCACCTACTGGATCGTCGGGGTGTCTGCCGCGGTGCTCCTGTTTGTGACCGTGCTGATCCACGAGCTGGCGCACGCGCTCGTAGCGATCAGACGGGGTGTGCCAGTGCCGCGCATCACCCTGTTCATTTTCGGAGGGGTTTCGCAACTCGCCCGCCAACCGGAGACCGCGCGGACGGAGTTCATGATCGCCGCAGCCGGACCGCTGATGAGCCTCGTCATCGCGGCGATCTCCGGAGTACTGGCCATCACGGCCGGTACTGTCAACGAGAAGGCGGAAGGTATCTTCGGCTACCTGGCCGCGGTCAACGTGCTCCTTGGCGTCTTTAACCTGCTCCCCGGTTTCCCATTGGACGGCGGTCGCGTGCTCCGCTCCATCGTCTGGGGCCGCACCCACAGTTTTCGGCGGGCTACGAACATCGCTGCGGGGGTCGGGGAATTTTTTGCCTACGCTTTGATGGGCCTTGGGTTCGTATTCATCCTCAACGGGTTCCTATGGAACGGGATCTGGTTCGGTTTCATCGGCTGGTTTCTGCTCGGGGCCGCGAAGGGCGAGTCAGCGCAGCTTCAGCTCGATACGATCCTTCGCCCACTCCGCGCGCGCAACGTGATGCACGCGGACTTCATCAGCGTCCTACCCGGGATCCCGGTGCAAGAGGTGGTCGATCGCTACATGGTGGAGCAGGGTGAGCGAGTTGTGATGGTCGCCAACGGCGGCGCTGTCCTTGGCATCCTCACTGTGACCGATGTCCAGCGTGTGCCCCGCGAGGACTGGCCCAACACCCCAGCCCAACGGATCATGACACCTCGCGAGAAGGTGACGACCGTATCGACGGAGACGCCAGCACTCGATGTCCTGCAACTGCTGGGTGAGCGCCGACTCAACCAGGTGCCCGTGCTTGAGGACGGGCGGATGGTTGGGCTTATCACGCGCCGGGAGCTTCTTGATCGCGTGCATCTCGCTGGCTCTCTCGCGCCAAACCAGCCGCCGACGGACGAGTCAGCCGCGCCAAGGGAGACCTGACGCCCGGCGCGTACCCAAGGGAGCTGCGTCAGTCTGCTACAGCGTGTGGTTGTTTTGGCTGGATCGGTGCGTAGCCGCGGATCGCTGCCAGAATCCCTCGTCAAGCATCCGGCGCCGCCGATCGGGTGGCTTCTTGAGTTCCGAGAAACTCGTCGCGGCAGCCTTTGGCACAGAAGTAGTAGATCTCGCCGTCTCGCATGCCGGTAACAGACTCGTCGCGCTCGACAGCCATCCCGCAGACAGGGTCCGTGGCCATTTCGACAATGTCCTTGAACTGGCCATCCTCCAGCCAGAGAACGCGGTCGGCGATATCCTTGATGCGCGCGTCATGGGAGACGATGACCACGCTGCGACTGCCTTCTTTGGCGATCTCTTGCAGCAGGCGCATCGTCTCGCGGCCATGGGCGGAATCCAGGTTCGCTGTCGGCTCATCAGCAAGGATGACCTTCGGGCCGTTGATCAGAGAGCGGGCGATCGCGACGCGTTGCTTCTCTCCGCCTGAAAGCTTCTCCGGCGAAAAATGTAAACGCTGTCCGAGTCCGAGCTTTGTTAGCAAGGCCGCCGCCCTCTTGGCGGCGTCGCGACGACTCATCCCGGTGAGTTCCGCGGCGATGGCAACGTTGTCCTGGACGCTCAGCGCTGAGAGGAGGTTGAAGTCCTGGAAGATGAATCCGAAGTTGTGCAGGCGGACATTCGGGAGTTTACGTTCGGAGAGAGCACTGATATCCAGGTTGTCAACTGTTATCGTCCCCTCGCTCGGCTTCATAAGAGCTCCGAGCATCATCAGGAGGGTAGATTTACCGGACCCAGACGGTCCCATGATGAGGACGACCTCACCCGGACCGACGCTGAGCGTCACGTCCTTCACGGCGACCACTTCGGTTTCGCCCGAGCCGAACCGCTTCGTGACGTGCTCGACCTGGAGGCCTGTGCTTTCCATAGCTATCCCTTCCGCATGGCGGTGATTGGTTCGAGGCCCGCGAGATGTCTCGCGGGCAGGAGAGCGGCGAGGCCCGCCAGGAGCACAGAGATCGCGGCCACGCGGAGCACCGAGGCAGTGCTGACACTGATTACCAGCAGCTCGTTGAAGCGTGGGATCGCCTGGGAAAGAAGCAGCGTGATGCCGAGCGCGGCTATCAGCCCGAGCCCGACGCTAATGAACGCCTGGAGCACGACGACCTGGTAGAGGCGGCCGTTGCTCACGCCAATAGCTTTGAGCACACCGTACTCGCGTCGGCGAGCGATCGTCGCGATGTAAACAGTCAGGACAACCACGGCGAGGCCAGTCAGGTAGCCGGCCGTATTCATGATGCTGACGATGTCGGCGCTCATGTCCTTGACGAGCTTGCCTTCCTGTGCAGCGAATTCCGCGCGCGTCTGGACGGTGACACCGCTAACGTTTTGGGCGATTCGCGCTGAGACGGCGGCGGCAGATTCGCCCGGCTTCACCTTAACGAGGAGGTAGCTGATGACCGTGCCCTGGCCGCGGACGCTCGCGAATTCGTCCATCCGGATAAAGGTAGCCGAGCTGACGAGGCTCGATGTCCCGGAGGTAAGCCCGGCGACCCGCACATCCCTGCCGAGCACGGTGACCCGATCGCCGACGCCCACCCCTGCCTTCGCGGCGATTGCATGGTCGATGATCGCCTCGTCTGGCCCGAGCTGTGAATTGCCGTCAACGATGTTCCAGGGGCCTCCCATGGGAGCACCCAGGGCTACGCCAAAGACGTAGGCTATGTAGTCCTTGCCACCAGCCTGGATCATGTCCTGGGCATAAAGAATGGGGACCGCCTGCTCGACACCCGGCACCACGGCGACCTGATCCGTCACAGACGCGGGCAGCGCCGACGATGACATGTGCATCGTGTTAACACCTTGCTGCGAGACCCAGACGTCAGCACCGGCATGGTCGATGTAGGCGGTGAGCCTACTCTGGGCGCCGTCGAAGACTGCTCCGAAGAAGAGCACGAGGGTGAGGGCAAGTCCAAGGCCGCTGACGGAAAAAAGGAAGCGCGGCTTGTTCTGTACGAGGTTGGCTATTGCGAGATGGAGCACGAGCTTACCTCCTGAACACGTCTGCTGGGGCGAGCCGCCCGGCCGAGCGCGCGGGCACCAGGCCGCCGGCGAGCGCCATGACTAACCCCACCACGATCGTCGCGGCGATCGCCGACGGTTCGATGATGACGAGGAACTGCGGCTTTAAGAAGGTGACGATCGAACGGCCCGCAAATGCGAAGGCCACGCCGAGCAATCCGCCGAGGCTCCCGGAAACGAGCGACTGAGAGACCACGACCTCGTAGAGCAGGCCATTCCCGGCGCCGATCGCTTTGACGATGCCGTACTCGCTGCGCCGTTCCTTGGTCGCTGTATAGATCACCATCCCGACGACAAGGGCGCCGACGACAAAGGCTGCCGCGACCATCACGAGGATGACCTGGTCGATGATACCTGAGACGACTGCCGCGTCGTTCGACATGACGTCGCTCTTGAGGAGGACGTTCGTGCCCGGCACCGCTTGCAGCTTCCTGACCAGTTCGGCTGGTGTTGTCCCCGGAGACGGTACGACGAGGAGAAGGCTGGCCCCCTCTGGTGCGAGGACGATCGATTCGACTGCTGTTTTGCGGGCGAAGGCGTAGCTCCCTGTCCAGGAGGCGGTTTCGTTCGAGAGGCCGACGATCCGCATCGTGCGCCCGCCGACTTCGAACGAATCATCAATCTTGAGGTTGTGACGGCGTGCAAGTATGCGGTCGAGCGCGACCTCATCGTCGGCTGTAGGTTCCCGCCCTTCCCCGAGATCCCAAGGACCACCGCCGAGTGCGGCGTTGTACCCAACGAGTTTGATGACCTCTTTCGTGCCGTGAAGGTCGGAGAGGCCCATCGTAAGAAGGATTGGTATCACTTGCGCGACGCCGGGCATCGAGGCGACAGCATCAGCCACCTGAGGCGCCAAGAATTGGGCTGAGCCTGTACTCGTGGTGCGGCCTCCTGGCGGCATGATGGCGACTGAACCGGGCGCATTGTCGAGGTAGACCACGGAGCTCCGCCTCACCCCAGCGCGCAGTCCCAACAGGAAGAGGATGAGCATCAACGCGAGCGCAACCGCGACCACGCTGAGGATGAAGCGCACCCTGTCCTGGAGCAGGTTTCGTAGCGCCAGGTGCCAGGCGGACGCCAGCGAGCGGAACGGAGTGCCGCCTCGCCCGCCGCTCACTTCGGGAACTCCGCGAGATTCGCGACTAACGTGCGGGGACTCGCTCCCGAGCAGAAGCAATCGGTGGCGCCCTCATACTCCGCCCTCCCAACGGCGTCGTTCGCCGCCAGCGTCATCCGGACACCGTATCTTTTTTCACCGTTTTGTCCTCCGCGAAGCTCGTGGCTAGACCGCTGACTACGGCATACTACTCCAGGTCGTAGTAGTGCCGCTCCTGGACCGGCTGGACGCTGCACGCTCCCGGTTGAGGGCACCCATGGCCTACAGTCGCACTCACGACGCCCATCGAGCGGAGCGTTAAGCCCGATGCCAGACGACCGAACGGAGAGGTCTGCCCACCTCCAGCTACGGCTCGCGGTCATCCCAGGTGGTGTCGAGCGCCGTGCTGGTCGCCGGCGGACGGGGCCCGCCTGCCGAGTCGCGGGAAGAAGGCCGGGGTCATTGCGGCGTACGTCCGGTAGTCGTCGCCGAATTCCGCAGCCGCTTCCGACTCTTCGTGCTTTGCAAGGCGTACGTACATCACGACCAGAATGGGGAACATCACGAGAGTGATTAGCGTCGGCCACTGCAACAGGAACCCGACCATGACCAGGACGAAGCCGGCATATTGCGGGTGCCTCACATAGGAATACGCGCCGGTCGAAGCAAGGCTGTGTTCTCGTTGAGCCCGGTGAAGTACACGCCACGCAAGTATCAGCAACACCAGGCCGCCGCCGATCGCGACGTTGCTGAGCAGATGGAGAGGATTGATGTGGGGGTTACCACCCATACCGAGGAGCGTGTCCCAGAGATGGCCGTTGTCGTGCGACAACGGATCCGAGGCAGGGTAGCGGCTACCGAGCCAACCGGAGAGCAGGTAGATCGTTAGTGGGAAGCCGTACATTTCCGTGAACAGGGCGATGATGAACGCCGAGAACGCCCCGACCGACCGCCAATCTCTCGCGGTGTGCGGCCTCGTGAAGCTCAGCGCAAACACGACGAAGATGATCGTGTTGATGACGACCAGGACCCAGAGCCCATAGCCGTTTGAATTCGAACTCATTTCTGAACCTCTAGTCGAAGGATCGGCCGTTGTTAGCGGCTGCCAAAACCACCAGGGCAACTACTACTGGCGTCGTAGTGAACTCTTACGGAGTGCATCGATCAGTGATGCCCGCCGTGGCCCATGAACTTCTGGTGGAAGATCAGCATGGCGACTAGCCCGACCGCGCCGATGGTTAGTCCAATCGGCCAGCCGACGACGGGGATGAGGAGGAAGAGCAGCACAACCGCCATGCAGCACGCCATCATCATGGCCATCATGGCGAATCCGCTGTTGTCCTCTGGTTGTTTCTGCCCGCTGCCGGGTGCTTGATTTTCGTTCACTGTACTACCTCGTGTCGTAGATACCTATAAGTTCGTCCGCCTGGTGGGAGACGGTATGGGCCAGACGGCCACGTGTTCTTTGGCCGTTCGGGCGCTCTTTGGTCAGCATTTCGTCGCCGGCCTGCGATCAGCCGTCGGTGGAGCTGGACTCTAATGGTGCTAAGAGGGAGCTTTGCCTGCTTCGCACAGACGGCTGGGAGAGCGCTGGGATTCGAGGACGGTCTCTCTTTTTGAAGCGCTGCGGTACTCTGGCCCGCGCGGGGGCGTAGAGTCGGCGGTAAATCGCGCTCCGGACCGGTGATGTCTACACTTCCGCTTCCACTTTCGCGCTACACGGTGCTGGACCTGACGATTGCCCGCGCTGGCCCCACGGCGGTCCGTCTCCTCGCCGATTGGGGCGCCACCGTCATAAAGATCGAGGCCCCACCTCGCGGCGAAGCGGGCTCAGTCACCGGCGCAAGACACGGCCCGGATGAGCAGAACCTTCACCGCAACAAGCGTGGACTGGCGCTCGACCTTAAGCACCCGGACGGCCACCGCATCTTCCTCGACCTGGTCGGGCGCGCAGATGTCGTCGTGGAGAACTTTCGCGCCGACGTCAAATGGCGGCTCGGCATCGACTACGAGACGCTCTCCGCTCGGAACCCGCGCGTGATCCTCGCCAGCATCTCCGGCTTCGGCCAGGATGGCCCGTATCGCGACCGGCCGGGTGTGGACCAGGTCATTCAGGGCATCAGCGGACTGATGTCCATCACCGGCGAACCCGGGCGTGGGCCGATGCGAGTGGGCGTCGCAATCTCCGATACTGCCGCCGGCATGTTCTTGGGCCAGGGAATACTGCTCGCCCTCCTTGAGAGAGAGCAGACGGGCCGCGGGCAGTGGGTCCATACGTCGCTCCTGGAAGCGATGTTGTGCAAGCTCGATTTCCAGGCCGCCCGTTACACGATGAGCGGCGAAACTGCAGGTCAGGAAGGCAACCACCACCCCACGCAGGTCCCGATGGGGTTGTTCGAATCCAGTGATGGCCTCGTCAACATCGCCGCCAGCAGCGGCAAGATGTGGGTGGCGTTCTGCAAGGCGCTGGGGGCGATGGCCCTGCTCCATCAGCCCGAGTACGCTGATGGCCGTTCCAGGGCGCGTAACAAACTCCAGCTCCGCGCGGACGTCGCTGCTGTGACCAGGAAGTTTGCAACGGCCGACCTCATCGAACGCCTGAACGGCGTGGGCGTGCCCTGCGGCCCGGTGAACGATATCGGCCAGGCCTTCGAAGATAGCCAGGTCCGGCACCTGCAGATGACCCGCACCGCCCACCATCCGGAACTGGGGGACCTTCGCCTGCTGCGCACGCCGATCAATCTCTCGGGACATCCCGAACAGGACAACTTCCACCACGCTGCGCCCGACACCGGCCAGCACACCAACGAAATCCTCGCCGAAATGGGCTATCCAGGTGCGGAAATTGAAGCGCTCCGCGCAGAAGGGGTGATCGCATGAAACTTGGCACCGAGAAGATCCTGGCGGAGGCGGACGGCCGCATCGGCTGGGTGACGTTCAACCAGCCAGAACGGCGCAATGCAATGTCCATGGAGATGTGGCAGGGACTCGGGGATGCGCTCGAGGCCTTCCAGGCCGACCCCGCGATCCGCGTCGTGGTGATGCGCGGGGCGGGCGGTAGGGCGTTCGTCTCTGGCGCCGACATCTCGGAATTCGACCAGCATCGCGCCTCCGCGGAACAGAAGAAGGTCTACAGCGAAACGACGGCGCGAGGGAACCGCTGGCTCCGCCAACTGGAAAAGCCGTTGATCGCGATGATCCACGGTTTCTGCATCGGAGGTGGTCTTGCGATCTCGCTCGCCGCCGATGTCAGGATCGCCACGCCAGGCTCAACCTTTGGCATCCCCGCCGCCCGCCTGGGCCTCGGCTACGAATTTCCCGGCCTCGCGGCGCTTGCCCGGCTTGTCGGTCCGTCCGTCGCGCGGGACATTCTTTTCAGTGCTCGCTTTCTCCCGGCCGATGAGGCACTACGGGTGGGCCTTATCAATCGTATCGTCTCCGAGGAAGACTTGGAGTTGGAAGTCCGCCGGTATGCGGAGACGATCGCCGCCAACGCCCCGCTTACGGTCCACGCGGCGAAGGTCGCGCTGCGCGAGTGGGAGCGTGACCCGCCGGTCCGTGACCTCACACGCGTGGACGCCCTGGTGAACGCCTGTTTTGACAGCGACGACTATCTAGAAGGTCGCCGCGCTTTCGCGGAAAAGCGCCAGCCCAACTTCCACGGCACTTAGGCGCGTCTCTTCACATTCGCCCGTGATTCGAGCATTCCGCTACTTAGATGGAGTGCCGGTCACACCGCCGGCGCGACTCCAGTCACAGGAACGGCGAGCCTTCAGGCACTCGTGCGACCGACCCTTCCCCGCAGATACCTCACGGCCTCCATCTCACCCGGCAATCGACCTCGGGTAGGCGGACGTCTCCGCGATCAGGTCGACATTTGCCAGCGCCCACCCCAGCGACTCCTGCCCTCTCCACACACCAGAACCCCCCGTCACTGAGCCGCCGGTGGCGTGAGCATGGGGGATACAGGAGGTCGCTGGAGAATAGGGGTAGGCCAACGCCCAACGGCCACGCGAGCGCGTTTCTCGAATCCGATGGATGGTAACGGGCGTACCACGAGGTAGCGATGACGATGGTTCGGATGGTGCTCGGCGTGTGCGCCCTCGCCCTGGTGGCGGGCGGTATGTGGCTTGCCGCGCTTGGTGACGACTCTAGCGGTGCAACAGTGACGAGCAGCGCCGACGAAGCAGTTGCGACACCG
>JBDSJC010000112.1:0-22573 GCA_039917655.1 Tepidiformaceae bacterium
TTCGATACTCCGCGCGATCACCCACTGGTGAGAGCCTCGGGAATGCAGTGTAGAATCCCGCTCATCAGCCCGTAGAGGAGAGACCCACATGCGATTTAACGACACCCCCGAGCTTGCCGAGTGGCGCAAGCACGTCCGCACATTCGTCAATCAGAACTGGCACGCAGATGACGACCTCGACGAAGAGGGCGGCATCATGGGCCCAGACGACAGCACCGGGCGCGTCTCCAAGTGGTTGGACAAGCTCGCCGAAAACGGCTGGCTCGCTCCCGCCTGGCCGAAGAAGTACGGCGGTGCCGATATGAGCGTCCTCGAGCAGTTTGTGCTCAGCAGCGAACTGCACGAAGTCGGCGCGCCGACCAGCCGCCAAATGCTCAACCTCGTTGGCCCAACGATCATGCTCCACGGCACGGACGATCAGAAAGCCGAGCACCTGCCGCCGATGCTGCGGGGCGAAGTCGCCTGGTGCCAGGGCTTCAGCGAACCTGGCTCCGGCTCGGACCTCGCCAGCCTCCAGACTCGCGCGGTGCGCGACGGCGATGACTACGTGGTGAACGGTCAGAAGATCTGGACGAGCGGAGCCCACCGCGCCGACTGGATGTTCCTCCTCACCCGCACGGACCCTGATGCGCCAAAGCACCGCGGCATCAGCTACCTCTTGCTCGACATGAAGGCCCCGGGAGTCTCCGTGCGCCCGCTGATCAACCTGGCCGACGGCCACGTCTTCAACGAAGTCTTCTTCGAAGACGTGCGTGTGCCCGTGCGCAACCGCATCGGCGAAGAGAACCGCGGCTGGTACGTGGGGACCACCACATTGGATTTCGAGCGGAGCAACATTGCGCGCGCGATAGCCGCCCACAAGAACATCGACCGGCTGGCGAAGTATGTGAAGGCCCGCGCTGCCGCTGGCCGGCCGGTCTCCGATGCGCAACGGCTCGAAGTGGCCGAGCGGGCGATCGAGACGGCCGTTTGCGAGTTGCTTTCGTTCACGGTGATCTCCGTGCAGGCGCGTGGCGGCGTGCCGAACATGGAGGCGAGCATGAACAAGATGTACGGCTCCGAGCTTTCACAGCGTTTGGCCTACACCGAGATGCACCTCACCGGGCTCTCCGGACAGCTGCGCACTCCGGTGGGGATTGAGCTGGAGCACGGCATCCGGGCCTCTGCGGCGTACATGAACACCGTGCCGTCAACGATCGCAGCAGGCAGCAGCGAGATCCAGCGCAACATCATCGCTACGCGGGGGCTCGGTCTGCCGAGAGGCTAGGTTAGCCGCCGCCGATCGATGGGATAATTGCCACCTCGGCGTCCGGCGGCACGGGGTCGTGCAAGGCGTAGGTCTCCACTTCGCCGTTGATCGCGACGGCCAGTTCTGGCCGCACGCGACCGTTCTCGATCACACGCGCCCCGAAGCCGGGGCAGCGTGCGTCCAACTCGCGGATGAGCTCGCCCAGCGTTGCTCCTGGCACTTCGAGGTTTGCGACGCCGCCGCACATTTCGCGCAGTAAGGCCGGGATGATCACGCGCGCCACGCCTAAACCATCAGCAGCGCAGCAGGATGGAGCGTCCTCGAAAACGGGTTCAGCACCAGCCCCAGTTCTTCGAGTGTTACCGCCCCCAGCAGCGCGACATCACCGGCCTCACCGAGCACCACCGGAGTGGGAGTCTCACCCAGTTCCACGAGGCGGACGACGCAGTTGGAGATCTCCCGTTCCATCAACGTCCCGTCCGCCAACCGAAACCGCTGGCGGCGCACGGGAAGGAGCCCAATACTCCGCCACGCTTCCCGAGGCAGCAGGGTGTACTGAGACCCGCTATCCACCAAAAAGTCGAGGCCCTCCTCGCCGGAGGGCCCTACCACGGTTCCCGCGATGTAGGTGACGCCCATGAGACGAGTCTACACCAGCCCGTTCAACTCCTCGACCACCCTCCGCGGCGACATGGGCAGGGTGGTGAAGCGGTGGCCCGTGGCGTCGGCGATGGCGTTTGCGATCGCCGCCAGTGGCGGCACAATTGGCACCTCGCCCACACCACGTACACCGTATGGGTGGCCCGGGTTTGGTACCTCCACCAGGATGGTGTCGATCATCGGCACGTCCAGCGAAGTGGGCATGCGGTAGTCGAGGTAGCTCGAATTCATCATCTTGCCGGTCTCGTCGTAGAAATACTCTTCGTTCAACGCCCAGCCGATGCCCTGGACCACGCCGCCCTGGATCTGGCCCTCCACGTAGGCGGGGTGGATCGCGGTGCCAACGTCCTGGACGGCGGTGTAGCGCAGGATCTCTACCTTGCCGGTTTCCGGGTCTACCTCAACATCGACGATGTGCGTTGCGAAGGCTGAGCCCGCACCGCGCGCCACGAGCGAACCCTTGCCCACGATCGGCCCGCCTGTCCGCGGCTGCTGGCCGGCCATCTCCTGGAATGTCAACGACTTTGTCGAATCCACTTTGCACGTCAGGCCGCCGTCTTCGTACAAGACGTCATCCTCGGTGCAGCTCCAAAGTTTGGAGGCGCGGGTGATCATCTGGCGGCGAATGTCCATGCCTGCTTCGAAAACGGCCATGCCGCTGGCGAAGGTCGTGCGGCTTCCGCCGGTGACGTCGTTATGTCCGATGGAGTCTGTGTCCACAACCGATGGGCGCACCGCTTCGTAGGTGATGCCAAGCGTCTCGGCAAGCTGCATCGCGAGGGAGGCTCGCGTGCCACCGATATCAACCGACCCTTCGATCAAGTTGATCGTGCCGTCGGAGTTGACGGCCGCGACGACGCTCGACTGCATACCAGCGTTAAACCAGTAGCCGGAGGCCACGCCGCGCCCGCGGTTCGGGCCCTCAATCGGTGACTTGTAATGCGGCGAGTTGATCGCTGCTTCGGTGGTCTCGATCGCGCCGATGCGCGGGAACGGCACGCCAGTGACCATGCGAGTGCCGGCCTCCGAGGAGTTCGCGCGGCGGAATGCCAGTGGATCCATGCCTTGCTTCTTTGCCAGCTCGTCGATCACGGACTCCGAGGCGAAGGCGGCGGCAGGAGCGCCGGGGGCGCGGTAGGCGGCGGTCTTCGGCTTGTTGACCACCACGTCGTAGGCGTCTATCTGGAAGTTCTCGATGCTGTACGGGGCCATCATGCACATTGCGCCCGCTCCGACCGAGGAGCCGGGGTAGGCTCCGGCCTCGTACGCGAGGTTGGCGAGGACGGCTGTGATCTTGTCGCCTTTGACGGCCATCTTCACGCGGATGCTGGTGCCGCTGGTCGGGCCTGTGCCTTCGAAGACCTCCGTGCGGCTCATCGCGATCTTGACCGGCTTGCCGGACTTCTTGGAAAGCAACGCCGCCACCGGATCGAGGTAGATCGGCAGCTTGCCGCCGAAACCGCCGCCGATCTCCATCGGCACAACGCGAATGTTGGCAATTGGCTGGCGTAGGACTTCGGCCACCAGCGAGCGGACGGCGAACGTGCCCTGCGTGCTCGTCCAGATGGTGATAGTGCCATCGGCGTTCCAGCTGGAAGTCGAGACCTGCGGTTCGATGTAGCCCTGGTGGACCATGGACGTGTTGAATTCGCGCTCGACGATCGCGTCGGCTTCGGCGAATGCGGCGTCGATATCGCCACCCTTGAACTGCGTGAATTGAGCGATGTTGCTGGGCTTCTCGCTGAGCTGTCCGCCCATCGACTTGGTGCGCCGCGTTTCGTTGAGTAACGGCGCGTCCTCGCGCATGGCGTCGCGCACATCGAGCACCGGTGGAAGCACTTCGTACTCAACCTTGATCAGCGCCAGTGCTTCTTCGGCGACGTGACCGCTGGCGGCAGCTACGGCGGCAACGGCGTGCCCGCGATAAAGCGCCTTGCTTGAGGCGAGGATGTTGTCGCTCACCTCTTTGACGTTGATCGCGCTTTCGCCGAGCTCTTCCATCTTGTCCTCGGCGGCTGGCAGATCCCTGGAGGTAAGGACCGCTAACACACCGGGGTAGGCCTCGGCGGCGCTTGTATCGACCGAAAGGATGCGCGCGTGGGCGTGCGGGCTGCGTAAGACACGGCCGTAGATCATCCCCGGCAGGCGGATGTCGGCGCCATACTGCGCCTTGCCCGTCACCTTCTCCACGCCGTCCGGGCGGATAGGTCGAGTGCCAATCACTTTGTATTCGGGTTTTTCGGACTTTTCGATGGTGGTCATTTCACTTCACCCCTTGCATCTGCTCTGCGCTCAGGACCGCTTTCACGATCTTATCGTAGCCGGTGCACCGGCAGAGGTTGCCCGCAAGCCAGTGGCGAATGCGGTGTTCGTCGGCGTTTGGCTCGCGTTCGAGCAGGGCCTTTGACGCCATGATGAACCCCGGCGTACAGATCCCGCATTGGAGCGCGGCTTCATTGAGGAACGCCTGCTGAAGCGGGTGCAGTTGGTCGCCCTTGGCCACGCCCTCGATGGTCATCACTTCGGCGTCCTGCGTTTCCACGGCGAGGACGCAGCACGAATTCACGATGCGGCCATTGAACATCACGCTGCAGGCGCCGCAGTTTCCGTTGTTGCAGCCCTCTTTTGTGCCGGTCAGGCCAAGTTCGTCACGAAGGACTTCGAGCAGGCTCTGACGTGGTTCGCAGAGAAAATCTGTTTCCGTCCCATTCAGACGGGTGGATACGTAGGAACGTGCCATACGGTTAGCGAACCTCCTGAATGCGCGTGAGAGCGCCACGGAGGGCGCGAATCGTAAGGACGCGGACGAGCTGGTGGCGCTGGGCGATGCTGCCTCGCATATCGTTTATTGGCGTGGCGAGCGCGGCTGAGGCCTCGCCCGCCGCCGCGAAGGTTTCTTCCGTCGGCAGATTCCCGTTCAGCGCGTCAGCCGCCGCCGGCACCATTAGCGGCGTGGCTGCGACGGCGCCGATCGCCACCCGCGCAGACTCGATCCGGCCCGCGCCGTTGAGCGCGAAGCGCACCCCGGCGCTTGCCACCGCGATATCCATCTCGTTTCGCGGGATGAAACGCAGATAGTGGGCGTTAGAGTTCGCCGGCTGCGCCGGGATCTTCACCTGCACGAGCAGTTCACCAGGCTGAAGCGCGTTTTTGCCCGGCCCGAGAAAGAACTCCTCCACCGGTACTTCGCGCGTGCCCGTCGCCGAGCCAATGACCAGGCGCGCGCCGAGCACCATCAGCGCAGGAGAGGCGTCCGCCGCCGGGCTAGCGTTGCAAAGGTTGCCGCCCAGGCTGGCGCGCGACTGTACCTGAATGCCGCCGATTAACCCGGCCGCGTCCACCAATCCCGGCAGCCGGCGAGCCACCTCGGGGTCTTCGTAGATTTCGGCCAGTGGCTTTGCCGCACCGATCTCCAGCGTGCCGTCCTCCGCGAAGCGCAGCGCCATGAGTTCGGGGATGTGCTTGATGTCAATGAGTTGGTCGCAATGTCGCCGTCCTTCGCGAAGCTGGACGATGACATCGGTGCCGCCAGCGAGCAGTAGGCTGCTGCGACCGTTCGTGAGATGCGCAAACGCGTCCGCGAGGGAACGCGGCGCTACGTAATCGAATGCTTCCATGCACCATCCTTAGGAGTCTGCCGAGGTTAGGTTGGGTTGGCCGAGCCGGGTTTGAACGAATCTTACGTGGCCGGGCGATCGTTGTCGCGAACATGCACGTCCGCCAACACGCTCTCGCATGCCCACTGCACCATCGTACGGCGTAGAGCACGCTCTAACGCAAGAGGCGGGCATTCGAAACAGGCGTCCTTCATTCCGTGCACGGTAAGGCGAGCCTACACTGCGATTGTGAAGCGTCTGCTCCTACTCATCGTCACGGCTATTCTCGTCATCGTCGCTTCTCCTTCGGGCGTCAACGCCGCCGCTGGCTGGCGAATCACCTCGTTTGACGTCGTCTACGACATCGACACCGAGGGCACGATCAAGGCCACCGAGACGATCAACGTCGACTTTGGCAGTCTTCAGAAGCACGGAATCTTCCGCTACCTCGATTTCAAGGCGGAATGCGTCGCCCCTCGCCCCGGCGCACAACAGGCGGCGTACGACTGCCCCGTCGGCAGCGACCGCGAATACGGCTACACGATCCTCGGAGTGACTGACGCGAGCGGGAAAGGGCTGAAGTACGCCGTCTCAGACGAGGGTCTGAAGAAGTTCATCAAGATCGGCGATGCTGACACGTTCATCAGCGGCCGCCAGGACTACGTCATCAGTTACCGCCTGAAAGGCGCGCTCGACCCGTACTCAGACCACGATGAGCTCTACTGGAACGCCTCGGGCGACGGCTGGTCCGAAAACACGATCGACCACTTCAGCGTGACCCTCAACCTTCCACCGGGCGCCAACCTCACCACGCTCTGCTACCAGGGCCGTTTCGGTTCGAAGGATAGCTGCACGGCCTCTGCCAGCGGCTCGACGGCAAGGTTCGAATCCACCCACGCCCTCAGTCCGTTCGAGCAGGTGACGATCGTAGCGGGCTGGCAGAAGGGCCTCGTCACAATTCCGGCGCCAACGGTCGTCGATCGCGTCAGCCTTGACGACTTCTTCGCCCTGGACGCGAAAGAGTTCGGTGGGACAGCACTCATCGCCGTACTCAGCATCCTCGCGATCGTCGCCCTCTGGTGGAATCACGGGCGCGACCGCGCGTATCGCAGCCTCTACTACCTGACGAACGACCCGTCAGAGGGCGCGCGCAGCCTCTTTGCCCGCGAGAACCTGGTGGTGGAGTACACCCCGCCGGAAGACCTGCGTCCGGCCGAGATGGGCCTCATCCTGGATGAGCGCGCCGACACGGAGGATGTCACAGCCACGATCATCGACCTCGCGGTGCGAGGCCATTTGAAGATCAAGGAGATCCCCAAGGAGGGCCTTTTGGGGAGCGCCGATTGGGAACTGACGCAGGTAGAGCGCGAAAGCGACCTGAACGACTACGAGCGCAAGCTTTACGACGGGCTCTTCAAGGGCGGGTCGCCGGTGCAGATGTCCGACCTCAAGAACACATTCGCGCCGCGCCTCCAGACAGTGAAGGACGCCCTCTACAGCGACGGCATGCAGCGCAAATGGTTCAGCCAGAAGCCAGAGACGGCGCGCGCGGCGTGGACATTTGCCGGCTTCGGCGTCCTCATCCTGGGGTTCGCGCTCTCGTTTCTTTCAGGCTACTTCCTTGGCCGTGCGTTGATCGGCACGCCTGTCATCCTCGCTGGCCTGGTACTCGCGGTCCTCTCTCGGGCGATGGCCAGCCGAACGGCCACCGGTAGCGAAGCGCTGCGCCGTGTGCTCGGCTTTCGCCTCTACATCAGCACCGCCGAAACGCGCCGCCAGGAGTTCAACGAGCAGGAGAACATCTTCGCGAAATACCTCCCCTTCGCCATCGTCTTTGGGTGCGTGGGCAAGTGGGCGAAGGCCTTCGAGGGACTGGAGAACGACGCCGCGCAGTCCACCAGCAGCTGGTACACAGGCTCCCGGCCGTTCCAGGTGGTGGCCTTCTCCGCCGGGTTGCAGCACTTTTCGTCCTCGGTGGGAAGCACGATCGCCAGTTCGCCAAGTTCATCGGGTGGCGGTTCAGGTTTCAGTGGCGGTTCGAGCGGCGGCGGCGGCGGTGGTGGTGGTGGCGGCGGGAGCTGGTAACAGGCGTCTTCAGCGCGATTCCAGCCAGGCACGCAACTTGTGCGGCAAGTTCGTGATAATGCCGTCCACCCCTGCTTCGGTAACTCGCGCCCAATCGGCCTCCGTGTCCGGGGTCCACGTCCAGACGGTGATCTGCCGCCGTTTCGCTGCCACGATCAATTCGCGCGTGATGCAGTTGTGCTGAATGGAGACTGCCTGGCCGTTCCGCTTCAACAGCGCCCCCAGTAGGCGCTCCACCGCGTCACCAGTGACATTCGAGCTGATGATTGCCGCGGAGACGCGAGGCTGAGTGGCCCGCGCGCGTGCCACCATCTCCGGGTTGAACGAGTGGATGGCCGTCCACGTCCGAGCGTTGTGCCCCTCGATGTCCGCGAGCACAGCGTCCACGCAGAGCTGGTCGTGCTCGGGCTCGCCGGAGGTCGCCTTCAACTCGCACATCACCGTCAGACGGCCAGCCACCAGCGCGAGCACCTCAGCAAGCGTCGGCACATGCTCGCCGTCTCCCGCGTTCGCCGCCTGGAGTGACGCAAGTGAGAACGACCGCACGGGTCCCGAGAGATCAGTGGTGCGATCCACCGTTTCGTCGTGCATCAGCACCGGCACACCATCGGCGCAAAGCTGGACGTCTATCTCCATGGCGTCGGCGGCGGCATCAAGGCAGGCGCGGACCCCGGCGAGGGTGTTTGCGGGCGCTTCTCCCGCGGCGCAGGCGTGACCAATAACGAGTGGTTTTGACATGGGCGATAGCGTAGCTGTCCCGTGTTAAGCGAGAAACTGGAAACCGCGAAGGGGCCCCTCCTGGGAAGAAGGGCCCCTCAACGCACGGTGACGGAGCGGAGGCTTACGCCTTCTTGGCGGCGTAGTGCTCGTCTCGAGACTCGCGGAAGCTCCAGGGGGCCTTGGCGGCGCTGATGTCCGTAATCGCCTTCCAGTTGGTTTCGAACCAGTCAGCATCCTTGAACCCATGCGGGTCGTAGCTCAAGCCTTCGTTGCGGACGATGGCCGTTCGCCCATAGTGCCCGCCGGAAGCATCGATGCAGATCCCGCTCTCCTCGCACTGCGATGAGCAGAGGTAGGTCACCGCGGGCGCGACGTGTTCCGGGGCCATCACCTGCTGGCGCTCGGCGTCGTTGGGATCCCTGCCCGCCAGATTCGAAGTCATGCGCGTGTGAGCGCCGGGCGAAATGAGGTTGACGAGGATGTTGTACTTCTCGCCCTCGATCTTGGCGACGTTCATGAGGCCGTACATGCCCGCCTTGGCTGCGCCATAATTCCCCTGCCCGAAGTTGCCGAGAAGCCCGGAGCCCGAAGTCGCCATGACCACACGGCCGTAGGACTGCTGGCGGAACACCGGCCACGAGTGGTGGATGAGGTTGTAGCACTGCTTGAGGTGGACGCGGATGACGAGGTCCCAGTCGTTTTCCGACATGTTGTGGAGGGCCAGGTCCCGCAGGATGCCAGCATTGGCGACAACCGCATCGAGCCGGCCCCAGGTGTCCATCGCCAGCTTCACCATGTTGAAGCAGTCTTCGTAGTTGCCCACATCACCGGGGTTGGCGACGGCTTCGCCTCCAGCCGCTTTGATTTCGTTGACCACCTGCTGTGCAGGGGAATCATCGGCGCCTTCGCCCGAAACGCTGCCGCCGAAGTCGTTGACGATGACCTTCGCGCCGTGCTTCGCGAGGTCGAGAGCGTAGGCCCGGCCAAGCCCGCGACCCGCACCGGTTACCAGGGCCACCTGGCCATCAAGTCGAACTGCCATGAAACAAGTTCCTCCAAGAACGTGATTGCGAGGGCATCGTAAATGATCCGGGGCGATGGGGCCTCAAACCGACGGTTCTCTGCCTAACTGCTACTTGGACATGGTGCGGGGCAGGCCGCTCAGAAGTCCCTCGGCGAACCCTCGAATCACCCAGCACTGCCGGCACGAAAGCTGGGCGAGGGCGGACTGTCGCTCTTGATCCGGCCTACTCCGGACGACTCGTCCGGGGGCGCAGTCCTAACCCGCGGTCGATGCCAGCAACCCACGGCGCCGCTGCCGCGTATGCGAGCCCAAGCCCCCAACCGAGCAATGCTCCACCAATGACGTCCGCCCCGCTGTGGCGCCCTGCTTCGACCCTCTGCACGCTGATCCAGAAGGTGATAGTCACCAATACGACCACCCAGAGCGCGGGTCGCCTGGACGTCAGTGTGCACGCGGCGATCACCACCAGGAGGCTAAGCCGTGCGGTGTGCCCACTGGGATAGCCGGAGTGGACCAGGTGCCAGCCCCGCGGATGCTCCAAGAAGGCCCCTAGCTGGTCCCAGGGAAGGGCGTCCAGCCGCACACGAAGGAGACCCTCGATCAGCGTCAAGACCCCCAGGGCGGCGATCACCGCAACGCCCGCGGCCACGCTCCGTCTTGCCGCAACCACGCCAGCAAGGACCAACGCTAAGAACGAGCTGATGACCGGCGACCCAAAGGGCTCGATAAACGCAAAGAGCGAGTGCAGCACCCCACCCGCCACTCGTTCGGCAAATCGCTGACTCCGATGGTCGAGTTGCGCGCTGCCAAACTCTTTCGTCAGCACCGTGAACAGCACGAAGAGAAGAAGGAATGTCAGAGCACCGAAGAGAAGAAGCCGAGCGTTGCCCCGAATCCCCAACACCGGGGAACTGGGAGGGGGCTGAGAAGGCGACGGCGAGCGGCTCAACCGCCCCCTCTGCAAGTCGCCATGCCCCGGCGGCAGCGCGCTAGACGTGGGCTGCAACGCCCAGCGCGCGTCCGTTAGTGTGTTCCGGCGGGGTGGGAAGCCCGATCAGGGTGAGCTCATGCCGAACCTGCGCGAGTTCCGCTTCGAGGGCGCGCTGGTAGTACAGCAGCGCTTCGCCGTCAGGCGCAGCCGCCTGGTGGTGCATCGCATCGCTCATCCGGCCCGTTACGAGCCATCGATAGTTGCTGCGAGCCTCACTCACCGCGCAAACTCCGGGCACAACGTTCGTGAGCGACCAGGATACCGGCGATCGTTAGGGCCCCCTCGTTCGCTTCGACGATCCGTCGGCAGAACAGACAGGCCTGGCCCACGGTTGCTGCTTCCAGTTGTTTGACCATTCGAGCGTTTCTCCTCTATCGAAGCCGAGATTGCCACAGGATCGTGCGGGAAGCTGGTCGCGTAGAGGTGAAGCCGGCGTTCCCAACGGGACGAGGCCGCTCGCAACACTCGGTCTGGGTGATGAATTGGAACAAGAATTTACACAGATCGGTTGAAACTCGTTGTTAGTGGGGAGAGAGTCAAGGAAGAGGTTCGACCGATGAGTATTCAATCATGCGCACTGACACCCGAGCAGCTGGTCGAGGCGATGCGTATCGCCATGCACATGGGCGGAGCACCGCTGGAAACGGCTGGGAACGTCCTTGCCACGGCATGCGTGGCTGCGGCTGCGAGGCACCCTGAATGGGCCGCAGCCTACGCGATGAACGCCAGTGCCGATGTCCGCGCCCTCGGCGAGGCGATCGTGTGGTCTTCGCACGTCCTGGAGCTGGCTGAGCCCGCCTGAGGTTTTTGCCGTGACGCCGCGCCTCCGCACGTGGCCCTTGCACCAGACGGCCAATGTGAGCGCGGTGTTGATGCCCGCAACCTACGAGTAGCGCTCCGTCTCGATATTTGAGAGTGCCAGCCGCTCATACCAGATCCCGCCTTCAGGACCCTTGCCGTGGAGGGGACGCAGGCCCATCCTGCCCCAGAAGTAGGCAGAGAGCCCGAGTTGTGGGTGTGCCCAGGCGCGAATACATGCGAAACCCGCGGCCCCCGCTGCAGACACCAGCAGTTGCGCCGCCTCGGAGCCTGCACCGTAGCTTCGGTACGCGGGTTCGATGCAGAGCGACCTCACCGTGAGCGTCTCTGACTCGACTTCCAGTGCAAGGGTCCCCACCAGGAGCTGGTCTGTTCGCCGGATCACCGATGCGCCGCCCGTCTTGCGCTCTAGCCGGAAGCGGAAACCGCTGAGTGGAAACTCGAGCTGCGGCACAGTCACGCCAACCATTCGGCCGCGCGCGCGGCGATTGTCGTGGAGTCAGCCTTGATCTTCGTGCAATCCGGGAGCGCCGAAACGAACTGCGACCCGTAGCCTTTGTCCCAGATGCGCCGGTCCAGCACCGCAACCACGCCGCGGTCCTCGCGGTCCCGAATGAGACGCCCGAAGCCCTGGCGAAATTTCAGGATCGCTCCCGGCAGGGCGTACTGGCCGAACGGGCTGTCGTACTGCTCGGAGCGCGCCTTGTAGATAGGGTCGGTTGGCACCGCGAATGGCAGGCGCGTGATGATCAGCATCGAAAGCGCCTGCCCGCGAATATCCACGCCTTCCCAGAAACTCTGAGTGCCAAAGATCACCGAGCGAGGATTCTCTTTCAGGTTCTCCTGGAGTTGCCGCGCGCTGCCCTGCACGTCCTGAGCGAGCACCACGATGCCCTCGCCCTCCAGCTGCGGACGAGCAAGTTCGGCCACCCGCCGTAGCATCGCGTGTGAAGTGAAAAGGGCTAACGACCGTCCCTGAGCAGCCAGCACCAGCTTGGTGACCGACTCGGCGACCGCCTCTGTGTAGCCCGCTGCGTTCGGTTCAGGCACATCCGTGAAGGCCGCCAACAGTGTCGATGCCCGGTAGTCGTACGGAGATCCCAGTTGCAGCTTGCGCGGGTCTTCGAAGCCCAGCCGTTTGGCGGCGTAGTCCATGCTTCCGGCTGCGCTCAGCGTGGCGCTCGTGGCCACCACCGTCCGCCGCTTGGCAAACAGGTCGGCCCAGAGCCGCGGCCCAACATCCAGCGGGGCGGCGTTCAGTGAGCCAGTTGTATCGCGTTCACGGCCTACCCAAACGATCATTTCGTCGTCCATTTTGGGCATCAGCGATTCAACAAAGATGCGCGCCTCATCGACTTTGCGGGCGGCCGATTCGATCTCACCGGCGATGGCGTCTGGTGCGTCCGTCATCGCCGTCATGGTCAATACGTGAATCGCGCTTGAGGCGGCCACGTTCACGTCGCGCAGCGCGCGTTCGAGCGGACCCCAGGCGGTCTCGGCGCGCGACCACTCCTCGCGATTGCGGACGCCGCGGGTGACCAGCAAGCGTTCATCCTCGCCACGTGGCACCAGCGCCCCGAGCGCGTCGAAGAACGGGCCGGCAGAGAGCACGGCCCGCAGAGTCGCGTCCGCCAGCGCTTTCACGGCCTCGCCCACGGGCCCCGGCGGCAACGATTTGAGGAGAGCGACCACACCGCCCTCCTTGGCATCGCGCCCAGATCGCCGGTGGACGCCGTCCAGCGCTTCAAACAGCCGCCGGCGGCTCATGTTCCCGCCGAACTGGTTGGTCGCCGTCTCTTCAAGGTTGTGCGCCTCGTCGATGACCAGGTGCTCGTATTGCGGGATCGCGCTCCCGCCCGCGGCGAGATCCGCCAACAGCAGGGCGTGGTTCACGATCAGGATGTGCGCCGATTCCGCCGTCTTGCGCGCCCGCAGGAGGAAGCAGTTGCCCTCCCTGACATAGCTGTTCGGTCGCGCCAGGCAGTCCGTGTCCTGCGCGGAAAAACGTGCCCACGTCTGGCGTTCGTTCGAATCGAGGTTCAGTTCCGAGCGGTCACCGGTTTCGGTCTGCGGGAGCCACAGCAGCATGGATGCCGCCAGCCGTGCGAAGTCGGCATCGGCGAGTCCTGCGCCATAGCTCGCCACCCAGCGGCGCAGGCAGAGGTAGTTGGAGCGGCCTTTGAGCACCGCTGCGCGTAAGTCGCTCTCTTCTTCAATCGCTCCGGCCGCCACCAGGATCTTCTTCAGCGCTGGGATGTCCTTCGTCAGGAGCTGTTCCTGTAGTTGGTGGGTGTTCGTCGAAATCACCACGCGCTCGCCATTCCGCAGGGCATGGAGTGCCGCTGGCACGAGGTAGGCCAGCGACTTCCCGACGCCGGTGCCCGCTTCAACCATCAGGTGGCCGCCCTCAGAGAGCACCGAACGCACCGCCTCTGCCATCTCGCGCTGTTCGGTCCGCTCTTCGAAGCGCTCAATCACGTTGGAAGCGGCATCAAACGCCTCGGAGACCGCCGCCGCCGGGGTCGGCAGTCGCGGTTCACGCCTGGTCAGGCTCGGGTAGGCGTTTGCCGGCTGCACCGTCGGCAAGCGCCGCTCGGTTAACGGCGTGTTGGACCACTCAGCGCCGCCGATCACTTCTGCGAGCACCAGATTGTCCATAGAAACCAGGCGCGCGAGTTGGAAACGCTCGTTCTCGGGCAGGTCACCAGCGATGCGTACGAGCGCGACGAAGATCGCGGCGGCGGTTCGTGCATCGGGCAACGCACGGTGGTGCACGCCGGCTTCAACGCCGAGGCTGTTCGCCAGGCCCACCAGTCCGCGCTTCTCGCGTCCCGGCAGCAGCAGGCGCGAAAGATGGGCCGTGTCTATCCCCTCGGAAGGGAGGTGAATCCCTTCGCGCCGCAAGCAGCCGAGGTCAAAATTGATGTTCTGGCCAACAATTGGATCGCGTCCCGCAAACGCCAGCAACCTCTGGCCGGCGTCGGCGATACCCGGCGCCGAGCTGACCGCGGCGTTCGTCACGCCCGTCAGCGTCTCGATAAAGTAGGGGATCTCCCGGCCGGGGTTTACCAGCGTCTCGAACGCCTCGACTACATCCCCGTTCGCGCGAAAGCGCAACGCCCCGATCTCCGTGATGCGGTCGCTCTCCTGGTCCAGGCCGGTGGTTTCGAGGTCAAGGGCGACAAAGGTATCGATCATGGTGAGAACATTCGTGCGGGTCTCCGTAGTCTATCGGCGCGACCCGCGAGAGGCTATCTGCGAAGACTGGTGAGCGGTGTCGCCGCCCATCTTTTCGGCCAATCGCGACGGAGGTTGTCGCAACGCGAATCGCGGGCGGGGATTGCGCGAAATGAATGGGCGACAGGCCCGGCCCGGTTGCGTAGAATCCGGGCACTACGGCTCGCGTCTCTTTGCTGAAGGGTGGTGTCCATGAAGGTCTACGCAACCGAAGATATCCGCAACGTCGTCCTCATGGGTCACGGCAGCGTCGGGAAGACCACGCTCGCTGAAGCGGCCATGTTCGTCAGCGGCGGCATCAGCCGCTTCGGCACAATCGAAGATCAGAACACCTTGAGCGACTACGACGAGGACGAACATAAGCGAAAGTTCAGCCTCAACCTCTCGCTCGTCCCGGTGCAGTGGGAAGATCGAAAGATCAACTTCATCGATACGCCAGGCTACGCGGACTTCGTTTCCGAAGTGATCTGCGGGACGCAGGCGGCGGACATGGCGCTCGTGGTCGTCGATGCAGTCTCGGGGCCGGAGGTGGGCACAGACCGCGCCTGGCAGATCGCCGAGCGCGTTGGCCTGCCGCGGATGGTTGTGATCAACCGCATGGACCGCGAAAACGCCAACTTCGAAGGCGTGCTCGCCGCGCTGCGCCAACGATGGGGGCCGAAGGTCACTCCGCTCCAGCTTCCGATCGGCGCCCACGATTCTTTCAAGGGTGTGGTCGACCTTCTTCACATGAAGGCCTACCTCGGAGAAGACGGAGACGAGATCGACGTCCCTGCCGAGATGATGGCCGAAGCCGAGAAGCTCCGCGGAGAATTGATCGAGTGCATCGTCGAGACCGATGAAGCGCTGATGGCGAAGTATTTCGCCGATGAGGAGTTGAGCGAAGACGAACTGCGCAAAGTACTCCACGGCGGCCTCGATCATGGGCTGATCATCCCCGTTGCCTGCGCCTCGGCGGCAAAGCAGATTGGCGTCCGCCAGCTGCTCCACAATATCGCCTTCAGTGGTCCTTCTCCCCTCGACCGCGAGACGATCCACGCCGGCGACGAAGATCTCCTCGCCGACTCTTCGGCGCCGCCCGTCGTCCTCGTGTTCAAGACCGCCGCCGACCCGTACGTTGGGCGCCTCACTTACCTGCGGGTAGTCACCGGCACGGTGAAATCGGACAGCCACCTCTGGAACGCCAACAAGAACGTCGATGAGCGCCTGGGCACGGTCTACGTCCAGAGAGGCAAGGAGCAGGAGGCCGTCTCGGAGCTGCGCGCGGGGGACATCGGCGTGGTGGCCAAGCTCGCGCATACGCAGACCGCCGACACCCTCTGCTCCAAAGAACACGTCGTCACGCTGCCCGAGATCTCCTTCCCAAACCCCGTCTACAGCATGGCCGTCCATCCAACTTCGAAGGCGGCCGTGGACAAGCTCGGCCCAAGCCTCCAGCGCCTGCTGGAAGAGGACCCAGGACTCCGGCTCAGCCGCGACGTTTCGGGCGAGATCGTGCTCGCGGGGCTCGGGGATGCCCACCTCGACGTCACCATCGAGCGGCTGCGGCGAAAGTTCAACGTCGATGTCGAGCTGACGCTGCCCCGCGTTCAGTACCGCGAGACCGTTGCAAAACGCGCCGAGGCGGATTACACGCACAAGAAACAGACTGGCGGACACGGGCAGTACGCCCGCGTCCACCTCCAGGTGGAACCTTTGGAACGCGGCGCCGGGCTGCAATTCAAGGAAAAGGTTGTCGGCGGTTCGGTACCGAGGGAGTACATCCCGGCAGTCGAGAAAGGCGTGCTCGAAACCGCGCGAGGCGGCGTCTTCGCTGGCTACGAACTGACGGACTGCGCCGTGGTACTGATCGATGGCAAGCATCATCCGGTGGACTCGAACGAGATGGCGTTTAAGGTCGCCGCCTCGCAAGCCCTGAAGGAGGCTTTGACGGGTTCAAACGGCGCCCTCCTTGAGCCGGTGATGACGATCCGGGTATTCGCCCCCGAAGCCCACGCCGGCGACGTGGTAAGCGACCTGAACACTAAGCGGGCGAAGATCCACGGGATAAACCCGGACGGCGGCATGAGCGTGATTGAAGCCGAGGTGCCCCTCGCCGAGGTGCAGCGCTACGCCAGTGACCTTCGCTCTATCACCCAGGGACGCGGCGCATTCGAACTGGAGTTCGACCATTACGGCGAGGTGCCCGCGCACATCGCCGCCAGGGTAGTCGCGGAGCACAAGAAGCAGATGGACGAGGCCCACGCCGCCCACTGACCGAAGCAACATCGCGGTGCGATGACCTAAGGCGAATCGCTCGCCACGTTCGGAACGACGTTCTTGTGGTTCAACCCCGGCGTTTGCGTCGCCCCGCCCGCCACCGTGACATCGATCACGAACACGCCTCCTCCGCCGAGCAGCGGCTCGATATAGACCTTGCCGCTCATGCCCACTCCGGGCGTGAGGAAGCTGGGGTTCACCGTGATGACGAGCACACTGTCGTTGCCTTTGTGCGCGATCCGCGGCTTTGTCGCCGTCGCCTGTTGCGTCACGACGTCCGCTTCGGCGCCGATCGCCACGCTCCCATCGATCGTACGCGTCGAATCGCCAGGATGCTGGACCACGATCCAGTCTGCCGTGGTGCGCACCCGGAAGGGCGCGAGCCACGTCCCGACGTTTTTCACTATGACCACACCGTTCGTCGCCGCACCGCTGCTCGTGACGCTCAGCGAAAGCGATGTCGGGCCGCTGTACTGGAGCTTCGGGTCGCCCAGGAATTTCGAAATCAACCCGGCGCTCACCGCTGGAGTGCTGTCCTGGTGGGTTGTCACTCCACGCTCGGGGAGCGTCGTCGGGTAGTCCATGCTTGGGCAGCCGCCACCGAACCCGCCGTCCTGGCAATCCAGGAAGTTTTGAGGAGCGAATGCCGCCGCCACCCGGGGGTCGCCGAAGTCAGGAATGACGAAACCCTGGGGAAGCCAGTAACGATTCGCGGGAGACACGGGCGGGATGGTCGGCGGGGGGATGACGGGCGGGGGAGGCGGCGCAACGAACTTCGTCAGGAAACCATCGGCCGCCCACCCAACCACCCCCTTGCTCGCGCCTGAGGCGATCTTTACGTTCCAGAACGAGTTCTGGCTTACGCCCACCTGCGGCCCACCAAGGATTTCCAACTGCGTGCCATCAGCAACGCAGGCCAGTTGCGCGGTGAGCGGCGTCGCGCGAATCTTCAAGCACTCGGGGGCTGTCCCGGTGACCATCACAAGGTCGCCAACCGCGAATGGGCCACCGGCCACGGCCACGCTCTCGCCGGGATTGGCCTGAGCCGAGACAACCGCCACGGGCTTGGCGGGCGGGTAGCGCAGGCAGCCGTAGACCAACTCCTCGTAGGTGTAATCGCTTCGCACAAACGTACCGAAGCCGGGGGCCGTCTTGTCGTTGCAATGCCAAACATCGCCTCGCAGCGGATTGCGACCGGGGTTCAGGGGGTGGTTGCTGAAGGCGAAGCCGTTGTAGCTCCAGATGGCGTAGTACCAGTCTTCGAGCGCCGCCGGGTCACCGGTGCCGGCGATCGGGCGGAAGTTCGGGGCGCTGTTCCACTTATCGGCGAGGATCCGCACGCCCTCCGCGATGTTGAACAGCGGATGCGTACCGATGATCGCCTGGCGAGCGGACGGCACGCCGAATTCAAGCGCGGGCGGGGCCGCTGCGTGGCCCATGCCGCTCGTAATCTGGCCGATGCCGTAGCCGCAGTCAGTCGATAGCAGCGTCGCACCGACCCCGCCGAACGGCACGCTGCCGCTCGCGTTCCCCCAGGCCCCAGCAGCCGATTCCACCCAGGCGATCGATTTGTAGAGGCTCGGCGGGATTGGCCGCGCGGTCGAAGCCGGTGTACGGCCGGTCCGCAGGCCGCTCTCGAGGCCCTGGTAGGTGACATCGATCGTCTCGCCACTGGAGAGCGTGTAGGCAGGCGGGATCGCCTTACCCGCGGCCGCCAACTCGATCGCCTGGTTGTAGCCAGTTATGTAGTCTTCGAGTTCGTAGGTATCGAAATCGAAGCCATGGAACGGCGCGTGGCAGGCCAGGTGGTCCGCCCGGCTAACGCCGGGGCTCCAAAACGCGTACGCCAACGCGGCCACCGTGAGCAGGGCGAGCATCCCCGCGCGAGCTAGCGTGCGGCCCATCCGTAGAACCTTGTGAAGTTCGGGACATCGATGCGGTTAGAACCTGCCATCAACTGGAGGGTGGGGGAGCCCGGCTGGCTAAAGCTGCTCCCGGACCAGTGGGTGACGCTGAGCGTTGATCCGTCCGGCGCGTACTCCAGAGGGACATCAAACCCCCCGACCGAAAGGGATTGCGATTGCGCCTGCGTCTCGCCGATCTCCGTGGATCGCGCCGCGCTCGATGGTTCGCGGCCAAACGTGGCTGATCCGGCTCCGGGTTTCCACGCAGCACCCAGTTGCTGAGTCGCCGCCCCGCTCTGCCCTTCGACTTCGCGCCCTTCGCTGCCATCGACGTTCCGAGTGCGGGCGACGTAGCGAAGCCCGCTCTCCAGGTTGGCTTCGATGAACGCCACCTGGGCGCCGTCCGGGCTCAGCCGCCAATCGCGGGTGATCTGCGGGCTCAGCAGGGCAATTTCCGCGCCGTTCCGAACAAGGTGCGAGCCCGAGCCGTCGATGCTGACGCTGATTAGCACGCCCGCCAAATCAAAGCCAATCGCGTAGGCGCCCAGCGGCGCGGGCACGTCGAACAACTCCGCCGCTGCGCCGTCCCTCACCGCAACTCGAAGAAATCGGACGTTAGGCCGTGCTTTCCCACCATCTACCTCCCGCGTCACGACGATCGAACGTCCGTCCAACGACCAAACTGCCGTCTGCAGCGCACCAACATCGCCCGCCAGGTGCTTCGTCTCACCGGACTCGAGGTCAAGCAAGAGGAGCGAGGCTTCCGGCCTGGTCGGCGAGCCAGCGTCAACGGTCACGAGCGCGAGTTGCTTCCCGTTCGGAGAGACAGAGCCGCTGGCCGTGAAGCCGGGTAGGTGTGGTACACGCGCAACTTCGACTGCCTCGCCGCCACCCGCGGGGGTCACAGCGACCACGTCGTACTCCTCCTCGGGACGCGAGACGACGGCGTAGCTACCGCTCGGGGCGCTCGCGAATGCGGTCTTCGTTGAACCCTTGAGCCCTGCCCCGGTGATGATCGCGGCCGCGATCGGCAACACTGCCGCGAACGCCGCAAGGACCGTCGCCCCGATGAAGACGTATTGGAGATGGCTTCGTGCCGGTCTTGAGCGAATGCTTATTGCCAAATAGAATCTCCCGCGTATCGCAAGGTCATTTCAAGTCCCGGACCCAGCCGATGAACGAGGCCCCCAGTTGGTTACTGAGCTGCGTTCGGCTGGCGGTGGTGACGAATTCGATGGACGGCGCGGAGCCGCCAGGACCGTCGTTCGTAGTGGAATAGACGGCGCCCACCAGGGTGGACCCATCTGGCGACCAACGCTGCGGGACAACGTAAGCACTATCGTCGGGGTTGTGCGAAAGCCGCAGCGAGCCGCCCGGTCCGCCAAACACCGGCACCTGGGAACCTGGCAACCACGCTGCCCCGAACTGGTTTGCGCTGGCCACGTTGGACGAGACAGCGCCGGTGGCGATGATCAGCGTGCGGCCGGCGAACGCCAACTCACGCGCCCCCACGGCTTCGATGTACGCCAAACGCGAGCCGTCGGGGCTCAGCGACCAGTCGCGTGTCCGTCCAGGGCCGAGGCTCGCGACCCGTTGGAGGCGTCCCTCTCGCTCTGCCCAGAGCGTGGAACCCGCTTGATCGAGGGCAACCACGAACAGACGTGTGCTGTCCAGGCTGTAGCCCACCGGGATCACGTCAAACACGTTCTCTAGCCGCGCCACAACCGTTGCCGAGCCATCTGCGATCGAGATTTCGACGAGTTCGGCCGACACCCGCCCAGCATCGTCTGGGAGCGAAGAGCGGCGCGCCGCCAACCGGCTGCCGTCCGGCGACCAGGCGAGGGGCGAAAGGTAATCGAGCGGCTCCACGACCGCACGCATCCCGCCGCCGGGCAGCGCCACGAGACTGAGGGAGGCATGCGGGCTGCTCGAAGGCGAAACCGAAAGCACGGCCAGCGAATCGCCAAGCGGCGAGGCGGCGCCCCGAGCGTGCAATGCGAAGGTTGAGTGGAAAGCGCCGATCACTCGGCCTGGCGCTGATTCACCCACCTGGCGGACGTACAGCAGGTCGCTCTCGTGGTCGGGTGCGAAGTACGCCATCGAACGGATCTCAGCGGCGTTCACCAGCGGCAGGGCCGCGTAGGAGTCGTCGTTCGAGATGGAGGAGGCGCCGAAGACCGCCCAGGCGAGAATCGTCACAGCGATTGCGAAGGCGCCCATCAACACCGGTTCGAGGGCGGGCGGCAGGAAAAATCCGTGTCCACGGACGGGCGGTACTAACACACGGCTACCTCGCGCTGACGTTGCCAGGCGCCCTGAAAGGGCATCCAGCTCCGGCGGTCAGGAATGGCTCTCGCGTGCCACCCCCGGCTGCTTGACCGAGTGCCGGTACCCCCGCGGCGTACCGTCTCTCAGCTCGTGGAAACGAATTCCCCCGAGCACGAAAGCGCCGATTCCATCCGTTCGAAAACGGCCGGAATGTCACCCTCGACTCGGGGAAGGTACTAACGCGATCCGTTTGCGTCAATCAAAAAGGGCGGCTTTCCGGCGAAATCGCGCACTTGTGCTAACATTTCTCGCGAATGCTCCGATTCCTTAACGAATTTTCCGACAACCCGTCCGCGCTGTTCGCCTACCTTGCTGCCTTCTGCTTCGCGTTCGTCACGGGCATCGCATTCCACGAGTTTAGCCACGCCTGGACGGCCAACGAATTGGGCGATGACACAGCCAAGCGGCTCGGACGGGTGAGCCTCAACCCCATCCGCCATTTGGACCCGCTCGGCACGGTACTGCTTCTCCTCATCGGGTTCGGCTGGGGCAAGCCGACGCCGGTCAACCCCTATCGCCTGCGCAACGGCGTAAAGCGTGGCAACCTGATCGTGGCCGCCGCCGGGCCGCTTTCGAACTTCTTCTTCGCTGCGTTGGCGGCGCTCCCCCTGAAACTTGGACTGATCGATTCCGTCGCAAGCTTCGACAACATTCGGAGCGCCAGCGGGGTCGAAATCTTCGGCCTCTTCCTCGTCTTTACGATTTACATCAACGTGCTGCTCGGAGTCTTCAACTTGATCCCCATCGCGCCGCTGGACGGCTTCAAGGTGGCCGTGGGCCTCCTCCCGGATCAGCTTTCGCGCGAACTCGACAAGCTGAGCAAGTGGGGGCCAGGCATTCTTATGTCGCTTTTCGTCCTCAGCTGGGTCGCGCCGCAGTACAACGTGCTCGGCTGGTTCCTTGGGCGCGTGAGCAGCCTCATCTTCAACGTGATCGTCTAGTGCCCGAGCGCCTGCGCCAGTTCCGCCAGGCATCTGCTCTCCCCACTGGCGCCGATTTCGAACTCGCCTCCCGCTACCTCGATGGTCCTCTTCTCGCGCTCTTTCGCGGTCAGCACCCGCGAGACATCGCCCACAGCGCGGGCACCGCCCGTTGGCTGCTGGAACGCGGCGAAACCGCAATTGACCTCATCGTCGCGGCGTTCGTCCACGATGTGGCCAAGGGGCAGCAACGTCGCGCGGACCGCGTAGCGTGGGTACTGGCAGGCTACGCTGGAATGGAAAAGCGTCTCGCCGCCCCAAATTCGCGCCTCGCAATCCGGCGAGCGATGGCCCGCAGCGCGGACCACAGCGTGGCTGGGGCTCGGCTGCTTTTGGAGGCCGGCGCAGCCCCGGCCGTGGCGGAACTTACCCGCCTTCACCACGCGCCACCCGGAACGGATCGTGTGCTAGCCTTACTCCAACAGGCAGACGCCGCAAACTGAATCTGATCTGCCCCTGGGGACCACATGGCGAACTCGCGAATCGCGATCATCGGCACCGGGCTGATCGGCACGTCGATCGGGCTCAATCTGTGCGCCCGTAAAGAACGAAGCTTCGAGGTCGTGGGCGCGGACCGTGACCGCGCAAACGCCCGCCAGGCGAAGAAAATGGGCGCCCTGGACCGGGAAGTCGGCTCCCTTGAGGAGGCCGTCGAGGGCGCCGGTTTGGTAGTGCTGGCGGTGCCGGTGCTTGCCGCTCAATCGATCCTCAGCGAGGCCGG
>JBDSJC010000113.1:0-3301 GCA_039917655.1 Tepidiformaceae bacterium
CATCGCCGACGAGCCAGCCGGCGCCCCGGTCGCTGACCCACTGAACGCCTGGTTCATGCGCGCAGCCTGAGACGCTGGACCAGCTACTCGAACGCCTGAAGGAGGCCATCGAACTCATCCTTCAAGACAACGACGACGATGGGCCCGCGGACGACGCGGAATCTATCGGCGCCCACCGGGTTGCCGTCGGAGCCTGCTGCCCGCTCATCGCCGCGCTTGAACCTGCGGGATTCGAACAAATTTGCCAGAAAGGCAGCCACGCTCGCCTCCGTCATGCCGACGGAGGGAGGACCGTGGTTCCCATCCATCGGCGGCGAGGATATAGACCGGACCTGTTGGCGGAGATCCTTCGCCAAACACGGATTGTTCAGCCCGAGTTCCTACGACTTCTGCGCTGACCAGCGAGTTAGCCGCATTTGAGCGTCGAGACACACCCTGGCGGTGGTAAGCTAACGTCCCTGAAGCGCGAATAGACGGTAATCGTTGAGCAAGGCGAAGATGGCTACCTCATTGGCAGGGTGCCGGCCGTGCGTGGCTGCTTCACACAGGGCAAGGACTTGGACGATCTGATGGAGAACATCAAAGAAGTCTTGGCGTTGTGCTTAGAAGAGTTGGGCGAGGACGCGGACGATCCGCCGAAGTTCCTTGGAGTTCACCAGATAGCCGTTTGACCGCTCTTCCGGTGCTGCGTGCGGCTGAGGTTGTTCGAGCACTCAATCGGCTCGGCTTCAAAGATGCCCGCCAACGCGGAAGCCACGTCATCCTGAAGCATCCTGATGGCCGCTGGGTTCCAGTACCGGTGCATGGCGGCCGGGACGTGGATCGGAGCCTGCTGCGCTCCATCTTGCGGGAAGCTTCGGCCTCGATCGAAGAATTCTTGGAGCGCTCAGGCGCTCAGCGCAGTCAATAGCCACCTGAAGGCAGTTTGGTGGGCACCAACGCGGCGCGTGAACCTTGGACGCGATGGGCGCCAACGCCGGCGTGGCTATCGACTACCTCCCGTTAGGGCGATCCCGCCCTTTCTTCCGCCGGATCCCCGCTTGTCCCTGCGCGCGCTTTACAATCCGACGTAAGCAAGCGTACAACTCCAATGACCGTCATCACCGGTCCGGCGCGGGGCGCATATAGACGCCCGGCTGCGAGGTAGCTCAATTACTACGATGTCCGCGACCATGTCCTCCGGGGCATACCCGGTCAGCCTTGAGGTTGACGAACCGCAGCCACAGAACCGCCTCAGTGTCCTGATCCGCATCATCTTCGCCATCCCCGCGATGCTCTTCGGCATCGTCATTGGCATCGGCCTGCAAATCGTCGCGCTCATCGCCTGGGTCGTCATCCTGGTCACTGGGAAGTACCCGGCCGGCATGATGAACTTCACCGAAGGTGGCCTGCGGTTCTCTTCGCGGCTCAGCGGCTACCTCTACCTTTTGACGGACAAGTCCCCGTCGTTCTCCCTTGACGCGGACCCGGCTTACCCGGTGCGCCTCTCCGTGCAGGGGCAGATCGAAGGCCGCAATCGCCTCACCGTGTTCTTCCGGCTGCTGATGGCCATTCCCCACTACCTCATCCTCGGCGTCCTCAACTACGTGATCGGCGTTGTCGTCTTCGTCGCCTGGCTGATGGCCCTTTTCACGGGCTCAGTCGCCCCCGGTCTTCATACCTTCATCGCCGGGTACCTCCGCTGGACGATGCGCGCGCAGGGGTATGTCCTCCTCGTAACGGATGAGTACCCGCCCTTCAGCCTCAGCTAGGCGCTCGACAGCGTTGCAGCTTCCCCAGAGGCCACCCCGCCGGGGCGGCTTCTCCATACCCCGCTGGCGCGAACGGCTTTCGAAAGTAGACTCCCCGCATGAGCGACGCAAGCGACCTGGCCACGCACCTCGAACGCCTTGCCTCCCTCCACGCGGCGGGCGCGCTCACGGATGAAGAGTTCGAGGCCGAGAAGGCGCGCGCCTTCGCGTCATCCTCGTTGGACGAACATCCACCGCTAGCCAACTCTCTCCCGGAAACCACCACGCCTACGATGCCGCCGAGCGTCGAGCAGCCCTACCCCGTCACCTACGAGGTGGAGTACCCGGCGCGGCTCAGCCGCTGGAAGACGCTGCTCAGGCTGCCGCTGATAATCCCGGCCCTGATTTTCCTCTACGCGGTCCAGACCTTGCTGTTCTACGGCCTGGTACCGATCGGTTGGGTCACCGTGTTCTGGCGCAAGAAGTACCCGCGGTGGCTGTTCGCGGCGACCACCGGCGGGATGGCCTACATCGCCCGCTTCCAGGCCTACGCCCTCTTACAGACAGATAAGTACCCAAGCTTCGACGTCGATTCCAGCCCGGTCAGCCTCACCTTCGCCGAGCCGTCAGAGGGCCAGCTAAGCCGCTGGCGCGTCCTCTTTTGGAAGCTCATCCTCCTGGTCCCGCACTTCTTCGTCCTCGGGGCGCTCCAGGCCGCGCTCTTTGTGGTCACGGTGATCGCCTGGTTCGGCATCCTCTTCACTGGCAGCTACCCGCGTGGACTATTCGGGTTTGCAACCGGCGTGATGCGCTGGCACTACCGCGTGACAACCTACCTCGCCTCGTTAAACGACCGCTATCCGCCGTACGCTCTCTCTGCGAACGCCGGTCCTGGCGGGAACAAGACGGTCGTCTGGTCCGGCATCGGCGGCGGAATACTCGCTGCGGGACTCGTGGCAGCGATCACCGCAGCCGTCATCGCTGGCAACAATTCCCAGAAACAGCCGATCCAGTATTCGGCGCTGCTCCAGGGCCAGGCAATCAACGTTGTCGCCTACACCCGTGGCGGAGACCGCGTCTTCATCTCCCTCAGCCGCGCCTATGATCCCGGCGATTCGCTCGTCCAGCTCCTGAAGCCCGGCACCGGTGAGAAGGTCGTCGTCTTCGAATGGTCGATCCGCAACACCGGCGGTTCTTCGATCAGAGTGCCGGTGGACGTGGCCGAGCTGAAGTATTTCGACGGCAAGGCGCACCGCGTTGGCCCCGAGTTCGTCGTCGTCGGCAACGGAGGCGCGCCACAAAGCATCTCCGGTCGGACAACCGCCACGGTGCGCGCCGCATTTGTTGTCCCTGACAATGCCACACCCGTAGAGCTTGACTTCCAGGCGTCGTTCACGGGGCTCGCCGGCATCACCTACGAGTTCCGCTGAGCGGCTAGTACTACGCTAAGAAAGAAGGCGTTAGTTGAGGGCCATTGTCGAACTGCCTTTTCTCCCCTCTCCCTCCGCAGCATAAGCGTTTTGTATGTCACCATTCAAGCCATGGCTCCTGAGAGAGAATCCGCACCCGTC
>JBDSJC010000114.1:0-12142 GCA_039917655.1 Tepidiformaceae bacterium
CCCGCCGGACCGCCGACAACGGGCTTGCCTTCCGGGCGCGCCGTTCCTATGCTCGCGCCTCAGGGACCATCGTTCCCTGGATGGTCACGACTATCCACACCGGAGGCTCATCCACATGTTAGCAATCACTTCGTCAGTTCTCACCTCCCCACGCGCCTGCCGGATGAGCCTCGCCCCCCTCGGTTGATCGCATCGCGTCCCCTCTGGTGACGCTGCCCGACGACTCGGCTCTCTTCCTCTGGCGCACGCTCGATTATGACCCCGCGGCAATCATCGCGGGGCATGGCGCATGCCCTGGAGTAACTCACTCGTGCCTTCTTCTTTTCCTGACTGTCCCGAACCCGTCGCCCGCGTCGCCGAACTGATGGCCGGGTTCCGTCCCAAGTGGTTCCTCTGCGGCGGCTGGGCCGTCGATGCCTGGCTCGGCGGCCAGACCCGCGCACACCACGACATCGATATCACCGTCTTTCAAGACGATCAGCGCGCCCTCTTCGATCACCTGGCGGGCTGGCAACTGGTCGGCCACGATGACAACGTCGCGGACGACAGCAGCGAGCCCTGGAACGGCCGCCGGCTCGACCTTCCCGCGCATATCCACGCCCGCCCTCAGGGCTCGGCCTCGGCGGACCCAACCACAGGGAACGGCCCCGGCTTCAACCTCGAAGTAATCCTCAACGAACGCTCGGAAGGCGACTGGGTCTTCAGTCGCGAGCCACGCATCACCCTGCCGATGGACCACTGCTTTCAGCAATCGCCATGGGGCTTGCCCGCGGTGAGTCCGGAAGTGGTCATCTTCTACAAGGCCCATCCCGATGTGTGGCGCGACAGTCCGCGGGTCGATCCTCGCCCTCACGACGAGCTCGACTTCCTCGCCGTTCTGCCGCACCTCACCGGAGACCAGCGGAACTGGCTCTGGGAAGCGATCTCGCTCGTCCAGCCGGGACACTCGTGGCTGGCGCGGCTGGCGGAGTGAGCTGAGTGCGGGAGTGTGGAGGGGCCGGGTTTAGGCAGGATCCTGCGCCGGCACTCAGCACTCAGCACTCAGCACTCAGCACTCAGCACTGGTCTACGCCGCGGTAGGAGCACGGCGGCCGTAAACGGTCAGACGCCGGCGGCCCGCCGCTTTCGCAGCATAGAGCGCGCGATCTGCTTCGTCGTAGGTGGCGGCGAGGTCGTCTTCGTGGGCGCCGCTGACGCGCCACGGGGCGAGGCCCCCGCTGATCGTAATCGAGAGCTGCTCACCGGATGGCAGCACGATTGGCGAGGCGGCAATCGCCGCAATTGCCGCTTCCGCCATCTCGCGGGCGGCGGCGAACCCACCCACGAAGTAGGCAGCGAACTCCTCGCCTCCGACCCGCCCCACAACCGCGCCGTCCGCCATCGTGCCCTCCAACCGCCAGGCCACTTCGCGCAGAACCAGGTCACCGATCGGGTGGCCGTGCGTGTCATTCACACGCTTGAAGAAGTCGATATCAAAGATGGCGACGGCCACCGGGTTGGCCTGCGGGGCCTGGGCGAACCAGGCTCGGCGGCTGATCGCCCCGGTCAGCATGTCGTGGTTGGCTGCGTACTCCGCTTCCAGGCGCAACCGGTCGAGCTCGGCCGCCTGTTCGGCCAACGCCTGGGCGCTCGATGAGATGGCATTCATCATCTCCTGCATCTCTTCCTGGGCGCGGACGGCGGCGCTGACGTCACGTCCCACGGCGTAGGTCAGCCCGGTCTCCGAAGGCGGCGCGGCGTTCCATTCGATCCAGCGTTCGCTGCCGTCCGCGTGGCGCATGCGGTAACGGGCGTCGCGCAGGCCGTTCCCTTCGTGCACGACATGGGCGGAGGGGCTTGGCATCGGCCGCCCATCCGGGACGGCGAGATCGCGGAACAGGCGACCAACGACCTGGACAGGGGTGTAGCCAAGCGTCGCCTGCCACGCAGGGTTGGCCGCTTTCACTGAGAAATCTGGCCCGAGCAGGCAGAGCATATCGACCGAGAGCGTGAAGATGCTGTCGCGCCCTTCTTCCGCGGTCTTGCGGGCCTGGATATCCCGCACGGTCCCCTGGTAAGCAGTGACAAGGCCCGCCGTGTCGCGCAGGATCTCGACGTTGAGCGAGACCGCGACGCTCGTGCCATCCCTGCGCTGGAGGCTCGCCTCGAAGTCGTTCACGGCGCCATCGGTCCGCAACGCCTGCAACAGTCCTTCGAAGTCCGACCCCTTAGGAAAGAGAGAGGAAACGGGTGTGCCAACCAGTTCGTCTGGCTGATAGCCGGTATGGCGCATCGAAGAGGGGCTCATCAGCGTAATCACGCCCGCCGGATCCGTCTGATAGAGGATGTCGTGCAGTGATTCGAAGGTCTCGCGGTACCGCCTGTCGCTGGCCGCGGTGGCTTCGCTGGCGCGGCGTAGGCGGAGTTCCCAGGTGAGGATCCGTTGGGCCACCCGCAGCCGGGCGCTGAGTTCCACGCGGTTCAACGGTTTGGCCAGGAAGTCATCGACGCCAGCGGCGATCGCCTCGCTGCGGTCCGAATCTTGGGCCTTGGCTGTGAGCATGATGACGTAGGTGTAGGCCTCGCCTTCATCCGTGATGGCCCGGACGCGGCGGCAGAGTTCGGGGCCGTCCAGTCCCGGCATCATCCAATCGGAGATGAGCAGCTGCGGCCGTTCCTCGAGGAAGCTCTGCCACGCGGCTGTGCCATCAACGGCGACCGAGACTTCGTGGCCTTCGCGTTCGATCGTGCGGCGCAGGAGGAGGGCGGAGACGGGATCGTCTTCGGCGATGAGCACTTTCATCGGCCGCACCCAGGCAGCCTAGCGCGCCAACTGACGCGGCGGCCCACGGAGGAATCGAACAAAGAAGGGCCCGCGGGCCGGGCGGTGGATGGAGAGTGCATGAACGTTCCCTGGCGCAGCGCCGCGAGGCGCGGACCGGCGCCAAACCCCTTCTCGTGCCGCCGTCCACTCAATCATCGGCAGGGAAACCCCTGCCATGCAGTGCCGCGCGCCCCTCGGTAGTTCGAGCGTATTGGCGGACTCTGAGGCGATGAGCAAGCCTCGCACGATCAGGAAGATGGGCGCCCTGCGCGGCTATCAGGCGAAGACCGCGGAGGCCTTACTGCGAGGCATGGGCCGCGAACCAGGCTCCACCTTCACCGTCATGTTCCCGCGCCAGGCAGGAAAGAACGAGGTCTCGGCGTTCGTGATCGCCATGCTCCTGCGGAAGTCAGCGAATGTCGGCGGGAGCATCGTGATCTGCGCACCAACGCTCCATCCGCAGGCGGCGATCAGCCTGGACCGCACGCGCCAGCTGATGGACCTGACCGCGCGGCTGCTGCCGGAAAGCGTGGCCGCCTACGGCCTGTCCGAATCGACGCTCACGCTGGGCGCGGCCTCGGCCGTGTTTCTGAGCGGATCGCCGGCCGCGCACGTCGCCGGTCACACCGCTTCCATCGCGATCATCGCGGACGAAGCTCAGGAACTCGACCGGGACTGGTTCAACCGCCAGTTCCGCCCGATGGCCGCGTCCACGAACGCCTCGACGCTGATGTTCGGCACGCCGTGGGACGGCGGCACTCTGCTCGAGCAGGCCGTGCAGCGCAATCGCGCGATCGATGCCCGGCGCGTCACAGACGACGAGGTGCGTCTGCACTACGAAGTGAGCTGGCGTCAGGTGGCGGTGGGCAACCCGCAGTACGGGCGCTACGTGGAATCAGAGCGCGAACGGCTCGGACGGAACCATCCGCTCTTTCTCAGCCAGTACGAACTGGTCGCCGCCCAGGATGCCGGGAGACTGTTCAGCGGCGAGCACCTCGAAGCACTGCTGGGCGAGCATCCGCCGCTCGCCGGACCACAGCCCGGCGAACGCTACGTCGCCGGGCTCGATTTCGGCGGCGACGGCGAATACGCGGACGCCACGGTGCTCACGATCGCGCGGACGCACAGCGGGCGATGCGAGGTGGTGGCCCACATCGCCTGGCGCGGCCAGCCGTACCTGCTGATGCAGTCCGGGGTGATCGCGGCGGCACGCGCCTGGCGGCTGGAGCGCCTCTGCGCGGACGCCACCGGCATAGGCGCGCCGATCATCGCCCAACTGGAGGCCGAACTCGGGCCGCGGGTAGTGGAGCGCGTGGTCTTCGGCGCCGCCTCAAAATCTGAGATGGGCTACGCCCTGCTGGCGGCGATCAACGGCGGGCGGCTCGCGCTCTACCACGGTGAGGGCGATGCGCACCTCGGACGTTGCCTCGGTGAACTGCGTGAATGCCGCAGCGGCTATCGCCTCAATCGCCAGCTCTGGTGGGAAGCGCCCACCAACCACCACGACGACTACGTGGCCAGCCTCGCCCTCTGCCTGCGCGCCGCCGAGGGCCTTGGCCCCGAGCGTGTAGCGCGGGGAAGAGGAGAGAGGTGAGGTTAGTACTCAGTTTGGAAAATGAGCGATCGTTCGTTGACCATTGGCCCCTCACCCCCAACCCCTCTCTTTGTAGGGTTGTTTCCCACTGCGGAGGGAGAAGGGGAGCCTGGTGGACTGGGGACTTCCAGTCGACGCCGAGGAACCCTCGCCCTCCGCTGTGGGAGAGGGCAGGGCGAGGGATCTCTGCCGGGCCGGCCTCGGACCGCGGATCACTGCACGGGGATCATCGCCGCCTCGACTCATACGTCCGTCCCGCCAAAGGCAGTGCCCGCTCGTCCTTCGACCCTTCGACCCTTCGACGGACTCAGGGTCAGGACGAACGGTGATCGGGCCTTACTCTCGGCTGACGGCCATCGGTCAACGGTCAACGGCCAGCCGGCCACCTCACGCCTCCAGCACCGCGAGTTCGAGGAGCGCCACCGCCTCCTTGTAGCTCGCCTCCGGGGAGATGCGTACCGGCGCGCCGATGGTGACGCGCACGCGCCCACGCGGGAGGAGGATCCAGCGGCCTTCGTACGGCCCGCGGCGGAGGAGGTCGACGCGCATCGGCAGCACCTGCTTGCCGGAGCGCACCGCCAGCCAGCCAATGCCGCTCTTGAACGGCAACTGCTCGCCGCTCTCGCTGCGCATGCCTTCAGGGAAGATAAGGACGTTCCAGCCGTCCTTCAGGAGATGGTGAACGTGCTCCAGGCTCTCGCGGATGCCGCCACCGTCCCGGTCAAACGGGAAAGCGTTGCCGAAGAGCCGCCCGGTGAATCCGCGCGCGCGGTTGCCGAAGATGTCATCAGCGGCGGCCGCGACCGCCGTGCGCAGGCGCAGGCGGCGGGGCAGAGCCCGCAGCACCATGCTCCAATCGAGGTGGATGGTGTGGTTACTGATCACGAGGCAGGGCTGCTCCACCTGCGCGAGGTGGTGGCGACCGCGTACTTCGAGGCTGTACCCCAGCCAGATGGCCGGAAAGAGCAGCGCCAGCTGGAACGACTCGCGGAAGCGGCGGACCGCCCACCAGCGCGGCCAGCGGGCGAAGGCATCGGTGCGGGGCTTGCGCGGGGCTGGGTCTGTCACGGTCCTTCCTTACCACCCTGCTCGCAGCGGTCGCATTTGCAGCCCGTCCACTTGGGAACCCGCTCGCGCCACCTTTACACGAAGCGGCTCCGAAAACAACGCAGCAGGTGCTCCGCTCTTGACGCCGGCCGGGCCTAACGCAGGCTGGCCGTCAGCAGCGTGCCTTCACCGATGCCTTCGTTTCGAGAACCGGCGCGAGTGTGGTGGCCGGCCATCACCTGTTCGTAGAGCGTGGCCATCTGCTGCCCTACGAGGTCCCAGGCGAAGCGCTGCATGGAGCGCTGGGCGGCGCGGCTGAAGTTTGCGCGCAGTTCGCGGTTGTTCAGGAGCACTTCCAGCTTTTCGGCGAACGGTTCCGGGCAGCGCCAGGGGATGAGGTAGCCGCTTACCCCGTCGGTCACGGTGGATACCAGGCCGCCAACCCGAGAGGCCACCACCGGGGTCCCGCAGGCCATCGATTCCACGGCTACCAGGCCGAAGCTTTCGTAGTAGCTCGGCACCACGCAGACGTCGGCGGCGCTGTAATAAGCGGGCAGGTCGTCATGGGCCACTGCGCCTTCGAAGCGGATATTGGCCGCGACTCCGGCGGCCTGGGCCTGGGAGCGTAGCTCAGCCTTCAGTTCGGCCGCCCGTTCGTCTCCACCGACGATAAGCAGGGTGAAATTACGCTCGTCCAGCTGCGCGACGGCGCTGATCAGGATATCGACGCCCTTGAGCTTCTCCAGCCGGCCCACCCAGAGCAGGACTGGACCTTCGGCAGGCAGCCCCAACTGGCGGCGGGCAGCCGCCCGGTCTCTCGGCCGAAAGAGCGCCAGGTCCACGCCGCAGGGTATCGTGTGCATCTTTCGCGGGTCGGCGCCGTAGTAGCGCTTAAGGAGTTCCCGCTCGTGATCGCTGGCGGTCACGATGGCGGAGGCGCGGCGGGCGATCCGGCGTTCATGGCGGATGCGCTTGCGGGGCTCCTCCTCACCGAAGCGCGCGCGGTTTTTGACTTCGCCAAGGGTGTGGAACATGACGATGTGGGGGACACCGAGTTCACGCGCGAGGTGGCCGCCGGCCCAGCCGCTCTGCCAGTAGTGGCTGTGGATCGCGTCGTAGCCGCGCCCGTCTTCGTGCACAAAGCGGCGCATGTCCCGCGCAAACTCCGGCAGATGGTCGGCGATCGAGTGCTTGTCGATCGGCTCGGCGGGGCCAGCGTTGACACGCACGAGCCGCAGGTTCTCGGCGATCTGCTCAACCCGGGGCAGGTCGGCGTCTCGCCGCGTGAAAATGTCGATTTCGAAGCCCAGCCGTGCCAGCTCTCGCGAAAGTTCGAGCACGTAGACGTTCATCCCGCCCGTTTCGCGCCCACCGAGCGGCGCGAGCGGACTGGTGTGGGCGGAAACCTGGGCGATGCGCATGGTCATTCTGTCATTCGGGGAACGAGGGTGTTTCGAGCGGTACTCCATTCTCCCTTGCCGTCAGGGGAAAGGAGACGGGCCGTTCTACTGTACCTTCGCGCCGGTTAGTTCAAGCGAAAGGTGTCGCCCTCTTCTTCATCATCGTCCGAATCGCTATCGCTGTAGACGCCCGCCGGGGAGCCACGCCAGACGGCGACGATAAAGTCCTCGCGGTAGGGGTCCGAAGTCATCACCAGGCGCTCATCGGCGGCGTCGATCAGCTGTTGGATGCGCTCTTCGTTGGCATCCGCGGTGGTGCAGAGCGTGGCGTGCACGTTCGCGCCCTGGTAGTGGATATCGATGCGGCCGCAAATGCCGCCGTCTTCGAGGATGGTGTAGGCCTCCGAATTTGGAGTGCGCGATTCCCGTTCGAATTCAATCACAGTGGGCGTACCTGTCCTTTGCCGAATATGGTCCATTTGTAGCTGGTCAGTTCGCGCAGCCCCATAGGCCCGCGAGCATGCATCTTCTGTGTCGAAATGCCCACCTCGGCGCCGAGTCCGAACTGGGCGCCATCCGTGAACTGGGTGCTGGCGTTGACGTAGACCGCGGCCGAGTCCACTTCGTCCACGAACTGGTTGGCGCGTGTGTAGCTTTCGGTGACTATGGCATCGCTGTGATGGCTGCCGTAGCGATCGATGTGGGCCATTGCGTCCTCGAGCGTATCAACGATTCGCAAGCCGACGCGCAGGGCGAGGTGCTCGGTTGTCCAGTCGTCTTCTGTGGCGCGCTCAACGACGATGCCGGGGTGGCGTTCGCGCGAAAGGAGTGCCGCCGCGCGAGCATCGGCGAGGAAGGTGACGCGGTTCCCCCAGTGCGCCGCCAGGCGGTCAAGGAAGGCGGGCGCGATCTGGGCGTGCACGAGCACAGTGTCCACCGCGTTGCAGATGCTGTAGCGGCGGGTCTTGGCGTTGTCCACCACGCTCACCGCCATCGCCAGGTCCGCGGCTTCGTCCACGTAGATCTGCACGATCGCGTCACCGTGGGCGACTACGGGCATGGTGGCGTGTTCGCGCACGTAGCTGATCAACTCGGCGCCGCCGCGCGGAACCACGAGGTCGATCAAGTCGTGGGACTTAAGCAGCTCGTCTACGTGGGCGCGGTCCGGTTCGCTGACCACCTGGACGGCGTCCTCTGGCACCTCTGTACCAGCCAATGCCTCGCGGATGACCTCCCCGAGGGCGGCGTTGCTGTGACGCGCCTCCTTGCCGCCGCGCAGCAGGCTGGCGTTGCCGCTCTTCAGCGCGAGCACGGCGATATCGATGGTCACGTTCGGGCGCGATTCGTAGATCGCGGCGATGACGCCGAGGGGCACCCGCCGGCGGGCGATCACCAGGCCGTTCGGCAGGGTGCGAGAATCGAACACCTCGCCGACTGGGTCCGGGAGCATGGCCACGTTGCGCGCGTCAGCGGCGATCGCGCGCAGCCGTTCCGGGCTGAGGGCCAGCCGTTCGAGGAAGTAGGCGTCGAGCCCCGCTCGCTCGCCGTCCGCAAGGTCGCGCGCGTTGGCCTCAAG
The DNA here is from genome assembly GCA_039917655.1 of Tepidiformaceae bacterium. Taxonomy (GTDB): domain Bacteria; phylum Chloroflexota; class Dehalococcoidia; order Tepidiformales; family Tepidiformaceae; genus PNKC01. Next base: position 8,421 of record JBDSJC010000114.1, read on the forward strand.
GATCGGGGCCTGGCGCGTCTCGAGGAGCTCGGCGATGCGCAACAACGCGGCGTTCTTGGCGCCTGTCGAAAGCGTGGCCAGGCGCTTCGAAGCAGCCCGCGCCAGCGACGCGCGTTCACGCACAAGGGAGATGACAGCAGTCATGCGCCCAGTGTAGCGGATCGCCACGGTGCGCCGAGTGTCGGCGTGACGGGGTGCTGGGGTCGCTGCTCAGTGAAAACGTCACAGCTAACTGCTCAGTGACTATGTCCATCTATGGGAGATGGATTGATGTTGAGCAAGCAAGACGAACAGCGGGCGATGGTCCTCGGGCAGGTCAGCGCGGGGTTGCTGGGGATGACGGAGGCTGCAACCCTGATCGAGCAGGCAAACGCCTTTCTCCCGGCCTTCCTTGCGCGCTTCAACCGGCGCTTCACGGTGCCTACCGGCCTCCCCTCACCGCTTCCCAAGCAGACGCTGAACTCTGCTTCAAGCACGAGCGCGTCGCCGCTAAAGACAACGTCGTCCGTCTCGACGGCATGCTCTTCCAGATCCTCCCCGGCCCCAATCGCCTCGGCTATGCAAAGGCCACCGTCACGGTCCGCGAATCGCTCGCTGCCCGCTACGGCGTTTACTACAACGGCCGTCATCTGCCCGCAAAACTCATAGCCGCACGCCAACTCCTCGTCCCCAAGGCGATCAGGCCCCTCGGCCCCCTCACTCCTCTCGTGCCCCCGTCAGCCGCACCGCCTGCCTCATCCCACCCCTGGCGCAGATACCCGTCTGTGACAAAATCACTGAACACTTATCGGACATAGTCACTGAGCAGCAACAGGCGCTGGCGTTCTGTGCGACTGCACCCGTCCCCAACTGCTACACTCTCCCCGTCGGGTTACTGGCGAGACGCGGAGTTACCGCGAGGGAGCCCGGCACGAACCAATGGTCGCTCGCCTGGGCCGATCCACGTGCTGAGTACGGAGTGCTGAGCGCTGCCTCGGGCCGGCCCCCGGCATCTCACTCCCTCCTTCGGCACACCGTCGCTTTGCATTCGAACAAAGGGGTAGGTCCGTGCGCGCACTGCTTGGGGTATTTGATAAGACCGGGATAGAAGAGTTTGCAAAGGGGCTTGCCGGGCTCGGCTGGGATCTTTCGTCCACTGGCGGCACCTTCGCCACGTTGCAGAAGGCCGAGATCGAAGTTGGCAAAGTTGAAGACCTCACCGGCTTCCCCGAGATGCTCGACGGGCGGGTGAAGACGCTCCACCCGGCGGTTCACGGAGGCATCCTCGCCCGCCGCGATGTCCCGGAGCATCTCTCCGCGCTAAAAAGCCACGAGATCGAACCCATCGACCTCGTCTGCTGCAACCTCTACCCGTTCTACGCGACAGTGACCAAAGCGGGCGGTGTCCCGTTCGAAGAGGGCATCGAAAACATCGACATCGGCGGGCCGACGATGCTCCGCGCCGCCGCCAAGAACCACCGCGACGTGATAGTCGTCGTGGACCCGAACGACTACGCGGAGATCCTTGATGCACTGTGGACGAACGGCGTGGACGAAGCGATGCGCCGCAAGCTCGCCTGGAAGGCGTTCCAGCACGTCGCGAGTTACGACAGCGCGGTCGCCGAATGGCTTTGGGCGCAGGACAACGCCGAGGCGCCGCCGCCCGCGCTCACCATCCCTCTACAGCTTTCACAGGAGCTGCGCTACGGCGAGAACCCGCACCAGACCGCTGCTTTTTACCTCGACCGTTCGTTGCGAGAACACGGCCGGGGGGGCATAGCGACCGCCGTGCAGCGTCACGGCAAGGAGATGTCCTACAACAACTACCTCGACGCGGACGCCGCCTGGAACACCGTCAACGACTTCACGGGGCCGTCCTGCGTCATCGTGAAGCACACCAACCCGTGCGGCGTGGCCACGCGCGATGACCTCCTGGAAGCCTACCGGTTGGCTGTTCGCGCAGACGCGACGAGCGCGTTCGGAGGGATCGTTGCCTTTAACCGCGTGGTAGACGAAGTGCTGGCGAAAGAGCTCCGGGAGTTCCGCAACCCGAACGACGGCGAGACGCGGATGTTCTACGAAATCGTGGTGGCTCCGGGCTACACACCCGAGGGGTTGGCGGTGCTGAAGGGCAAGTCGAAGGACCTGCGCATCCTCGAAGCCGAGCCGCGCAAGGCCGGCGGACGTTCCTTCCGTCAGGTTGGTGGCGGCTGGCTGGTGCAGGAATCCGATGACGTGACATCGGAACAGATCGAGTTCAGAGTCGTGAGCGAGCGGCAGCCAACGGCCGAGGAGTTGGAGGACCTGAAGTTCGCGTGGCGCTGCGTGAAGCACGTCAAAAGCAACGCAATCACGGTTGTCAAGGACGGACGCCTGCTGGGGATGGGCAGCGGCCAGCCGAACCGCGTGAAGAGCGTCGAGATCGCGATGGAGAAAGCCGGCAACGAAGTGAAAGGCGCGGCGCTCGCCAGCGATGCATTCTTCCCCTTCGCCTGGGGCGATTCGATCGAGAAGGCCTGCCAGGCAGGCGTGGCGGCGATCATCCACCCCGGTGGCAGCCTGCGCGACCAGGAGGGCATCGATTGCTGCAACAAGTACGGCGTGACCATGGTGCTGACGGGGACTCGGCACTTCAAGCACTAGCAGCTTGAACGACGTCGGTACCGTTAGAGTGGGGCGGATGAGGAAGTGATCGCCCTCCGTAGACGCGCACATGCAACGCGGCGAGCCACGTGGACCGCTGACGACAACGATGGCCGGCGCACGTACAATCGCCGCACATGGACGATCTGCGGGTTGTGGTGTCTGGTTCAGGCAGGATGGGCCGCCAGGTGGCCGAAGCGGTGAAAGCCGCCGAAGGGATGCACCCCGTGGCGTTCCTCGATGGCATGGCGACCACTGGCAAGATCGACCACCTCCCGGTGTTCACCGACCCCGAAGCCTGTTTCCTGGAAAAGCAGCCGGATGTCGCGATCGATTTCACGAACGCGGCGTGGACGCCGGGGCTGGCCGAGGCGGCGCTGGCCAGCAACGTGCGGATGGTGATCGGCACCACGGGGCTGAGCGAGCAGTTCATGACCTGGATCGAAAAGGAAGCGGAGGCGAAGAAGCTGGGCGTGGTGGTGGCTGCGAATTTCGCGATCGGCGCCGTCCTGATGATGCACTTCGCCCAACAGGCGGCGAGATTCTTCGATAACGCGGAGATCATCGAACTGCACCACGACCAGAAGGTGGATTCCCCCAGCGGCACGGCGAAGATGACGGCAGAACTGATGCGCGCCGCCCGCGAAAACGACTTCACCCACCCGGTCTCGGAGAAAGAGCCTCTTCCGGGCGCGCGCGGCGCGGAGTTCGGCGGCGTGGCGATCCACTCGGTGCGGCTGCCGGGGCTGGTCGCCCACCAGGAGGTGATCTTCGGCGGGTTGGGCCAGACGTTGACGATCCGGCACGACACCACCGGGCGCGATTCGTTCATGCCAGGCGTGATCCTGGCGACGCGCGAGGTGATGGGGCTGGACAAGCTGGTTGTGGGGCTGGACTCGCTCGTCGGGCTGCGGTTGACCAACCCTTGGGAGCGCCGTTAAGCGTCAGCCCGCCGAGAGCACCGCTACGCCGGCCAGCGCGATGGCGCCGCCAACCACCCGTTGGGCGGTCAACGCTTCCCGTGATACGACCGTGGCCAGCGCGACTGTGGCAACCGGGTAGAGTGACCCGAGCACGGCGACACCGCCGAGGTTGCCTTT
>JBDSJC010000115.1:0-13931 GCA_039917655.1 Tepidiformaceae bacterium
TCCATGGAGCTGTTCATGGAGAAGGTGATGGGTCCCGGCTTTTAGCCCTCGGCGAAGGCCGCCTGGAGGGCGTCCAGCTGCTCCGCGGTAGCAAGCGTTTTGGCCTCCAGCGAAGAAGCTTGCGCGGCCTTAGTTGTAGGCCGCCGCCTTCGCCTGCGTCGCTTCCCCTTCGCGGGTCAGCGCGATGCACTCGGCGATGGCCGCCACGTAGTCGGCGGCGATCGGTTCGTGCACGGGTGTGGGCATCATGTGGATGCCTTTGGGCTGTGTAGTGCCGCCGCACATCCAGCCACGCTTGCCCATCAACGTCGCCACCTGCTGCATGTCGGCATCCTCCGCGCCGAAAGCGAAGGCCCAGAGTTGCGGGTCGCCGAAGACAGTGACGCCCGGGATCGCGGCCAGGCCGCTGGTCATCGCTTCTTTGGCGCACATGGAAGCTGCCGCGATCTCCCGGTAGCCCGCCTGTCCGAGGAACTGCATGCCCGCCCAGGCAGCCGCGATCGCGCCGCCCGGACGCGTGCCCGTAAACGTGTAGGCAGAGTAGGTTCCGCTCGGCCATTCGTCCATGCTGTAGCGCGCGAACTCGCGGTGGGCTTTGGTGCGAAAGGTGACCGTCGAGGCTGGTTTCGCGGCGTAGCCCGACTTGTGCAAGTCCGCCGAGATGGACGTGACGCCTGGGACCGCGAAGTCGAAGGCGGGCACCGCGTAGCCTAGTTGGCGGACAGAAGGAGCGAGAATGCCACCGACGCAAGCGTCAACGTGTAGCCAGAGCCCGTGCTCTTCCGCGATCGCCCCAATCTCCTCGATAGAATCGACCAGCCCGAGGGAGTAGGAAGGCGCCGAGGCGTACAGGGCGACGGTCTGCGGCGTAATCGCAGCGCGCATCGCCGCCGGGTCGGCTCGGTGGTCCGCCCCCTGGGGCACGCGGACGACTTTCATGCCGAGCATGTGCGCCGCTTTGCTCAGCGCCGGGTGAGCGGAGTATGCCGCCACGATCTCCGGCTGGGCGCCGCCTCTGCCGTTGGCTCGGGCCCATTCGCGGGCGGCGAAAATCGCCAGGAAAATGCTTTCCGTGCCTCCGGAAGTGAAGATGCTGGCGGTCTGTTCGTCTCCGGAGAGCAGGCCTTGCACGGCGCCGAGCACCTCCCGTTCCATCCGGCCGATGCTCGGGAAGACGCGGATGCCCAGGCCGTTCTCCACCATGAACATTCCGAACGCCTCGCGCAGCACGTCTTCGAGCTCATCGCTGGCGTACCAGACGTAAGCGCCGTGGCGGCCGTTGCGCCAGTCCAGGTCGCCGCCGCGCATCTCCACCATCTCGTCGTGGATCTCGGACCATGGCCGGCCTCGTTCGGGTAGCGTCATCATTCGTCGCCCTCCTCGGGGGTGGGAGCGAGGATACCTCAGAGGGCGGAGAGACGTGCTGAGTGCCTGCCAAGGTCTACCCCGCTACGATGTTCGTCATCGCTGCTGCGATCCGCTACGGTTGGCAAATGACGGCGACAGTGAGCGATCCCGCGTACCACTTCACCATCCACATTCCCGGTTTCGTGCTCTTGGCCGCGCTCTTGCTGCTCACTGGATGGTTCGTCGTCATGAAGGTGTGGACCTCACCGGACGCCGGGGTCTACCGTTTCCCGCCGTCCGTCGAGATTTTCCGCGAAAGCATGGAAGGCGACATCTGGACCGCCGGCCTCCGCCTCGAGTCCGGGAGTGCGCTCGAAAGCCCGCTCGAAGGCTGGTACATCGCTGTGGGCGGCTCACAGCGAGCGATCCCAGTCGCCGTCGTCGCCACCACGGGCTCGCAGCCCCCGGGCGCTAGAGTCATGACCCTTTTTCTCTTCGCCCGCCTTCCGCCCGGCACCGGCGCGGTCGACCTGCGGCGCGATGGATATACGATCCGGCTTCCGCTCGGCGGAATGGAGATCGCGGAACCATGAACTTCCGATCATTCAATCCCGGAGGCATCTCCGTTGAAGTGACATTCCCGCGCTGGCCGCTTCGTCTCGCTCAGCTGCTCATCGGGCTCGGGCTGGTCGCAATCCTGCTCCTGGTCAGCCTCGCCCTGGTCTTTCAAGGTGTTCGCTCCAGCACCGACTTCTCCGAAGCCATGGGAGTTACCGTAGTCAGTCGTGACGCGCAAGGAGTGCACGCAGAAGTTACCATCACCCGTGCCGATAGCGGCAACCTTCAGCTCGATGGGTGGTCGCTCCTGCTCGACGATGGCGAGATTGCACCGGGCGTCGTCCGCAATGCAGCAGGTGCCCTCAATCTCGGCGACCATGCCGAATTCACCGTTGACTTCGCCCTCTCGGCTGGTGCCAAGCCGGTTTGGCTCCGCTTCTCCGCGAAGGATCGGCCCACTTTATCCATCCCCATTCGCACTAAAGCCGCTCCGTAGCAGAGCGCGCGCGCTGGTCGCCGAACAAGCCGAGGCGGCGCCTCACCGTCAGCGACATCAGGCGCCTGGCGGCTTGCTCACCTCCCACTACAGAGTTCCGCGCACCACCACTCGGCACTCAGCCGCGGCGCTCCCGGCCACCGCCGGCCTAGTTCATCGTGATGTTGCCAGGCGCTGTCATGTAAACCCAGTAGACCTTCAACTTGAACAGGCCGCCGAAATCGTTCAGGTAGCGCGCCTGGTTGGGGGCGTGGATCAGCCAACTGCTCGTCGCGTTGTCGAACTGGGCGAGTTCGCTGTACTTGCCAGCGACCTCCGAGAGCGCATCCGTCACCGCCTTGCTCGTGCCTGTGTACACGAAGTTATTCCAGCCCACGCGGAGGTTCAGCACTCTGCCGACAGGCGGGTTGGGGTTCGGGGTGGCGGGGTTCGAAGCCGGCGCATTGATCCAGAACGGCTGGTACTGCTCCAGGGACGCCAGGTCGTTCACATAGGTGGGAACTCCCGGGAGGAACCGGCGGTATGCGCCACGCGTTTCGAGGAGTGGCTTCAGCGGGTCCCAGGCGTAAAGCGCCGTCCATGGAGTCGGGATAGAGCTGGTCGCCGATGGAAGCGGGCCCGCGGGGTCGAACTGCGCGATGTTGCTCCAGCCGCCGTTCAGCGTCTGTACAACCACAGCCCCCGGTGGCGGCGAAACGCTGCTGATTTCGCGCGCCGACAGCCCGAGGTCGATGTTGCGCGCGCCCCAGGTAATCGCCGGCACGGCCGGCAACCCGCCGACGCTGAACTTCACCGTCTTGCCAGGCGCGCCACAGCCCTGCTGCTCCGCCGAGCTGCGTACGCGGATGCTGTAGGGCGAGACCGGGCCGAAGGCGGTGACCTTTGTGCTGCCGCACTCGATGCCGTCTACTGTTGCGCGCACGTCGGTGCCGTTGGGCACGTCTCGCCAGTCCTTCAGGGCGATGCCGCTGACCTGCATCGGCACCCGCGCCACGGCGCGGCCGATATCGATGATCCCGGCGCCGGCCCAGTTGCCGCCGTGCGGCGCGGGCTCGGCGGGAGTGGCCGCGTCCCGCGCGATCTGAATGTAGTCACCCGGGGCCAGCTTCGAGTTGCGCATCATCATCAGGGCGAACATCCCCGAGACGATTGGCGCCGAAAAGCTGGTGCCGCCTTCGTTACCCGTGTCCGCGTACGGGCTGCTCAACCCGATGTTCGATCGCGCCGTGCTGACGATGTGATTGCCCGGCGCGGCGAAATCGATCGCCGGGCCGTACGCGCTGTAGCGCGCCCAGGTGTTGCCGTTCAGGTTATCCGAGGCGCCAACCGCGATGACGTTCGGCAGGTCGGCGTACGCCGCCGGGAAGCCGACCGCCGTGTTCGCATCCTGTCCGTAGTTGCCCGCCGCCGCGACAATGATGATTCCGGCGTCGTTCGCCGCTTTTACCGCCGCCCGGAGGTTCGGCTGGTCGGTGTGCGTGGCCAGGCTAAGGCTGATGATGTTGGCGCCGTTCCTGCGCGCGTACTCGATGGCATCCGCAACGTTGGAGACGTCCCCCTGCGCCTGTCCCCCGGGACCGGTGCCGCAATCGAGTACCTTGATCGGCATGATCCGCACGCTCCAGGCGACGCCCGCGATGCCCAGAGCGTTGTTGCCGGCGGCGCCGATGATCCCGGCTGCCAACGTGCCGTGGGAGCCGACGCGTGCGGGCCCGCTGCCGTTGTCGTCCGCCACGTTGCCGGTGGGGGTGTTCCCGGTGCCGGTCGCGTCGGAGTAGCCACAGACCGAGCTGCGGGTCTGTGTGAGGTTGACGAACCGGCAGCCGAAACGATCATTGATGCAGCCGTTGCTGTCGTGGTCCATGCCATCGCTGAAGCTGTCTTTGGGGTTCTCCCAGATATGGCCGGCGAACTCTGGATGACCAAGGTCTAGCCCGGTGTCGAGTACGGCGACGATGATCGTGTTGTCCCCGGTTTCGATATCCCAGGCCTCTGGGGTATGAATCGGCGCGAGATACTGGGCCTGCGTCACTCCCAGGCCGAACGCGTAGTACGGGTCGTTCGGGATCTCTGCGGCGTAGACCTTGCCATCGGCCTCCGCCGATTCCACCGAAGGCAGGCCGCGGAGTTCGGCCAAGAACTGGTCGCTGGACTTGCCCTTCGGCACAGCCAGTCGCCGGAATCCCTGTTCGGCCAGCGTTGGCGGTTGACCGCCCTTACGCGAGGATTCGCGTGCCGCCACGGTAAATTTCACCACAACGTATTCGTCTGGCGCATCTCCGGGGGCGGCGGAAGCTTTCCCAACGGCAGGACCGAAGAGAGTGCTGAGGACGCAGAACGCCAAAATGATTAGCCATCGCTCTCGCACTCGCTCCCCCGTTCCTGGTGACGTTCTAGCGCCCTCCGCTGGTCGTCGGCAGCGGAGTGGGTAGTTGCCCGATAATGACCGGCGTCGGGATCGGCGTCGGCACCGGCGCGGGCCGGTTTCCGAGGATACGGTCGTCCATCAGGACCGCTATGTCACGCGCTTCATCGACGGTGATGAACTTGTCCGACCCGTTTACCTGGACAACGAAGACCGCATTCCCGCGCCGCACCAGCATCCGATAGTAGGCCGCAATCTGGTCGGACGTGCCGACCGTGCCGTTGACCAGCTTGTACGCGTTCGACTGGTTCCCGAGCTGCTTCGTGGGCGCCTGCTGCGTCGCCGGCCGGCCAAGATAGAATTTGTCCATGAATTCGTAAGCCTGGCTGGCGCCGGCGATCGTTTGGAACAGGTAGGCCTCGGCGCGGACGTAGTAGCGGCCGCGAAGCAGGTCCGCGGCGAGCCCGTCGGGCTCATAGGCCACCTGGTAGCCATCGATGATTTTCCAGGCGTTTGCCTTGTCTTCGCCCTCTTTGTTGTTCGTGAAGAGATAGCTGGAGGAGAACGTCCCAAGGTTCAGCGTGAACGAATCCGGTACGTTCACCTTCAACCCCTTGGGAAGCTCATCGATCGAAGGGACGACCTGGCTGGCCAGTCCACGCGTCTCTTTCTCGATCCCCCCGCTCGTCCCGCCTACGCTCACGCTGGGCCGAGTGGCAGTGGCCGTCGCGCCGGTTCCCGGCGTCGTGTTTTTCACCGTCTTGCTCACGTCCGTCCCGCCCCCGCAGCCCGCAACGAATGCTGCTCCGCCGAGCAGTATCGCCACAAAGGGAAGCAGGAACGTCCGCTGGAAACTCACTTCTTCGGGGACGCTGCGGGAGTGTAGTTGCTTGCCGGGGTGGGCTCGAGAGCCTCGGTCTTACCGAGCGCTTTTTGGTCCACCATGTGCGCCAGGTCCCGTGCGGTATCGATCTTCATGAAGCCGTCCGCGCCATAGGTGAAGACGACCGAGACCAGGTTGCCGCGGCGAAAGAGGTAGTAGTGGAAGACGGAGTTCACCGAACTGTTCGGGACCTTGCCTTCGATCCGCTGGAAGGCCGCGTACTGGTTGCCGACCGGCTGGGCGGTCAACGGCTGGTTGCCGGTGGTGGCCTTGAGGTAGCTGGCGAAGCGGTCGAACGCCTTTTTCGCGCCTTCCTTGTCATCGAACAGATGAGTCTCGATCTTCGAGTAGTACCCGCCCTGGAGTACCGCCTTTTCGCGGCCTTCCGGCGTGTATCCGGTTTCGTAGCCGCCCTGGTAGCCCCACTGCTTGAGCAGTGTTTGCCCTTCCTGGGCCGACGAGAATACGGGGGCCTTGGCATAGTCATCGGCGGTGAGGCGCAGCGTCGCGGGAATATCGACGATGAAGGTCGTCCCCAGGTCAGTCTGCGCGACCGCGAAACGGCTGACGGGCATCACTAGCGCCGGCGAGACCGAGTTGTCATTCGTGGACGATCTTGAGGGCTCCGCCGAGGCTGTGCCGGCGGCCACGTCATTGCTTCCGCCGCAGGCCACCATGGCGGGCATGAGAAGTGCGGCACACGCGCAAAAGAGGGCGGCGCGCACGGGCCGGGGGAGCCGGGGGGGCATAGAGACTCCGGGTCGAATGTCTCTGGAGTGTACGCAGCAGCCCGGTTTGGCGGAAGAATCGAAAGTAACGAGGGAGTAAGGCGGGGGCGGTCGGAGGGATCCAGGGCAATCGTCTATTGCGGCCGCCACCGGCGGACGCCGCGGTCGCTGTGTTCGAAGTGCTGGGCAAGTTGGCCGATCTGCCGACTTCGGATGGGAAGATCTCGAAGTTCGTCTTCCCGCGCTCAAGAAGGCCAAGAACCTCTTGCTGACGCTTTGTCAGCCGTTCGGCCGGCGGCCTCGCACTCATGTCGCCACGCTACCACCGGGGCCGGGCGCGCGCCCTACCCTATCCGCGAAATAACATCCGGAGATTGTTCTGCTCGAACCGGTCGATTTCCCAGGGTAGAGAATGCGGCAGCGGGGCGCTCGGAAACGTTTTCATCGCACTTCGGCGGCTTGCCATAGACCACGCCTATGGCTTACCGCCGAGCTATCCACTAGCAGGGCTTCCACACAGACCGTACAATTGCGGGCATCGTGCGCGCTGGGGCGTCACGGCGCCGCGCCTGTCCGTACCCAGCATTCAGCACTCAGGATTCGCTAGATGGAAGACGTCATTATTGCCAGCGGTGTGCGCACCGCCATTGGCAAGTTCCAGGGATCGCTTTCGGAAGTTTCCGCCTCAGACCTCGCCGCCCACGTTATTCGAGAAGCAGTCTCCCGCGCGGGCATAGCGCCTGAGAGTGTGGACCAGGTGATCATGGGGATCGTGGGCCAGGTGGCCGAGGACGCTTACCTTTCGCGCCACTCCACCGTGAAGGCTGGCCTCCCGATTTCGACCCCCGCGATGAACGTCAACCGCATCTGCGGCAGCGGCCTCGAAGCGATCAACTCCGCCTCGCGCCTCATTCAGAGCGGCGACGCTGACGTTGTGGTTGCCGGCGGCGCCGAGAACATGACGCGCATGCCCTTCTACCTGCGCAAGGCGCGCTCCGGCTACCGCCTCGGCCACGACAGCATCGAAGATGGCATCATCCACCTCCTCAGCGACCCCTTCCAGGGCTATCACATGGGGATCACGGCGGAGAACCTGGCCGATCAGTTCGAAGTGAGCCGCGCTGCACAGGACGAATTCTCGGCGGAGAGCCAGCGCCGCGCCCTCAACGCCATCGACCAGGGCTACTTCAAGGAGCAGATCGCCCCGCTGACCGTCAAGGTCGGCCGCGAGGAGAAGGTGTTCGACACCGACGAGTACCCTCGCGCGACCACCGCTGAAGTGCTTTCGAAAATGCGCCCGGCGTTCAAGGAAGGCGGCTCGGTAACGGCTGGCAACGCAAGCGGGATCAACGACGGCGCCTCCGCGCTCGTCTTGATGTCCGCGAGCAAGGCGAAGGAACTCGGCGCCAACGCCCGCATGCGCGTGGTCGCCCGCGCCGAATCTGGCGTGGACCCGGCAATCATGGGCAGCGGCCCGATCCCAGCGATCCGCAAGGTGCTCGCCAGGGCGCAGATGACCCTCGACCAGATCGACGTCATCGAGCTGAACGAAGCGTTCGCCAGCGTCTCGTGCGCCTGTGCCAGCGAACTCTCGCTGGACCCAGCGAAGGTCAACCCGAACGGCGGCGCCATCGCCCTCGGCCATCCGGTGGGCGCGACCGGCGCAATCCTGACGGTGAAGTTGATGCACGAACTCGAGCGGACGGGCGGACGCTTCGGCATCGTTAGTCTCTGCATCGGCGGCGGCCAGGGGATCGCCACGATCTTCGAACGGGTCAGTTAGCTAGCCGGTCGTCCACGACGCTCCCCCGTCGTGGCTCCGGTAGACCCGGCCAACCCGGTCGCTACCAACCGCGACGACCATCACGTCGTTTGCGTCCCGCGGATTGGCGCCGGTGACCAGTACCTGTCCAGCCTTAGGAAGCGGCCGGTCTATCCATGTTGCTCCCCCATCGCGGGATACCAGCAGGCTGGAATCCGTGCCGGCGTACACGATGTTCGGGTCAACTCCCTGTGTAGCTACACTGAGCAAGCCGCCCGGCAGTTTGGCGGTCGCTTTGAAGCTTGCCCCGCCGTCGTCGCTGCGAAGCAAACCGCCGCTCATGCTCGCGAGGTAGACGCGCCCCCCGGTGGAGGCGGCAACTTGCATGATGTCTCCAGGAAGCACCTGGTCGTTCGTCTTCTTCCAGGTCTGGCCGGCATCCTCGCTGCGAAACAGTCCTTGGCCCACGACGTGGGCATAGAGCACCGGGGCCGGGTCGGGAGAGACCGCCATCCCGTGGATGTCCGTGCCCGGAAGCGGGGGTTTCAGACTGGTCCATGTCTTCCCCGCATCGGTGCTGCGAAAGAACGTGCCATGACCTGCGGCGAAGGCGAGGTTGGGGTCCGTCGTCGAAATGCCCATGCCCATCGCGTCGTCGGTGTTGGCAGCGAGGTTCGTTTTCGCCCAGGTGCGACCGCCATCCGTGCTGCGCAGGACCCCTCCGTGGTGACCATAGAGCACGAGTTGGGGGTCAGCGGGGCTGATCGCCATGGAGTGGAAGTCCGGCGTCCTTATCTCCGAGAGCGCCGCGCCCGTTGAAGCGCCTCCCGCAGCCGGCGCAGGAGCGGTCGCGCTGGTGCTGCCCGAGCCGCCTCGGGTGAGCAGGACTGCTGCGAAAAGGCCGGCCGCAAGGAGTGCAACCGCACCCACGACGGCCCATCTACGCCGGTGGCCGTGCTTGGTGGCTGGCCTGCGAGCACCGGGCCGGATCGACCGCCCACGGCTCCGAGCGGTCAACGCTTCGCTTCAGCGGGCACGCCATGCGAGGCACGCTCTGCCGGCTCCGCGGCGAGCTGGGCTTCCACCTGTCGCCGCTCTTCGGAGAGCTGCGACAAACGTTCCTGCAACTCTTGTTGGGACTGACCCGTGACCTTCTCCCCGTTGTCCTTGCCGCCGTGCATCCCCCGCATGGCGAACATCATGGCGACCATTGAGAGCGGGCACGCCGCAAGCAACAGCAGAGGTAGGAAAGCGAGCGCAGCGCCGGGAGCGAGAACGAGGACCGCCGCTCCAACAATCCCGAGGAAAGCCAGTACTTTCCAATTGAAGCACATGCCGAGCATCGATTTCATAGAGACCTCGTGATACGGAAGTTCGCTACTACAAGGACGGTAGTATGCTGAGAGCCACCCCGTCAACGTGCGGCTTTGCCCGTTGTTGACCAACGGGTTCGAATTTTCTCAGGTCTGCGCGCCAAGACCGTCCGGAAGATGGTCTCTTGGCTGGCGCGGACTACCATCACAAGGATCTCTCACGGACGTCTTGGACCAGTACACAGCCTTGCCATACTACGCCATGTCGTAGAAGATGGCTCAGCCGGATGCCGGTTGGTGGGACTCACGTGCGACGGGTGGTGCTCTGGCCGATGTCCAATTTTTCTGTCACGCCGTCGGATGACAAGCTCAAGGTCTTTGGGTGGTTTGCCGTCTCCTTGCGGCTGTTCTCACGAAGTCTGCGAAGCGGATGGGTAGGGCAGTTCCTCGTGGCGACCGTACTAGTCGCTGTCGCCGCCACGCAGATAAGCCTGGAAGAGTTCGCACTTGCCTTTGCCGGGATCCGCTACGAATGGTTGGGCTTGGCCGGCCTCATCTACCTCGTCGGCCGCCTGATCAACGCCTGGGAATGGCAGATCCTGATCAAGCAAGTGGGCCGGGCGCCCCTCTTCGGCCTCCTGGGCGTGCTGCTTATCGGCACCCTTGTCAACGCTATCTTCCCGGCCAACCTGGGTGACGTCGCGAAGATCCAGATCGCGGCGAATCGCTACTCACTTTCGCGTGCGGGGCTGGTGGCGGGGCGCGGGGCCGAAGCCGTTGTGAACGGCGCCATATTCGTCTGTTTCGCGCTCGTCAGCGTTGCCCTGGTGGGCGGGGTGGGCACGTTTACACTGCTCTGGCTGTTGGTCCCCAGCGCCGCCCTGTTCGTGGGGGCGGTGGCCCTCAGCCGCGCAATGTCTACGACGTTGCCGCAGTCCCGCGTCCTCGGCTTCGTTCCGAGACGGCTGCACACCTTCCTCGAACATCACTGGCCGAGGTTTCATGAGGGCCTGGATGCGCTCCGCAGCACCAGGGTCCTTCTCCGCCTTGGGCTGCTTGGCCTGATCGGCTGGACCATCGACATCGCCATCAGCTGGGCGTACGGCACCGCCTTTAATCTCGATCTCTCCCTGTCCGCTTACCTGGCGCTCACGGTGTTGCTCGCACTCATCACCACCTTCCCGATCACATTCGGCAACGTTGGTTCGTGGGAGTTCGGGATCGTCGGTGTGCTCGCTCTCTACGGCGTCCCCGCGGAGAGGGCGCTCGCCTTCGGTGTCGCCACCCACATGTTCATCACGATCCTCAACCTGGCCATCGGCCTGGTCGCCCTGGGTTGGATGCGCGTCAGTCTCCGCGATGTGTTGATGTGGCGGAAGTCCGTCCAGTTCAAGACGAGTTCACCCTCGATCCTTGAGAGCGTCCCGGTGCTTGTCCGAACACCCACAAGCGAGCTCCAATGACTTCTTTCCGAGGCAAACTCTACCAAACGCTGAGCCTGGCCTACTACTACGTATTCGTGGCTCCTCTCGGGCGAGGAATGCATCGCACGCCAAAGTCGTGGGATGCGCAGTACCGTTCGGGCTACTGGGAGATCTTTCGGACCACGGCTGAGATGCCCCGGTACGCCATTATCGCTTCACATATCCAGCGCTGGAAATCCGATCCAGTAGTCCTGGATGTTGGTTGCGGATATGGGCAACTGTTCAACGAACTGGGATCATCGACAGTCAATAGCTATGTCGGCATCGATCTATCGCCTGAAGCGATCGGCATGGCGCAATTGAAGCAGTACCCCAACGCATCGTTCATTGTGGCGAATGTTGACGAATGGCAGAGCGACTGTAAATTCGACATTATCGTATTCAACGATGTCCTCTACTATTTGCGCCTGCCAGTCGATACGCTCGAGCGCTATCAGCAGATGCTCTCTCCCGGAGGCGTAATGATCGTTGCTATGTTCCGGCACAGGAATACGATGGTCATCTGGAAAAACATCGCCCGGCGCTTCGACGTGGCGGACCCCATCGAGGTAAGGAACGCCAAGGGCGAACTGACGGATATCAGGATCGTGACCAGCCGGTTGGCGGCACAGCCGTCTCGGTCAGCGACCCTGCCACAGGTGAAGACTCTGCCCTAGCGCCCGCTGGCCCATTCGCGAATTACTACACACCTTGTAGTCTCCATCCGTCCACTCGTGATCGAGGACCCTCATGCCAAAAACGCAATCCAACCGACCAGCCCCAGTTTCGGCCACAGTTTCGCCTCCGCAATACGCCGGCCGCAGGCTGTTCTCCCCCCGGTTCACGTTGCCGGTGCTCGCGCTGGCGACGATGGCCGCCGTGATTCTCGCCGTCCTCCTGGCGCTCGGCGTCAACGGCAAACTGAGCCAGTCTCTGACGGTCACTACCTGCCAGGCGGGAACGCCCGGGTGCGCCCTGCGGGCTCCTACCCACGTCCACGCAAACGTCGGGCTGGTCATCCGCGGCCAACGCTTCGACTTCAACCAGGGACAATTCCTTTCGGTGGAGGACAACGACCGCAGTGCCCTCGCGCATCTCCACGCCCCACGCTTCGACGTCGTTCACGTCCATCGCACGGGCACCACCTGGGATGAGTTTCTGCGCTCGATTGGCTTCGAGCTCACCGACCCCAGCCTGCCGGGAGTTGCCGCGGACAAGACGTGTCTGAAACTGCCCGATGGTCAGAAGCTGTGCGCCAGTAGTTCGGAATCGTTCAAGTTCTACGTCAACGGGGTCAAGATCGATAGCATTGCCGTCACCGAAATCAACGACCTCGACCGCGTCTTGGTCAGTTTTGGGAACGAAAGCGACGAAGCCGTGGCCGGTCAACAGCTCAGTTTCACTGGCGACGATGCCTGCATCCCGTCAGAGCGATGCAGGGACCGCATCCCCAAGACTGAAGAGCCCGAACCATGCACCAAGAGCAACAACACCTGCGTGAAACCTGGTGGATGACACCTCTGGGCCGCTGTTTTGCGAGTACCGCCGGGCAGCCCCATCTGCGCCAACGGTTCTCTTACTGCACGGGCTGACCGCTTCTCACGTCAGCTGGCGCCCGATCGCTGACCGGCTGCCTGAGTTCAATCTCGTGATTCCCGACCTGCTCGGTTTCGGCGCCTCTCCGAAGCCAGATTGTTCCTACGACCTCGAAACCCACTGCGCCGCGTTGCGGCCGATCGTCGAGCAGAGTGGGCCGGCGGTGGTCGTCGGCCACAGCATGGGTGCCGTCGTCGCCCTGGGCCTGGTTGCCCGCTACCCCAGTATCGCGACCGCCATCTTGATCAGCCCGACCCTTTTCGCGAACCACGCGGAGGCGGTCGAGCTGATGCACTCGGCGCCGTTGATGCAAAGAATGACCGTCCGCTGGACAGGCTTGGCGCACCTCGCCTGCTCGGTGGCCTGCGCGCTACGGCCGTTGACGAAGACAATCGCGCCGTTCCTGGTCCGTGACCTGCCTCCCGATGTGGTCCGTGCGGGCTTCGACCACACCTGGACTTCTTACTCTCGCAGCCTTGCCGAATTGGTTGTCTCTGGCTTGGGTCCGCGCCTGCTCGCCAGCCACGGCTCCAGAGCGGTGCTTATCCACGGCCTCAAGGATCCGACCGTTCCGCTGGAACTGGCCCTGCGGTATCGCTCCTTGGTGGCGCGCTTCGAGACCGTCGAGGGCGACCATGAGGCCCTTCTCAAGAATCCCGAGCCCATCGCCCATATCATCCAAGAAGTAGCGCAAGCGCCCGCCGCGCTGTCCGACCTCACCCCAGGAGACTAGTTGTGCCAAACCCTCGTGACGGCAGTCTGTCAGCAACATCCACTTCGGGCGGCCGAGCGGAGCGATTTAGGAGCCATCGTGCGTTCGCCGCGATCTGGGACCAGGCGACCAAACGCGAGAGTAGGGCCGAGCAGCAGTTGCGGCGGGAGGCTGCCGCAAGAGTCGCCGGCCGTCTATTGGAACTGGGCGTTGGCGTCGGCGCGAACTGGCCGTATCTCGCGGAGACCCTGGAGTACGAGGGCGTGGAACCCGATATCCACATGCTCCGCCGAGCCCGGCGACGCGCGGCGAGCATGGGCCGCACTCTCTCGCTGAAGCGCGCACGCGCGGAGGCCCTCCCATTCGAGGCTGAGACGTTCGATACCGTGCTGGTGACGTTCACCTTGTGCACGGTTCAAGATCCCGCCAGCGCGCTCTCTGAAGTGATGAGGGTGCTAAAGCCGGGTGGCGCGCTGGTCTTCGTCGAGCACGTTCGGCCGGACGGAACAGTATCGGGTTGGCTCATGGATCGCGTCACGCCAGCGTGGCAACGATTAGCAGGCGGCTGTCAGCCAAACAGGAAAACTGCCGACACAATCGTCCAGGCCGGTTTCGAGGTTGAGAGCATGGATCGTCGGCGAGCGAACGGTCTGCCGATGATCAGCGGGGTCGCCCGCAAGGCTTCGCGCTGAAAACCTCTGGGACGGT
>JBDSJC010000116.1:0-10404 GCA_039917655.1 Tepidiformaceae bacterium
AACTGGCCGCCGACGCTGTGCGCACGGCGATCGCCGATTCGGGCCTGGCGAAGAGCGATATCGATGGCCTGCTGATTAACGCCGGCATCACGGGGACAACTGGCGGAGGGCTGACCCTCGGCTTACAAAACTACCTCGGGCTCGAGAACCTACGGCTGATGAACCACATGAACGCTGCCGGTTCGACGGCCGCGCAGATGGTCCAGTACGCGACGATGGCGATCGCCGCGGGGATGGCGAACAACGTCGTCTGCGTGTTTGCGGACGCGCCATTGAAGGAAAACACCACTTCGGGCGCGGCCTATGGCGCGGCGGCCCGCAATCCGGGGCGTCCGAAGGGGATGCAGGGGCTTTACGCGGCGGCCGGGTACTTCGGCGCAAATACGGGGTATGCGCTGGCCGCCAGCCGCCACATGGCGCTTTACGGCACGACGCAGGATCACCTCGGCCAGATCGCGGTTTCGCAGCGCGCCTGGGCGGTGAATAACCCGCTGGCCCAGATGCGCGAGCCGATGACGATGGAGGACTACCACGCATCGCGTTGGATCATCGAGCCTCTTCACTTGCTTGACTGCTGTCTGGTCTCGAACGGCGCGGTGGCGGTGATCGTCAGCTCGGCGGAGCGCGCGAAGTCGCTGGCCCAGCCTCCGGTCTACATCCACGGCATGGGCCAGGGCCACCCCGGCGACCACGGACGCGCGGGCAGCGATTGGGAGACCGAGACCGGCGGAAAGATCGCCGCCAAGACGGCCTTCGCGATGGCCGGCTGCACGGTCGATGAGATCGACGTCTGCGAGCTGTACGACTGCTACACCTACACGGTGCTGGTGACGCTGGAGGACTACGGCTTCTGCAAGAAAGGCGAGGGTGGACCGTTCGTCGCCGATGGCAAGCTCGGTCCGGGCGGCGCGCTGCCCACCAACACGGGCGGGGGCGAGCTCTCGGCCTACTACATGTGGGGCATGACGCCCCTCAGCGAAGCGATCATCCAGGGTCGCGGCCAGGGTGGCGAACGCCAGGTGGCGAAGCACGACCGCATCCTCTGCACCGGCAACGGCGGCAGCCTGAGCTACCACGCCGCCCTCATCCTCAGCCCGCACGCCGAATAGGAGCGTATCAAATGACCCCAGAAAAGACTGTGCCGAAGCCGCTGCCAGAAGCCGATGATGCGTCGCGACCGTTTTTCGATGGCGCGATGGAGGGCAAGCTGATGCTGATGAAGTGCTCTGCCTGCGGCGCCTTCCGGCTGCCATCCCGCCACCACTGCGACGACTGCCTGTCGCCGGAATTCGCCTGGGTCGCGGCCAGCGGCCGCGGCACGGTGCGGACCTTCGGGGTGATGCATCAGAAGTACCACCCCGGCTTCGAACTGCCCTACAACGTGACTATGGTCGAACTCGAGGAGGGACCGCGGCTACCGACGAACATCGTCGGGATTGCCAACTCGGAGATCCGCGTGGGGATGCCAGTGATGGTCGAATGGGAGCGCCACGAAGATGTCTCATTGCCGAAGTTCCGCCCGGCGTAACCTGGATTTAACGGCGCTCGACGAAGGATTTACGCCCCAGTTCGTCTTATGTTCAGTCAGCGGCTTAACACTTGACCGCTGTTTATCGTGGCGATTCGAGGGTTGTAAGAGTGAGTGAGCCAGGCTTTGGCCTTGTCCTCTGGGCGACGGATGTGTTCGCGCTCGCGGATTTCCTCGAACGCGTCGCCGGCGCGAACGTCGAGGGGCGCCACCCTGGGTTCGCCGAGCTGCGCGCGGGCCTAGTCTCGATCGTGATCCACGCCGACGAGGCGTACCGCGGCCACCCGTGGTTCAACGCCGTCACGCGCGAGGGCGTCGCACGGGGCATCGGCGCCGAGATGCGCTTCTCCGTGTCAGACGTGGACAGCGCCTACCGCGAGGCGCTAAAGCTCGGCGCCCAGGGCATCGCCCCGCCGTACGAAGTCGATGGCGGCAGCGAGTGCACGGTCATGGGCCCGGACGGCTATCTGTTTAGCCTTTACCAATAGTGTCATAGACACCTTCTATTCCAAACGGCTATGAGGGCTTCATCAGAAGCGCCTATCTGTGCTACATTGTGAAGGAAATAACAATCGAAGGAGGGCAACGATGTACTTCGACCCCCAGCATCTCACCCCTCGGGAACCCACTCCGGCCATGCTTCACCGTGAGGAGTACCTCAATGAGAAGAAGGTCGCCACCCACAAAGCTGCGAAGCTGCCCGTGGCGCCGACGTTTGACGCTCACCTTCTGCGGGCCCAGATCGCCAGCCGCGTTGGCCGCTTCCTCCGCTTCGCCTAACCGTTCAGCGGCGAACCAGTACGCTCGAAAGGCGTGACGTGAGTCGCGCCTTTCTGGTTGGCGAGCCAAACGGCGGTGGGCAACGGCCCTACTCGTAGCGCAACGCCTCGGCGATCGGCACGCGGGAGGCGGCACGGGCTGGCAGGTAGGTCATGAGCATTGATGCCCCGAAGGCGATCGCGCAGATGATGGCGAGGTTCAGCCACGGCACCACGAAGGTTGCGCCCTCCGATTCTGTGCCGATCTCGCCCTGCGTAAACAGCACCCACGCGAGCGAGAGCCCCAACGTCAGGCCGAGCAGGATGCCGGAGAGCGCGATGAAGCCGGATTCGAAGAGGAAGCTGAGCGCTACCATCCCGCGCTGGTAGCCGATGGCCCGCAGCATGCCGATCTGCTGCCGCCGCTCCACCACCGCGCGTGAGGCAACCACGGCGAGCGCTGCAATGCCAACAACCAGCCCCAGTCCCATGAACCCCTGGAAGACCAGCAGAAACCCGTTCTGGATCGCCTGCTGGTCGTCCAACAGTGTCTGAAGCGAGTCAGCCGAAGCTTGCACGAGGCCGGACTCAACCTTCTTTGCGTAGGCGTCCCGGTTTGTGCCCGGCTGTAGCGAGAGATAGAACCGCTGGCCGCGCGAGGCAGGATAGGTATCAAGGAGCGTCTGCCTCGCGGTCACCAGGCCGCCAATGCCGGTCCCGTTCGGGTCCCCCAGGGCGAGGAAGGTATCGCCCGCCTCCTTCATCACACCGATGACCGTGACCGTGGTTGTTGTCCCGGTGCCCGGGTCTTGGAGGCCCAGGGTGAAGGGGGAGAACTTGTCCTTCACGAGGTCCAGCCGGAGGATCGCGTCGCCAGCGCCGCCGAACGGATTCGGCTCAGCGAAGACCGACGCCGGGAGGACGGCGAGCTTCGTGTCCTTCGCCAGCGCATCCCAAACCGCGCGGTCCGTTTCGTAACCGCTCGCCCGGAACTTCATCGGGAGGGTGTTCGCTTCGAAGAAACGCTGGTCCGCGCCGAAAATGGTGTAGCGGCTGAACGCCGGGACCTTCCCGTCCTTCGTCTTCTTGTCCCTGTTCTCTACCTCCGCTTCAAACGGGTACGCAACGCGCAGTTCAGCCGCAGCGCGAATCGGCGTGGTATCCGTGCCAGACTTCGCGATCGCAGCTTCGATGTTGTCGATGCGGTTGTTGTCATTGACCCGTAGTACCGTATCGAATCCGCCCCGCGTGTCGTCGTTCAGGAATACCTGAGCGAAGTTAGTATTGAGGGTGGCCATCATCACCAGCGAGAACATGATCAGGCCGATCATGATCATCGTCATGCCCGTTCTAAAGCGGGCTGTGAGCGGGTAGGCCACGCCGGTCTTGAGCGCGGGCAGAATGCGGCCGAACCGCGATCCGAGCCTGGCGATCAATGGCAACACGATGTCTGCGTTATAAACGATGATGAAGACGCCGCAGGTGACCATCACCATGCCGCTTAAGAAGAACATCTCGATGTCCCCGTTCAGCGGGCCGAAGATTGGCTCGTATACCTTGCTGGGCAAATACCAGAGCACCAGCAGGAGCGCACTCGTGACCGTGAACGACACGCGTTCGTTCCTGCCGAAGTAGCGCAGCGTGACGGCGACCCAGAGAAAGAGCAACGAAACGCCGAGAAAGAAGAAGAACGCACTATTGCGGTCCAGGCCCGTGAAGGTCAATGCGGCGCCGGCGACGCCGAACGCGAACGCCACACCGGCGCTCCAGGCGATCCGCGTGCGTGCGTGTTGGAGCAGGACGAGGATGAATCCGAAAGGTGGCACGGCGATGCCTGCCGCGTGCATCCATTTCGCCAACGCCGCTGGCTTGCGGTCGCGGACGATGACGACGAGCCCCAGGGCCAGGAAGTACCACGGCAGGATGAGGAACCAGCCAATGACCGGGAGTGCCAAACCGAGGATCCACGGCCACTTCGGCGGCCCTTCGTCAAGTCTCAACTCTTTCGGCAGGGCGACATTCGAGCCCCGAAGGAGATAGAACCACGGGCTCACAAGTCCGATCAGCACTAGCGGCAGCCCCAGCAGTATGCCGATGCTTCCCAGCAAGAAGAATGCGAACCCAACGGGCAGAGCCAGTGCCACCATCCCGTTGAGGGCCGCGCGGAAGTAGCCCATCCAGGTTGCTGCCTCAGGATTGAGGGGCTTGGTCTCCGGGAGATCGCGGATCGCCGAGGTGATGTTCAAGCGGCTGGCGCGCCAGGAGGAGATGAAGATCACGAGGAAAGTCGCCATGACGCCGAGGCAAAAGGCGACGATCATGCTGCGCGGCGTGAACGTCACCGAGAGGTTCAGACCGAGGTTGTCGCCCGCCGCCGACTTAATGATCTGAATCATGGCGAGCGTCACTCCCATGCCAGCGACCAGCCCGACCACGGCCGCGCCAAGGTCGTACCCCATGCCTTCGGCGAGGAACGATTCGACCAGCTGACGACGCTTGGCGCCGATTGCGCGGGCCATGCCCATCTCCGGCTTCCGCTCCGCTGCGAGCATCACGAAGATCAGGAAGATCAGCAGGACGCCAGCGGCGATCGAGAACAGACCGAACACGATGAAGATCGTCGTGAACGCGTTGCCAACCAACTCCGCCGTGCGAATGCCGTCCTGCTTGAAGGTGTCCACCTTGTACGGTGTGCCATCCAGGGCCAGCTCAAGCTTGACCTTGGCGGCGTCGGAGTGGCCCATGCCGCCCTTGACGCCGCCGCGGTTCGAAACGAACACGCCGTCCGCACTGTCTGTTTTCCCGGTCAGTTTCGCCAGCACGGCAAAGTCGACAGCCGCGCCCTTGCGGTCGCCGGAACTGAAGGTGCCGCCGAGCAACGTGTTTGGCACGATGGCTTTCACGGTGAACTCCGTTGAGGCGCCCTGGTAGAACGTGAGCAGTGTGTCGCCAACGCGCGCATCGATTGATCCCGCGAGCTTCTCGTTCACGGCGATCTCGTTGCCTGCGAGCGACACATCCTTGCCGTCGCGGTCACGCAGTCCACCTAGCGCCTTCGCATCGTCCGTTCGAAAGGCCACAATGTTCGGCGAAGCTTCGTTCAACTTCGTCCGCTGATCCTGGACCGAAAGCTTCTCGCTGAGGAACGGCACGAAGGCCTGGATATCCGGGTCGTTCACGAACTCCCGACGCAACGTTTCGACAGTGGAGAGCGGGATCGTCTGTTTGTTGACCGGCTTCGCTTCCTTGTCCGTGTCCCAGACAACAATCTCGTCTGCTCGCCCGAGGATCGTGTAGACCTCGGAGGTCACGCTGCTCGTGAGCGTGTCCCCTGTCCCGAACGCTGCGGACATGATCAGCGTGGAGAGCATCAACCCAACCACAATCAGTGCTGTCTGCGCCTTTCGCCGGGGTATGTTCCGGAGACCCATCTTGAACATCACCGGGTTTCTCACAGCGATAAAGGCCACGAACAGAAGGATCGCCGCCGTCACAGCCACGCAGCCGATCGCGATGTAGGTCATTGAAAGCCCGAACAGTTCGTTCATAAAGTGCTCCCTAACGCCCGGCGGCCACGGCCACCATCTCGGCCTGGCTGTTCTCTCGCAGGATCAGGCCGTCAGCCATGTGGATCGTCCGGTGGCAACGTGCGGCGACTTTGGGGTCGTGAGTGACGATCACGCAGGTCTGATGAGCGGTGGAGTTCAAATCAACGATGAGGTCCATGATTTCGGTCGCGGTCGTCGAATCGAGCGCACCCGTAGGCTCGTCCGCCCAGACGATTGCCGGCTTGTTCACCAGTGCGCGAGCCACCGTCACCCGCTGCCGCTGGCCACCGGAGAGCTGCGACGGCCGTTGCCCGGCCTTGTCCAGCAGCCCGACCCGTTCGAGCGAAGCCAGCGCCTGTTCGCGCGCCACCTTCGGCTTCGTCCCGGAGACGATCAGCGGCAGTTCGATGTTCTCTACCGAGGTCAGCACCGGCAGCAAGTTATACGTCTGGAAGACGAACCCCATGTCCTTTGCTCGGAACTCCGTCTTGCGGTCGTCCGCCATCCGCGAAAGGTCCTTGCCGTCGATCAGGACCACGCCCGAATCGAAGTCATCCAATCCTGAGAGGCTGTTCAGCAGCGTTGTCTTGCCGCAGCCGGAAGGCCCCATGATCGCCAGCATCTCGCCGCGCGGCACCTGTAGCGAGACACCCCGGAGGGCAAAGACCTTCACCGACCCGGTGTCGTACGTTTTTTCGACATCCCGCGCTTCGATGACAATATCCAGTGCACCGTCGATGGTTCCATTGTTGCTCATTCATTACCTCTGCTCGATTGACCGCTCGCGTCGTTGTCCTGGGCATCGTCGCCGAGCATCCAGACTAGGTCATCCGCCTTTTCAGTGACATGGCCATTCGGGGCGATTGGCTATTCGATTCCTTGCGCAAAGTACAGGGTGTGCTCCAACTCGCAGGCTAGTTCGGGATCTCGACATCCATCTCCAGCGCGTGTCCGTCTTTGTCGAATCCCCAGGCGCCCCACCGCACGGCCTCGGCAGCGAGCTTGTTTTCATCGAATCCGTAGAAGGGCCGCTGAGTCAACACGAACTCGTCGATTCGACCCGTTCCGAGCGCCAGCACGCGGCTATAAACCGACTCCGCGTCACGGCCGATCGCCTCAACGTCGAACCCCATCGCGCCTTCGGCCCGGTAAGTCGCCAGGTAACCCAGCGCCGTCCGCGTCAGACGTTCTGCTCCCACGTAGTTTGCCCGTGAAATGTGAACGAAGGCCGCAGCAAGCTGAATCAAGCCCTTGTACAGGTCGCGCACCCCGCCCTGCTCTTCTTGCCAGATTTCCTCGAAACTTTCGTGACTTTCGAAAAACAATCCGCCGTTGAACTGGTCGCAACTGATGCGGAAGTTCCCGGGCACAGTGATCCTCTTGCGCACGAGGAAGCGTTCGCGTCGGGACGGTTCCGTCATCTCTGAAGCGTACCAGCCTCGTGCGCGGAAGGCTCTCGCCCCCGAGAATACGCGCACCGCGAGACCGAGGAGTCGCACTGATGAACCACGAACCGCATTCCGATACCCACGCCGAGCTTGCGACCCCCCATGCGACAGAGCCGCACGAATCGCACGGGCACTTCGACCCCAACGCTGCGCCGATGCGCGCCGACGTGCGGGAGACGTTCAGTACAGGCGCGGTTGCGTTTTGCGCCATCCTCGGGGCGATCGCGATCATCGGTGGCACGATTGCGGGTCTCACGATCGTAAACAATTAAGAATTCGTAGCCTTTTCGCGCGACTTCACGTAACGCTCCCGTTCCCAAGCACGCGCCTGTGTATGATTCGTTAATGCAGCCTCCCCACAGCCCGAAGGCCACGCCGGGTTCCCGTGTCCTCCTTCGGGCGACGAAGTTCGACGGGGCGGCCCACTGGATTCAACCGTTCCGGGTGCTCTCCGATGATGGCACGTTGATCATCGCGCAGTACCGCGCCCGCACGCCGATCTTCACGAGCCGCGGGGAATTCCGCTCTCCGTACGACAGCCGCGTCTACTTCTGGCGAAACCGTTGGTACAACGTCTTCCGGCTCTCTCGACCGGGCTGCTCCCTCGCCCTCTGGTACTGCAACATCACCACGCCGCCCTCGTTCGACGGTTGCCAGATCGGCTACGTAGACCTGGACCTCGATGTCACCGTGCGCGCAAACGGTTGCATCGACCTGATCGATGTGGATGAGTTCGAACTTCACCGCGAACGCTACGCCTACCCGGCGGATGTCATCGAAAACGCGGAGCAGGCCGCCCGCGACGTAGCGGAACTTGCGCGCGGCAACGGTTACCCGTTCAACGAACGCTGACCGCGGATCGCGCGCGCTTCACCAATCACGCCTGACCGCCTACCCTGTGGGTTCCATGCCAGATACCCGCGATATCCGACTTTACCTTGAAGGCCTGCTCTCGCAGGCCGTCCGCTCCGCCATTGAGGCCGGTGAACTGCCGGATGTGGCCGTGCCAGGCACCGCTATCGAGCGGCCGAAGGATACGGCCAACGGCGACTTTGCGAGCACCCTCCCTCTGCGGCTCGCCCGCGCGGCGATGAAGCCACCGCTGGAGATCGCCAGGGTGATCGCGCGCCACATCCCCGCGGACGCGGCGATCGACCCGCCGGACGTTGTACCGCCGGGGTTCATCAACATCCGCATCTCCACGCCATTTCTCCAGCAGCAGGTCGAGCACGTTATCGCCGCTGGGCCGGCGTACGCGGATATCGCACTCGGGGCGGGTAAGAGCGCCCAGGTCGAATTCGTTTCCGCGAACCCCACCGGTCCGCTTCACGTTGGCAACGGTCGCGGTGCGGCGATCGGCGATGCCCTCGCTTCGGCGCTGGGCGCCGCCGGCTACCGCGTCGAGCGCGAATACTACGTAAACGACGCGGGCACCCAGACCGACACCTTTTCCGACACGCTCTACGTCCGGTATCAACAGCTGTTCGGCCGCGAGGTGGATATCCCCAAGGACGGTTACCCCGGGGACTACATGGTGGACCTCGCCCGCGAAATCAAGGACGAAGCTGGCGAGCAGTTCCTGCGGCCAGCCGGCGAGCCTGGCCCCGCGGAACTTGGTGTGCTGGGTATCGAAGTTATGGTGCGCCACATCCGCGTCACTCTCGGCGCGTTCGGGGTGCACTACGACCACTGGTTCGGCGAAAAGTCCCTCTATGGCCCCGAAGGCCGCTTCGAGCGCGCGATCGCCTTGCTCCGCGAGAACGGCCAACTTGTTGAACGCGAAGGCGCCCTCTGGTTCGCCTCCAGTGAACTCGGCGAGGACAAGGACAACGTCGTTATCCGCTCCGATGGCCGCCCGACGTACTACGCCAGCGACATCGCCTACCACTTCGACAAGTTCATCGGGCGTGGATTCGACCTGGTGATCGACGTCTGGGGCGCCGACCATCACGGCCACGTCTCGCGGCTGAAGACCGCCTCTCGAGCGATTGGCGCGAATCCCGAAGCACTACAGGTGCTGCTCTACCAGCTGGTCACGCTCAAGCGCGGCGGCGAAGTGGTGCGCCTTTCAAAACGCGGCGGCGAGATCATCACCCTCGATGAACTGATCGAAGAGGTTGGCGCGGACGCGGCGCGCTTCTTCTTCCTCCTGCGCTCGCCCGGTGCACAGATGGAGTTCGATCTCGACCTCGCGAAGAAGCAATCGAGCGAGAATCCTGTCTTTTATGTGCAGTACGCTCACGCGAGGATCGCCTCGATGTTGGACCGCGCGGCCGAACAGGGCCTCTCCCCCGAAGGCGGCAATGTCGCGCTGCTCACGCAGCCCTCGGAACTCGCCCTCATCCGGGAGATGATGCGCCTGACCGACGTCATTGAGATGGTCGCGCAGACGTACGAACCGCAGCACCTGCCGCACTACGCCATGGAGCTCGCGAACGCGTTTCACGGGTTCAACGACGCCTTTAAGCAGCAGAACGATCCGAACCTGAAGGTGATCACCGCGGACGTGGCGCTTACCAAGGCAAGGCTCCGCCTGGTGCTCTCGGCAAAGATCGCGCTGGCCCGCGTGCTTAACCTCATGGGGATGAGCGCGCCGGAGCGGATGTAGCCTCGCAGGGGGTTCGTCAATCGACCAGCCGCGGCACCACGATGCACCCATGGTCGCTACAGCCGAAGACCTCGAAGCCGGGACGGCCGTGGCGCCAGCAGTGGTAGGCGATGTAGGCGCAGGTCAGCGCGTCGAGGCGGTCTTCGAGGTTCTTCAGCGCCTTGCCTTTGGCCAATACCGTTTCGAGCGCAAGTACGTCCTGAACTTCCGGAGCTGTCAAAACGAACGGCAACTCTCTCACTAAGAGGCGCGTTAGATGCGCCTGATAGTGCGCGAGTTCGATTCTCCGGCAGCCCACCTTCCCCTTCTTGTACTTCAGAGCCATTGGTATTCGGAACAGTGAGACGTGCGCCGGGTGAGGGAAAACTTCGAGGGCGAAGCGGCCCCGTGCCCTGGCCGTCAGGCGTTCGGGGTCCAGCTGGAAGCCCTTTGCTTGGAGTTCGCCCGCCAGTAGCGGCCCGGCCAGGCCGTTCATCTTCGTGAGGAAAGGCATGTTCGCCGAGTACGCTCCCGC
>JBDSJC010000117.1:0-4699 GCA_039917655.1 Tepidiformaceae bacterium
GGATCCCGGATTCGGCGCGGTAGAGAAGCCGCTGGTCTGGAAGGAGATCGAGGAGGAGGAGAACCTCGACGGGCTGACCGGGGAGCAGATGGAGACGTTTCGGCAGCGGGCGGTCCCACAGCCCGGCGGCGTCGTCCGCGAGGGCGCGGAGCTGACGAACGACGCCCGCCGCGACATCCCGAGCACGGTCATCTGCACGGGGTTCCCGTCCGAGAAGGTCAAGGAGTACGCGAAGGAACACAACTGGGCCTGGCTGGGCGGTCTCGACGAACTGCGCGACATCACCTGGGTTGATCTGCCGACGAGCCATTGGCCGATGTGGTCGCGCCCCCGGGAACTCGCCGGGATCATTGGCGAGGTGGCGAAGACGCACCCCGGAGGCGCGCGATGACCACCTCGCTCTTCAGCCCTGTGACTGTTTTGGAATGGTTGTTGGATTCCGACCCCTCCATACGTTGGCAGGTGATGCGTGACCTGGCCGATGAGCCTAACGATGTCGTCGTCGCCGAGCGCTCGAGGGTCGCCTCGGAAGGGTGGGGCGCGCGCCTGCTCGCACTTCAGGGGTCTGACGGTCAATGGGCTGGCGGCACGTACTTCCCCGAGTGGACCTCCACTACGAACACGTTGATGTTGTTGCGGCACATGGGGCTGGATTCGGCCAGCGCCGAGGCTCGCCGCGCGGTGGCCGTGGTCCGCGACAACAGCAGGTGGGAACACGACGGCCAGCCCTTCTTCGAGGGCGAGGTCGAGCCGTGTATCAACGGCTCGGCCGTCGCGATCGGAGCCTACTTTGGCGAGGACGTCGGGGGCATCGTCGATCGGCTCCTGACCGAGCAGATGGCCGACGGAGGGTGGAACTGCGAGCAGGAGAACGGCTCCACGCGGGGGTCTTTCAACTCCACGATCTGCGTGCTGGAAGGACTGTTGGAGTACGAGCGGGCCATCGGTGGCAGCCCTGAGCTGACCGCAGCCCGCCTCAGGGGGCAGGAGTACCTCTTCGATCGCCGGATGTTCCGCCGCCTGTCGACCGGTGAAGTGATCGACCCGGCCTGGACCCTCTTCTCCTTCCCGACCCGGTGGCATTACGACTTGCTGAGAGGGCTCGACTACCTGCGCAGCGCCGGCGCCGTACCGGACGAGCGGTTGGCCGAGGCAATCCACCTGGTAGAGAAGAGGCGCGGCGAGAACGGCCGATGGCCCCTGCAGAACCCCCACGCCGGTCAGGTTCACTTCGACATGGATGAGGGAGAGGGAAAGCCCAGCCGATGGAACACCCTCCGCGCAATGCGGGTGCTGGGCTGGTATGAGCCAGCTCGTCAATGATTGGTGTCGTGGCGATCCACTTCGGCAGCCAACGGTGGCCGGTCCGATAGATGCCCACGACGAAGACGGTGCCCCCTGGAGGGGCGCGATGACCACCTCGCTCTTGAGCGACGCCTTCGCCCATCACATCTGGGCGACCGAACGCCTCATCGACGAGTGCGCCGAACTCGACGTCTGGGCCTTCGCTCGAGCGACCGGCCGCGAGCGAGCGGAGCACCTGTGACGTGCCCGTCGGACCGCTCACGATCGACGGTATCGTTCGGCCCGCCGTCCTTTCTCTTCCTCACCGTTATGCTAGCGCGAGCATTTCGCTCCGGAACCCGCTAAGCTACCCGTGTGACCCTCTTAGATGCCTTCCAGCGCCCTCTGCGCGACCTTCGCATTTCCGTCACGGATCGCTGTAACTTTCGCTGCACCTACTGCATGCCGAAAGAAGTCTTCGGGCCGGACTACGCCTTTCTCCAGCGCGACCAGATCCTCAGCTACGAAGAGATCACCCGCCTGGCCCGGATCTTCGTGGCGCATGGCGTGGAGAAGATCCGCCTCACCGGCGGCGAGCCGCTCGTCCGGCGCGACCTCCATCTGCTCGTCGCCCAACTGCGCGAGATCCCCGGCCTCAAAGACCTCACGCTGACGACGAACGGGTCGCTCCTGAAAGCCCAGGCTCAGGGCCTGAAGGACGCCGGCCTCGAACGGATCACGGTCAGCCTCGATTCGCTGGACGAAGGCATCTTCAAGGCGATGAACGACGTTGGCGTGCCAGTCTCCGTTGTGCTCGCCGGCATCGAAGCAGCCGATCGGGCGGGTCTCAACCCGATCAAGATCAACGCCGTCGTGCAGAAGGGCGTGAACGACCATACGGTCGTGGACCTCGCGCGCCACTTCAAAGGCAGCGGCCACATCGTGCGCTTCATAGAATTCATGGACGTTGGCGCCACAAATGGCTGGAGACTGGACAGCGTGGTCCGCGGCCAAGAGATCGTGGACCTGATCAGCGCCGAGCTGCCGATCGAACCGGCCGACGCCAACTATCGCGGCGAAGTCGCCCGGCGCTGGCGGTACAAGGACGGCTCGGGGGAAATCGGCGTCATCACCTCGATCAGTGAGCCGTTCTGTGGCGACTGCACGCGCGCCCGGCTCTCACCGGAAGGGGCGCTCTACACCTGCCTCTTCGGCACGCGTGGTCACGATTTCCGCAG
The DNA here is from genome assembly GCA_039917655.1 of Tepidiformaceae bacterium. Classification (GTDB taxonomy): domain Bacteria; phylum Chloroflexota; class Dehalococcoidia; order Tepidiformales; family Tepidiformaceae; genus PNKC01. Next base: position 2,523 of record JBDSJC010000117.1, read on the forward strand.
CCTCCTCCGCGGCGGTAAGAGCGACGATGAGATCGCGACATTCCTCGCCTCCGTCTGGCACGTCCGCGATGACCGCTACTCTGAGATCCGCTCCGAGGACACGATTGGCCTGCGCAAAGTGGAGATGTCGCACATCGGCGGATGAGCAGCAGCCAGGACTGCGCTACTCGCGCACTCGCACGTCGATCTGCTTCACCCGCGTCGGTTCCGGCAGGCGGAGGTCCAGTTCCCGTGCCGGCGGCGCATCGAAGAGCATCGCAATCGCATCGACAACGTTGCGCCGCGCTTCGTCTTCGGTCGCCCCTTCGCACGAGATCTCAAGCTCGCGGCAGTGCGCTATGTAGCCGTTGGCGGTGCGTTCGGCGACTACGTTGAAGTGGGCGGGCCTCATGGAGGGATGGTAGCAGCGTCAGCTACCACACAGTGCGCACCAAGCCAGAGGCCGCGATGGCCTGATCGGCGGTGACCAGGGCAATGCCGTGCGTCAGCGCCGTGGCAACAATAAGACGATCCGAGGGGTCCCTATGCAAGCGTGTCCCGAATCCGGCGCCTGTGGCGCAGATCGCCGGGGTGAGCTCGAAGACGTGCAAATCGGGGCGCCCGATCGCGCCCTCTAGCCACGTCTCCGCATCATCTTGGAGCCGGAGCCGGCCCTTCGCCGCGAGCTGCGCCACCTCCCACGTCGAGATCGAGCATATGGCAACAGGCTGACGATCCAGGGCGCTCTTGGCTCTGGCGGACAGGCGCGAATCTTCATTCGTCCACCACAACCAGGCATGAGTGTCAGCAAGGATCATGCTTCTTGCCAGTCGTCGTCTGGGGTGATGATGTCGTCAGCTTGCCAGAGGATTGTGCCGGCCATGCTCTTCCACTCCTTCTTTTCAATTGGCACGAGGCGCGCCACCGCCTTCCCGCGTTTGGTCACAATGATCTCTTCGTCCTTGTCCCGCACTTCGTCGAGGAGGGCGAGGCACTTGGCCTTGAACTCGCCTGCCGGTATCTCACGTTGTTTTCTAATCATGGTCACATTCTATGGTCACGGAGGAGTGAAATCACGCGGAATGGTACACCGGACTCGCCGCCCAGGGCCCGTACACGTTACCCTTAGCGCGTGACCGTCCACGTCAAATGGTTCCCCACGCTCGTCAAACGGACGCAATCCAAACAGGCCACCACCGAGGTCGAATGGCGCACGGGGCTGACGGCGCATGCCGTCTTTCGCGGCGAAGGTTTCAGCGATGCCGACGCCGAATCCGTGCTCGTGCTCATAAATGATAGCCAGGCCGACAGTGCGGACGCCCTCAAAGACGGCGACCGCCTCGAGTTCATGGTGAGCATCCAGGGCGGCTAGCAGTGGCCTTCGCGACGACCCCCACACCGGTGCTTCCAACCACGGACTTCGATGAAGAAACGCTGACCCGTCTGCTCCCGCCCTACCGCGTCATCCTCCACAACGACGACCACAACAGCATGGACCACGTGGTCCGATCGCTCCTCCGCTGCGTCCAATCGCTGAGCATCGAGGACGCCGTGGCAATCATGACTACCGCCCACGAAAATGGCCAGGCGACGGTGATCGAGTGCCCGAAGGAGGCAGCGGAGCACTATCGCGACGCACTAGAAAGCTGCGGCCTGACAGCCACGATCGAGCCAGCCTGAGGCCCTCGCCCGCTTCTTGTCGAAGGCCACCATCGTCGCGTACAGTCCGCGCCGGGGAGAAGGTTCGCGGATGGACAGCAGCACCGAATTCGCCTTTGCCGTCTTCCCGACAGATCGGGTGCCAGAGGAGACGTTCACCGCCGTGAGACGGCTGTTCGCGGAGAACTACCGGGACGCCAACCTGGCCTACCTCGAAAGGAACCTGGGTAAGCTCCGATTCCTTTCGACAGCAACCACCGCGAACGGCGAGTTGGCCGGCTTCGCGCTCGGCGAGGCGCGGGTGATCGACCTGCCGCGCGCGCCGAAGACGAACGTTCACCTCGCCGGACTCTGCTGCGTTGGCACCGCGTACCGGCGACACGGTCTCTTTCGGCGCCTTGAGGGCTTTGCTCTGGGCGCCAGGGCGCTGCCACCGGCCCAACGCTCGCTCTCCTGCGGGCGGACGGCCCATCCGGCCAGCTTTCGGGGGTTCTTTTCCAACCCTGCCGCCGTACCACACTTGGGCCGCAGGCCAACCG
>JBDSJC010000118.1:0-8607 GCA_039917655.1 Tepidiformaceae bacterium
GACTTCACAAGAGAGACGCGCGAAATGGCACCCAGCGACCTCTGCTTTCTTTCCGCAACTGAACTGTGCGCCCTCATGGACGCCCGACAGGCGTCGGCGGTTGAGGTGATGGAAGCCCACCTCGCGCAAGTCGAACGCGTCAACCCCGCGGTCAACGCGATCGTCACCCACGTCCCGCGCGAGCAGGTGTTGGCCGCTGCCCGCGCTTCCGACGACCGGCGAGCGCGAGGCGAGCCGGGCGGCCTGCTCGATGGGCTGCCGATCGCCCACAAAGACCTGTTCGATACGCGTGGCCTGCGCACCACCTACGGCTCGCCGATCTACCGCGACCACGTGCCCGTGGCCGATTCCCCGATCGTCGCCAGACTCAAGGCGGCGGGGGCGATAACGATCGGCAAGACCAATACGCCAGAGTTCGGCCTCGGCTCCCAGACCTTCAACGAAGTTTTCGGCGCAACCAACAACCCGTACGACCTCTCGAAGACCTGCGGTGGCAGTTCGGGCGGCGCCGCCGTCGCCCTCGCCACCGGCATGCTCCCGATTGCGGATGGCTCGGATGTCGGCGGCTCGCTGCGAAACCCGGCGGGCTACTGCAACGTCGTCGGCCTGCGCTCCTCTCCGGGTCGAGTGCCGGGCGCGGCCGGCTCCTGGGACCGGCTCGGCATCTCCGGCGCAATGGCCCGCAACGTAGCGGATGTGGCGCTCGTAATGCAGGCGATCAGCGGCCCAGATTTGCGCTCGCCCTTGGCTTATGGCGAACCCGGCTCAATCTTTGCCGGTGACCTCCGCCGAGACTTTCGCGGCACGAAAGTGGCCTGGAGCAGAGACCTCGGCGGTCTGCCAATCGACCCCCGGACCGCCGCCGTAATCGAGGCGAGCCGCCCGGCGTTCGCGGCCCTCGGCTGCGAAATCGAGGACGCCGACCCGGACCTGGCGGGCGCGCCCGAAGCGTTCCGTGTGCAGCGCGCGGTGAACATGGTGGCGAGGTTTGCCAACCTCCTGCGCGACCACCGGGCCCAGCTCAAGGACACGGCCATCTGGAATATTGAGGAGGGCCTCGCCCTCACCGGCGAAGAGATCGCCGCCGCCGAAACCCTCCGCCAGGCACTCTTCGTACGCATGCACGCCTTTTTCGAACGCCACGAGTTCCTCATCTGCCCGGTCAGCCAGGTCCCCCCATTCGACATCAACCAGCCCTATGTTACCGAGATCAACGGCACGAAGATGGAGACCTACCTGGACTGGATGAAGTCCTGCTACCTCATCTCGGCGACCGGCCACCCGGCGATCTCAGTGCCCTGCGGCTTTACCCCGGAGGGGCTGCCGGTCGGCGTCCAGATCGTCGGGCGCTACCGCGACGAATTCGGGTTGCTACAGTTCGCGCACGCCTTCGAACAAGCCACGCGTTGGGGGCGCACACGGCCCGCGGTCGCCCGGTGACCGGGTCTGCCGCCCTCTCGCCTTGTTCGGAGCGTCTCGGGAGAATGGGCTTGGCTGGCTACTCGTTGCGCAGCGCCGTGATCGGGTCCAGGCGGCTGGCCCGGTAGGCCGGGTAGCTGCCGCTGACCGCGCCGATGCCCGCTGATACCGCGAACGCCACGCCCACGCTCCATGGCTGGATCACCGTCGTCATCACCTGGCCGGCGATCTCCCGCCCATCAATACCCAACGCCACCGACATGCCGGCGGCGATGCCCAGCAGCCCGCCGCCGATGCACAACGCAAGCGCCTCCGTCACGAACTGGAGGATGATGTCCCGCCCGCGTGCGCCCACCGCGCGCCGGATGCCGATCTCGCGCGTCCGCTCGGTGACGCTGACGAGCATGATGTTCATCACGCCGATGCCGCCAACCACGAGCGAGATGCCGGCGATGCTGCCGAGCAGGATCGAAAGCGTGCGGGAGACTTCGCCCGCCGCACCGACAAGGTCGTCCTGGCTCTGGATCGTGAAGTCAGGCGCCTCGGAGGTGTGGCGCTGGGAGAGCAGGCTGCTCACCTGCCCCTCGACGGCCTTCTGGTCGGCGCCCTTCGCCGTCTGCACGTTGATCTGGTTGACATTGATCTCGCCGGTGGGGTTGCGCACCACGCCGATCCGGCTCTGCAGCGTGGAGACGGGCGCGAAGACGTAACCGTCCTGAGTGCCGCCGCCCGAGCCACCTTTCGCCGCCATCACGCCGACAACCTTGAAGTTGAAGTTGATCCGGCCGCCGAGCGAGAGGCGCACCGTCTGCCCTAGCGCACCGCCGTCGGGGAAGAGCGTTTTGGAAATCTCCGACCCGAGCACGAGGTTGAGCGACTTCTTGTCGATATCTGCCTGCGTGATGAACGAGCCTTCGGCCAACGGCGCCGAGCGGACCACGGAGTACTCGGGCGTCGTCCCGATGAGCGTCACGCCCTGGTTGTTCGCCCCGGCGATCGCCTGCACTTCAACGCTGATCTGCGGCGCCACGCCCGCCACTCCGGGAAGATTCGCCGCTGCCAGCGCATCGGAGTCGCTCTTCGTGAGGGTCGACGCGGAACCGGGCGCGCCACGCGCTCCTCCGCCACCAGGGCCGGCCGCCGCCGCCGCTGGCTTGATGAAGATCAGGTCAGTGCCGAGCCCGCGAATCTGGTCCTGCACGCCCTTCTGCGCCCCCTGCCCAACGGCAATCAGGACGATCACCGAGCCCACGCCGATCACCATACCCAGCGTGGTCAGGATGCTGCGCAGACCGTTCGCGGCGATCGCCCGGATGGAGACGCGGAGGGCGTCGAACGGGCTCACGAGGCGATCCCGTACTTTCGCGTGTCCTCCACCACCCGGCCATCGCGCATCCGCACCGTGCGGTCAGCATAGGCGGCAACCTCTGGTTCGTGGGTGACGAGGATCACCGTGATGTTGTGTTCGCGCACCAGCGAGGTGAAGATCTCCATCACCTCTTGGCCAGTCGCGGTGTCCAGCGCCCCGGTAGGCTCGTCCGCGAGCACCACCCGCGGGTTGACCACCAGCGCGCGGGCGATCGCCACACGCTGTTGTTGGCCGCCGGAGAGTTGCGTGGGTTTGTGATCCATGCGGTCCGCCAGCCCAACGCGCGCGAGGGCGCCCTTGGCCAGCTTTCGCCGCCCGCGCACCGACTGGTAAACCATCGGCAGTTCCACCTGTTCGATCGCGCTCATCCGGGGCAGGAGGTTGAACTGCTGAAAGACGAAGCCGAACTCGCGGCTGCGGAGCCGCGCCCGCCCGTCGTCCGACGTCTTGCCGATGTCCCGGCCTTCGAAGAGATAACGCCCGTGCGTCGGCCGGTCCAGCATCCCGAGGATGTTCATCATCGTGCTCTTGCCCGAACCGGAGTGGCCCATGATCGCGACATACTCGCCACGCCCGATCTCGAGGTCAACCGAATCGAGCGCGCGGATCTCTTGGGTGCCCGCGCGGTACACCTTCGAGACCGACTCCAGCGTGATCATCGGACACCGCCGGCCGGTGTCGGTTGCCGGCCGCCTGCCGGTGCGGCGGTGCGGCTGGCTGTCGCCGCCGAGGCCACGGCAGTGGTGCCGATCTGCACCACATCGCCTTCAACCAGTCCGGTGAGGATCGCGGTGCTTGTGCTGTCCGTCCCGCCCGTGGTCACAGTGCGCTGTTCGAGCGTGCCGTCTGGGAGCTTCAGGTTGACCACGCTTGTGCGCCCGGAGCGCTTGATCGCCGTCGTCGGCAGCAGTAGGGCATCGTCGGTGACGCTCAGGACAACGGTCACGCTGGCCGTCATGCCTGGCGATGGCAATGGGGCGTTCGCAATCTGGGCCAGTAACCCTGCCCCGCCGCCCGCGCCGGGCGTACGGCCAGCTGCCGCCGCGCCGGGTGTGCGATTGGCCGCGGGAGTGCGTTGGGCGCCGCCCTGTGCACCCGCGGCTCCTGCGCCCGCTGCTCCCTGGAAGCCTCCGGCCGCCCCGCCCCCGCCTGCCACGTTCGCTGGAACTGTTCGCGCGCTGCCGCCGGCCGTAGTCAGCACCGACGAGATCTGCTGGAGTCCCGCCGCGTTCGCCGCAAGGTCCGGCCCGCGCAGGATCTGCGCTTGCACGGGGTAGGTCACGATCCCTTGGGTGACCGTCGGCGTGGTGCTCACTCCGGTGATCTTCAAAAGATAGAAGTTGCTCGCCAGCGCATCGAACGTGGCCACGCCGTACTGTCCAGGCTTCAGGCTGGACAGATCCGTCTCCGAAACGGTGAGGTCAATACGCACACCGTCGGGGTTCGTCAGCGTGATCGCGGCGGTGCTCGCGCCCACCTGGTCACCAACATTGATCGCCACCGCGCCGACCGCCCCGGCGTACGGCGCGCGGAGGACCAGCGCGTCGTACGCGTCTTGCTGCTGCTGAAGCGAAATCTGCGACTGCTTGACACTCTCCGACTGCAACGCGATGTCCGCGGCGGTCGTGCCGGCGTTCACCTGGTCCAGCTTCGCCTGCGCGGTCAGCAGACCCGCCTGTGCCGTCACGAGTCCCGCCTGCGCGGTCGTCACCGAGGCCTGGAGCTGGGCGAGGTCGGACGCACTTATCGCGGCGTACAGTGCCGTTCGCTTCGCTTTTGCCGTATCGATGTTGTTCTGTGCGGTGACAATCGCATTCTTCGCATTGAGGTACGCGGTGTTAGCCGAAAAGAGGCTCGTGACGGCACTCGCTATTGCGTTGCCCTGTGATGCGCTGCCTGGCGGGTTACGCAGTTCGGCGTTCAGGCTGGCGATCTTCAAGTCCGCAAGTGGAATGTCCTGTGAGTAACAGACATCGACGAGGATTGCAGGGAGCACGCAGTAGTTGCGCTGCGCTCCCAGCAAACCAGTCCACGTTGAATCAATTTGATTGTTGCTGGTGGTCAAGGCGATTTCTGCGGAGCTGACGGCTGCGTTGGCGGTCAGCACGTCGGCGTCCGCTGGGCCCGCAGTTGCCTTGACGACGTTCGCCTGTGTAGAAGCGATCTGCGCCTGTGCTGAAGCCACCTGGCCCAGCGCCGATGACACGGACTGCTGCGCGCTCGCGACGTCCGCCGCCTTCGGGGGTTCCATCAACTGCTGCAGCTTGATCTGCGCAACTACCAGGCTCGATCGCGACGATTCGAGTTTGCGGCTTGCGTCCCGGTCATCAAGCCGCCCCAACTCCTGCCCGGCTGTCACCTTGTCGCCCACCGCCACGCTGATCGTCTTCACCTGGCCACTCGCCTGGAATGTGAGCTTGGTAGTCAGCGTTGAAGCGGCCGTGCCGTTGGTGGTGAACGAACTCAATAGCTGCCCTTTGGTCACCGTGGCGTCCGTGGTTGTGGCGACCGCCGCCGCGGGCGTGTCATCCCGGAAGCCAAAGTAGTAGGCCGCGTAGGCGCCCCCTCCGACAACCCCGAGGAGTATGGCGAGGGTGACAATCCGCCGGACCCACGGCCGGCCATCGTCGAGATCGGTGCTGAGCGTCATAGTTTGGGCGAACCTCGGTGTGGTTGGTGCGGACCGCGAGTTGAGACTCCGCCTTGAGGCCGAATCGTATTCCCGCCGCCGCTTTACGTCATGAGAAATCTCTCACGCGCCGAGGCTCCGGGCGGCACGAAGGGAAACTCCACTTGAACGCGGCGCGGCCTGCTGTTCGTGCGATGGACTGTGCGCCGAAAAAGTGACGGACTGTTGGCTTCAGGCCATGGCTTTTTTGTGTCGTTCGGGAAGCGGCGCGGGTTGCCGTCCGGTGAGAGAGAGGCGACGGTTCAGCAGTCCTCCGAACCGACGACCGCACCAGCGATTGGTTCGGGCGGGGACTCGGCGATACGCTCGGGCCGTGATTGCGGACCCCGCGACTGAAACCTCCGCTCGCGCCGCTGCGCCGACCGCCGGGCCCTCGCGACGACGAGTGCTGCGAGCTTTCTGTGTTGCCGGCGTGGGTGCGGTGTTGGCGGCGGCGATGCTCGTTGCTCTCACCTGGCTCTTCGTCCGGCTGAGCTGGCCGCACGTCGAACCGCTCGGCAACCCGGACTTCGGCGTCAACTTCAGTTGCAATCACGCCGAATACCTCCTCCTCGAGGATCCGCTCCTCCGCGAGGCCGGTTACGTCTCCGATGAGCGCCCTGGCCGCGCCGAATGGTGCGCCGAAACCCTCGGGACGATCCTGCGCGGTGTCGGCGCAAAGCACGTCCGCATCGCCGTCGAGTGGTCGCAGGTGGAGCTCTCTCCAGGCGTCTACGATTTTCGCCTGATCGATGCGCTCCTCGCCGAAGCCGATCGATCGGGGGCGAAGGTGCTGCTCGGCGTCGGTGTGAAGGCGCAACGCCATCCCGAGTTTTACATCCCGGACTGGGTCATTTCGAAGACAGACCTCACCCGAAATCACGAAATCGACCGCGACCCGTACCTGCGCGAACAGGCGCTGGCGATGGTCGCGGCGGTGGTCAGGCACGTGGCTGACTCACCGGCTATCGAAGCGTGGAGCGCCGACAACGAGCCCTACGTCCCGTCACTGCGCGCCCAGGACTGGCAGCTCAGCCGGGACTTTGTGCGGCTCGAATTCGCGGCCATCCGCGCAAACGACCCCCAGGCGCGGATCATCTCCATCAACCACGCCCAGCACTTCGTCTTCGATCGCCGCTGGAAGAATGCCCTGGCCGATGGCGAAGCGCTGGCCGCCAGCTTCTACCCCTTTCGCAACTACGAGATCCTGGGCCGCAACTACGTTGTCCCGATCGCCGAACTCGGCCCGATTGCTCCCAACTACGCGGCCCAGGCTCGCGCCGCCCACGCCGCCGGCAAGCCCTTCTGGCTAACCGAGATGCAGGCCGAACCCTGGGTGGACGAGGACCTCCGGCTTGTCGGGCCGGCCAACCCTTCGCCCAACCTCACGGTCGCCAACTTCCACAAGAATATCGAGTACGCCCGCCGTTCGGGCGCTGACCGCGTCTACCTCTGGGGCTCGGAATGGTGGCTTTTTGAACGCCAACACTACGGCGACAGCACCTGGTGGGACCTCGCCCGCGCCGCCATCGCCGGCGGCGAGTAGTAGTCAGCCTTCAGCCTTCAGCCATTGGCCATTGGCAGGGACGACGCGGGACGACGGTGGCGCGAGACGCAGTAACCCGTCCACCCTGAGCCTGTGGAAGGCCACTCATGCACGTTTGCCTTGAGAGGCCACACGCATTCCGGCCAACGGCCACGCGCTATACTTCGCCACACTTCCCCGAGGTGCCTTGTCCCATGCCCAAACCGCTCTCCCCCGAGACGCTCGTCTACGGATTCACGCCCGCCGGCGACCCCCAGGTTTCGCCAGACGGCCGCCGCGTTGTCTACAGCCTGGGCACGACGGATCGAGAATCGAAGAAAAGCTCCAGCCACGTCTGGATCTGCGGCATCGACGGCGCGAACAAGCGCCGCCTCACCTTCTCGGGGGAACGCAATCGCGGTGCGCGCTGGTCACCAGACGGTAGCCAGGTCGCCTTCGTGTCGGACCGAGTGCCCACGAACGGCATCTTCCTGATGGCGGTCGATGGTGGTGAAGCGCGCGAAGTGATGCACCAACATCAGTCGATCGGCGACCTCGCCTGGTCCCCGGACGGTACACGGCTCGTCTTCACCTCGAGCTTCGACCCTGCCAACCCGGACGGCGGAAAGCCGAAGGAAGGCGCCGCGCCACCCGTCCGCGTGACCTCCCGCCTGGACTACAAACAGGACAACCGCGGCTACCTGGGCGACGCCCGCACACAGGTTTTCGTTGTGGACGTGGCGACCGGCGATACCACCTGCCTCAGTTCGGAGCTTGTGGACCACGGGTTCCCCGCTTGGGCGCCCGATGGAGAGTCGGTGGCCGCCTCGCGCTATGCAGCGAACGGGATGCGCTCGCAGCTTGAGCTTATCCCCCTGGACGGCGGCGAGCGGACGATCATCGGGCCAGAAGAGGGCAACGTGGGGACATGGGCCTTCTCCCCGGACGGCGCCCGCATCGTCTTCACGGGCGACACGAAGCAGACCTCGCAATCCGATTTCTTCGTCTACACGCTCGCCAGCAAGGATGCGCGGCGGGTGACGACGGACCTGCAATGCCTGCCAGCCGCCGGGTTCCCGACGCTGGACCCGCCCTCGATGCCAGTCTGGCTGGACGAATCCCACGTGATGTTCCATGCGGTCCGCGCCGGAGCCAGCGGGATCTACGCGCTCGACCTCGATTCGGGCGCAGTCGAGCAGATCGAAGGCAGCCCATCGTTGCGCTCCGGCTTCAGTGCGGACGACAGCCACCGGTTCGTCGCCCAGGGCGTTGCGAGCCTCGATTCGATGGCCGAAGTGCTTGTGTTTGACCGCGAGACCGGCAGGTCCACGCAGATAACCGAATACAGCAAGCCAGTCTTCGCCGACACGCCAGCCGCAAAGTGGGAGCGGTTCGACATCAGCCGCGGCGGCTACGTGATCGAATCGTGGCTGCTCTTCCCGCCGGATTTCGATGCTTCGAAGCAGTATCCCCTGGTGCTCGACATCCACGGCGGACCGAACGGCTTCTACGGCTACGGCTTCGTGCCAATGCAACAGGTGCTCGCCACCAACGGTTTCGTCGTGCTCTTCTGCAACCCGCGCGGGTCAAGTTCCTACGGCCGCGAGTTCACCCAGCAGGTCACCG
>JBDSJC010000119.1:0-29589 GCA_039917655.1 Tepidiformaceae bacterium
AGAACCTCGCCCTTGCGGGGGATGCCGGTGGGCAGGACTACATCGAAGGCGGAGGTGCGGTCCGTCGCAACGATCAGCATCTTGTCGCCAAGATCGTAGGTGTCGCGCACCTTGCCGCGGTAGGTTCGATCCGGGAGGTTCGATTCGAGCATTACATCAGTCACTTTTGCGCCCCGAAAGGTTGAGATAGAGCAGCGTGGTCGCTGTGGTTACGTAGCAGAAGATTGGGATCAAAACGATCGCGAGGACCATTGTGCCAACGGCATTGGCCGCCAGAGTTGGACCTCTGCTGGTCCCAACAACCGCGAAGGGGATTGAGACTACCACCAGTGCGAGGGACCCGGCGAGGAGCATGAGCATGATCGCGGGGAGGGTGCCCAACAGCAGGCCGAGCAGGCGGATCACGTTGCCGCGCATCAGCGTCCAGCTCTCAGACATCGCCGCGCGCGGCCGTGGATCGTTCAAGGCAAAGCTGTGCAAAGTGAGCGCCAGCCTGAGCGCCGCGAACAGCAAGACCAGCGGAGCCAGCACGGTGATCGAGGTGGCGAGAATTGCGAACCAGAGGGCGGCTGCGCCGAGCGCGATGACAAGCAGACCCCCGAGGTGCGTGAACGACGGGTCCAGCAGTTCCGCGAGCGGCTTGCGCACGCCTTTGCGGGCGTCGCGCACGGCGATGATCGTGGAATTGAACCCGAGTGCGAGGAACATGATCCAGATCCAGGCGACGACGACCAGGGCGAAGAGCAGGCCGCGCGGGCCATCCGCCAGCGCCTGGGCATCGAATGGGTGTAGCTGTTCCGAATAGACGGTGGCGTAGAGCACCCAGGGCACGATGGCGCCGATGACGGCCAGCGGGACTTGGACGACCGCCATGGGCAACATTATAGGCTTCGCGTTGTGGCGGAACAGGTCGCGAGCTTCGCGCAGCACTTCACGTACGCGGACGGGGGTTGAACCAGTCTGTGCGGCGGGCGGCGCCTGCAAGGTCAAAGCCCCAACCGGTCGAACGTTGCGCCGATGTTCGTCAGGTACCACCCGTAGTCGAACAGGGCGCGCAGTTCGCCTTCGTCCAGCCGGGATGTCACCTCGGGGTCGGCCAGGAGCAGGCCGAGGAAGTGAGTGTGCTTTTTCCAGGCGACCATCGCGTTTCGCTGGACGATCTTGTAGGCGTCCTGGCGGCTGAGCCCGGTTTCGATCAACGCGAGCAGCACGCGCTGGGAGAAGACAAGACCGAAGGAACGCTCGAGGTTCTCTTTCATATGCTCCGGATAGACCGTCAGCCGCTCCATCACGCCGGTGAAGATAGTGAGGATGTAATCGAGTACAAGCGTGGCGTCTGGGAAGACGATGCGTTCCGTGGACGAATGGCTGATGTCGCGTTCGTGCCAGAGGGCGATGTTCTCCATGGAGGTGACGGCGTAGCCCCGCAGCACCCGGGCGAGCCCGGTCACGCGCTCGCAGAGCTCCGGGTTGCGTTTGTGCGGCATCGCGCTCGAGCCCGTCTGGCCTTCATCGAACGGCTCTTCGGCTTCACGCACCTCGGTTTTCTGAAGGGCGCGAATCTCGGTTGCGAACTTCTCCAGCGAAGCGCCAATGATCGCCAATGTGGTGACGAACTGGGCATGACGGTCACGCTGGATGACCTGCGTCGAGGCGTTTTCGATGCCCAGCCCAAGGGTCTCGCAGACGATCTCTTCGAGCTCGGGCGGGCATGATGCGTGCGTCCCCACCGTGCCGCTGATCGCACCAACGGCGATCGCCTCGCGGGCGGACTCCAGACGCTTGCGGTTGCGCCGCATCTCGTCCACCCAAACCGCGAGCTTCAACCCGAAGGTTGTGGGCTCAGCGTGTACTCCGTGGGTGCGGCCGGCGCAGAGGGTGTCGCGGTAGCGCACGGCCTGTCTCTCGAGCACCGCCGAGAGCTTGTCGATGTCCGCTAACAGGAGGTCGCAGGCGTCCCGCAATTGCAGCCCAGTCGCCGTGTCCCAGACGTCAGAGCTGGTCAAGCCGAAGTGGACGTAGCGTCCCTCCTCGCCCAGAGATTCGGCCACTGAGCGAAGGAACGCGGTCACGTCGTGGTGCGTGATAGCGATGTACTCGTTGATCTTGTCCACGCTGAACGAGGCATCTCGCCGGATCTTTTGGGCCGCTTCGTCCGGGATCTGGCCCAATTTGGCCCACGCTTCGCAGGCGGCAACTTCCACATCCAGCCAGCGCTGAAACTTCGCCTGGTCGCTCCAGAGGGCGGCCATCTCAGGCCGGGAGTAGCGAGGGATCATGTGGCGGGTTGTCTCCTATTGGCTGGGGAAAGGTCAATGATACCAGCGCCCCGCACACGGGCACGTGGAGGCACACTGTCGCTAGAATCCGGTCATGCCTCGCCGATTGCTCTATGCCTTGGGCGGCGGTGCCATTGGCGCCATCGCGGGTTTTTTTTCTGGCCTGTGTGATCATACTTGTGGGCGCCGGCGTCTTTTGGTTGTTCATCTTCGGAGATGACATCTGGCCCGCATCAGCGGAGAACGCTTTGGCGGCGTTCGGGGGCCTCATCTGGCTGCTCGGCGTCGTGGTCGGTGGGATCGCAGGTTGGAAGCGCGCAGTCGAAACGGAAGCGAGACTCAGCTAAGAGCGATGTCTCGCCGGTACTGGGCGTCGGCGAAGGTGATTCGCGCCACGTTGTCGTACGCCTGCTTTCGGGCCGCCTCCAGAGTCGATGCCATGGCGACCACCGTGAGCACCCGCCCGCCATTGGTCACCAGACCGCGAACGTCGTCTTTAGTTCCGTTGTGGAAGACGAGCACATCCGGGTCGATGTCGCCGAGCCCTTCAATGCGATAGGCGAGCTTGTAGGTCGCGGGGTAGCCGCCGCTTGCCATAACAACACCGACTGCAACGTCATCCGACCAGCGGATATCCACCTCGTCGAGGCGCCCCTCCGCCGCCGCTTTGCAGACCTCGAAGAGGTCGCTCTGGAGGCGTGGCATCAGCACCTGCGTCTCCGGGTCACCGAGGCGGGCGTTTATCTCCACCACCTTCGGGCCGTCCGAAGTGACCATGATCCCGGGGTAGAGGGTTCCGTTGTAAGGCGCGCCGATTTCCCGCATCCCCTGCATGATCGGCTCGACGATTTCGCGGGTGATGCGCTCCGTCAGGGTGTCGTCCACCCGGAGGCTTGGGCTGTAGGCGCCGACGCCGCCCGTGTTGAGGCCGATGTCGCCGTCCTGCGCGCGCTTGTAGTCGGTCGAAGGCGGCATCAGCTTCGCCGTTTTGCCGTCGCAGAAGGCGTGGGTGCTTGTTTCCCAACCGGGCATGTCTTGCTCAATGACGACGGTGTCGCCCGCGCTGCCAAAGTCCCGGCGGACCATCACGATGTCCAGGGCGTTGAGCGCCTCGGCGAGATCGTTGCAGCCGATCGCGCCCTTGCCCGCGGCGAGGCCGTTCGCTTTCACCCAGAGCTTCTGCTCAGGGATCGATTCGACGTATGTCCTGGCCTCTGCGTACGCGCTGAACGTCCGTGCCGCGGCGGTCGGGATTCCGCGTTCGACCATGAACTGCTTGGCCCACGCTTTGCTCGCTTCCAATTGCGAGGCGGCTTGCGATGGTCCGTAACAGAGGATGCCTGCCGCCTGTAGCCGATCAACCAGGCCGATGGGCTGGGGGTCGTCCATCGTCGCCAGGTAGAAGTCGATGCCGTGCTCTTTGGCGGCGCGGACGAGACCCTCGATGTCCTTTGGCTGTAACGGCAGGTTCGTCCCCACCAGCGCTGTCCCGGCGTTCCCGGGCGCGATAAAAATCTCATCGACGAGCGGGCTCTGGCGCAGCTTCCAGGCCACGGCATGCTCGCGTCCGCCCATGCCCACCAGCAGTACGCGAGCGCCCATCAGGCGCCACCTCTGGCGGCGAATCCCGTCATTCCCACTCGATCGTACCGGGCGGCTTGCTGGTGATGTCGTAGACCACGCGGTTGATGCCCTCAACCTCGTTCACGATGCGGTTCGAAATTTTGCCCAGCAGTTCGTGCGGGAGGCGCGCCCAGTCGGCTGTCATGGCGTCGTCGGCAACCACTGCGCGGACGACGACCGCATATCCGTAGGTGCGGAAATCTCCCATAACACCGACGCTCTTGGTGTCGGTGAGCACCGCGAAGCTCTGCCAGAGTTCGCGGTAGAGGCCGGCGTTCGTCACTTCGTCCATGACGATACGGTCGGCAAGGCGGAGCATGTCGAGCTTGGGCTTCGTCACTTCGCCGATGATGCGGATGGCGAGGCCCGGCCCGGGGAATGGGTGTCGCCAGACCATCTCTTCGGGCAGGCCGAGAGCCTCGCCGATGCGCCGGACTTCGTCCTTGAACAGATAGCGGAGGGGCTCCACCAACCCGAGTTTCATGTCCGCGGGCAGCCCACCGACGTTGTGATGGGTCTTGATCTTCACGGAGCCGGTGCCGTGTGAGGCGCTCTCGATGACGTCCGGATAGAGCGTGCCCTGGCAGAGGAAGTTCGCGCCGTCGATCGCCCGCGCCTCGTGTTCGAAGATGCGCACGAAGGTGTTTCCGATGCGGATGCGCTTGGTCTCGGGGTTCGTGACCTCTGCGAGTTGTGAAAGAAACTGCTCTTCCGCTTCAACGTGGATCAGGTTGATGGCCATGTTTCGGGTGAAGACTTCGACCACGTCGGTGGCTTCGTTGAGTCGCAGGAGGCCGTTGTCCACGAAGATGCAGGTCAGTTGGTCGCCGATTGCACGATGGACAAGCGCAGCAGCGACTGCTGAATCGACGCCACCGGAGAGCCCGCAGATCACGCGCCCGTCGCCCACCTGTGCGCGGATGGCGGCGATGGATTCATCAATGAAGTTGCCTGACGTCCACGTCCCCTCGGCTTCGCAGACGCCACGAACGAAGTTCTGGAGGATGTCCTTGCCGCGTGGGGTGTGGACTACTTCCGGATGGAACTGGATGCCGTAGTACCGGCGGACGGGGTCGGCCATCACGGCGTAGGGCGAGTTGCCGGATCTGGCGAACGATTCGAATCCCGGCGGGATGGTTTCCAGGCGGTCGCCGTGGCTCATCCAGACGTTCAGTTCGTCCGGTAGGCCGGCGAGCAGCGGAGACTCGACCGAGCGCACGATAGTGGCTGGGCCGTATTCGCGCTCGGTGCCGGGCACCACCTTGCCGCCGAGCTGGTGGGCCATCAGCTGCATGCCGTAGCAGACGCCGAGCACCGGCAGGCCGGAGTCCCAGACCCATTGTGGCGCCAGCGGTGCACCGTCGTCGTAGACGCTGTTCGGGCCGCCCGAGAGGATGATGCCGCGCACGTCCAGACCGTTGACTCGCTCGGCGGGGGCAGTGAACGGGAGCACTTCGCAGTAGGTGTTCAGCTCGCGCACGCGTCGCGCGATGAGCATGGTGAACTGAGAGCCGAAGTCCAGGACTACGATCGTCTCGTGGCCTTTTGCGGGATCGAAGGCAGGTGTCGGCTGGGATTCGGTGGGAGCGTCCGGCATCTCTAAAACCATGATTGAAGGTACCAAACGGGCGGGCTGCAATCAAAGCATGCGACGTAACGCACGGAGAGCCCGGACAGGATTCGCGGTGTCGTAGAATGAGCGCATGACGGCGAAAGAAGCACTCTGCGAACGAGTCGAATCACTGACCGAAGACGAGGCAGCGGAACTGCTCGATCGGCTGGAATGGGAATCGAGTGAGGGAGAGGTACCCACCCCAGAACGGGTAGCGGAAATGCTGGCGGGTAAAGCCGAGTTCGAGCGGGGCGAGTTTATGGATGGCGAGGAGTTCCCGCGCGCTCGCGGGTTGGCCGTATGACCGCCAAGGAAGCACTGAAGGAACGCATCGACTCGCTCAACGAGGAGGACGCCGCCGAACTCCTCGACCGCCTTGAATGGGAGTCGACCGAGGAAGAGATCCTCACGCCGGAACAGTGGGCGAGAGTGCAAGAAGGTGAGCGGCAGATTGCCGTCGGCGATGTGGTGCATGCCTCGGCGTTTATGTGTACCACGAAGATTGACGCCCCTGCGCCCGGGCTGTCTATCGGCCGCCGCGGAGCGGGCCCTCACCCCCGCCCCTCTCCCATTGCGATTGGCGAGGGGGGACGGGAACGTAGGCCGCGGAGAAGCGGTTCGCCGCCCCAGGCGACGCGGTAGGTGGGCTCTCCGCCGACCGAAGCTTCGCTTGAAGCTTGCGCCGCCCATCTCGCTGCCGGCCGACTCGCCATCCTCCCGACCGACACCGTCTACGGCATCGTTGCGGACGCCTCTAACGAGGCGGCCGTGCGCGCCATCTACGAGGCAAAAGGCAAGGGCGTGGACGCTCCGCTTCAGCTTCTGTTCGGTCCTTCAGTGGCGCAGCTGAGTGAGTTCGCCGAGCTGAATCACCCGGCCGAACTGTTGGTCAAGGAACTCGGTCCAGGAGGCTGGACGATTGTCGTGGCCGCGAAGACCGGCTGGTCAAGCGCCGCGCTTGCCGGTGGCTCGACTGTTGGTTTCCGCATTCCTGATTCATCGACGGTGCATCGCGTGGTCGAACTCCTGGGCGGGCCGTTGGCGGCCTCCAGCGCGAATCGCCACGGTGGCGCGAGCCCCATAACCTGCGCCGAAGCCGTTGCGCAGGTGGGTGAGTTCTGTGCTTGCGCGCTCGACGGCGGGGCCACCGCCGCGGCGCTCGACTCCACCGTCATCGACTGTTCAGGCCCGGAGGTCCGGATCCTGCGTGAAGGCGCGGTAGACCGCCGGACCATCGCTCGTATACTGGGTTTGCCCAGCATCCTCGTCCTCAGGAGCGTCCGCCCGTGAAACTTGCTTTCGGTGCCGATCACGCCGGCTACCAGCTCAAAGACCACCTCATCGCCTACGCCCGTGGCCTTGGCCACGACGTGCGCGACTTCGGCACGAGCGGCCCGGCCAGCGTCGACTACCCAGATTTCGCGGTCCCGGTCGCGAACGAAGTGGTGGCCGGGCGCGTGGATCTCGGCGTCGTAATCTGTAGCAACGGTGTTGGCATCAGCATCACGGCGAACAAAGTGGTCGGTATCCGGGCGGCGCTCTGCTACACCAGCTGGGGGTCAGCGCGGGCGCGGATGCACACCAACGCCAACGTCCTGGCGCTCGGTGGCCTGGAGATCGGTACGGCCATCGCCGAAGAGATCCTCAGCGCCTTTCTTACGAACGAATTCCAAGGCGGCCGCCACGAACGCCGCGTCAACAAGATGATGGATGTCGAGCGCACCGGCATCGCCGCCGGGTCGCCCACGTGACGGAGACCGGCATCGGCAAGAAAACCGTCCGCGACGTGAATGTGCGCGGCAAGCGCGTGCTGGTCCGAGCGGACTTGAATGTGCCGATCGAGAAAGGGCTGATCACCGACGACACGCGCATCCGCGGGGCCGTGCCGACCGTGCAATATCTTCTCGCAAACGGCGCGGCCGGAGTTATTCTGTGCTCACATCTTGGGCGGCCAAAGGGACGCGAGGAATCGCTTTCGCTCGCCCCGGTTGCCGGGCGGATGGCGAACATCCTTGGCCGCGAGGTGCTCTTTGTTGAGGACTGCGTTGGCCCTGAGGCCGCGGATGCCGTACGCGTGATGCCGTCCGCCAGCGTCCTCTTGCTCGAGAACCTGCGCTTTCACAAAGGGGAGGAAGAGAACGACCCTGAGTTCGCGAAGGAACTCGCTTCGTTCGCTGACCTCTATGTGGATGATGCCTTTGGCTCGGCTCACCGAGCCCACGCCTCGACTGAGGGGGTCACGCACTTCCTGCCTGCTGTCGCCGGGCTTCTCATGGAGAAGGAAGTGCGCTACCTGAGAGCTCTGGTTGCGGATCCCCCGCGGCCGTTCGCCGCGGTGATCGGTGGGGCAAAAGTGAGTACGAAGATCCCAGCGATCGAACACCTGCTGCCGAAACTGGACATGCTGTTCCTGGGCGGCGGGATGGCGAACACCTTCTTTGTGGCAACTGGCGTCGATGTGCGCATGTCGCTGGTCGAAACGGAACAGGTGGAAGTGGCCAAACGAATCCTCGCGGATGCCAGGGCGCAAGGTGTCCAGGTGTTTCTGCCGGTAGACGTTGTTGCGGCAAGCGCCTTCGCGTCCGACGCTGACACCAAGATCGTCGCTCCCGCGAACGTGCCCCGGGGCTACATGATCCTTGATATCGGCCCCGCAACCGTGAAGCAGTTCGGCGGTGAACTTAAAAAGGCGAAGGCCGTCATCTGGAACGGCCCGATGGGTGTGTTTGAAATGGAGAAGTTCTCCCACGGCTCCGCGGGTATCGCTCGCGAAATTGCGGCCCTGGATGCGACGACCGTGGTCGGTGGCGGCGAGACAGCGGCCGTGGTGACGTTGACCGGGCTGGAGAACCAGTTCACGCACGTCTCCACCGGCGGAGGGGCCTCCCTCGAAATGTTGGAAGGGAAAGAGTTGCCCGGCGTCGCCGCGCTCCTCGATTCGTAGGGTGACGCAGCGCACCCAGGCCCCGCCGCCGCCGATGCTCTTCGCCTTCCGGGGCATTCGCATGTTCCAGGTGCTGCTGGCGATCATTGCACTGGCCTGCGGGGTGGGCGCAACGGTCGCGCTCAAGGGAGTTGCCAACGGGCAGGGGATACTCCTTTTGCTCCCAGCGTTCATCCTTGGGCTGGTGTTCCTGTGGGCGTTTGCGGCAACACTGCGCGCGCCGACTTCGTTCGTGGCCGTCACCCCGGAGCGCACGCGCATCCGATTCGCTGGGCTTGTGGATACAGTGATTTCGAACAACGACGTCGCTGGCGCGCGGCTGGTGCGGCGCAACATCCTCGGCGGGATCGGCCTGCGCACGAACTTTTCCGGCGATGTCGCGCTCGTCAGCACCTGGGGCGAGGTTGTGGAGATCTCGCTACGAAAGCCGCTTCGTGTTTGGCTCGTACCGAAGCTCGTCCCGCTCCATGCCACGCGCCTTACACTCAGCCTGCGCAATCCCCAGAAACTGGTCGATCGCTTTGGCGCTTCACCCGCGCCATCCCAGGGCGCTCCAACTCTGAGCGGACGAAAGACGAGGCAACGTGGATCTCGAACTCGCTAAGCGTCTCTCTCAGCCAGCGTCAACGAAGATGGTTTTGGTCGTGCTCGACGGCCTCGGCGGCCTGGCGCGAACCTCCACGCTGCGCAGCGAACTCGAAAGGGCACAGCTTCCAAACCTCGACCGCCTGGCGGCGCGATCCGAGGTTGGTCTCACCGTTCCGGTCGGCGCCGGGATAACACCGGGGAGCGGGCCCGGCCACCTCGCGCTCTTCGGGTACGACCCGCTTCGCTTCGATATCGGCCGCGGCGTGCTGGAAGCGACGGGGATCGACTTTGCGCTTACCCCCACTGACGTGGCAGCTCGCGGAAACTTCTGCACCCTGGACAATGAAGGCAACATCTCCGACCGCCGTGCTGGACGCGTAGCCACCGAAACGTCATCAAAGATCGTCGAGCGGCTGCGGCAAATCATCATCCCCGGCGTTGAAGTCTTTGTTGAGCCGGTGCGCGAACACCGCTTCGTCCTCGTGCTGCGTGGCGAGGGTTTGGGCGACGCAGTTACCACGACCGACCCGCAACATGAAGGGGTGCCGCCGCTCGTAGCGAGGGGCACGGATGGACCTTCAGAGCGCACCGCGCAAGTGGTCAACGAGTTCGTCGAGAAGGCGCGGGCCTTGCTCAAGGATCAAGCGCAGGCGAACGGGCTCGTGCTCAGGGGATTCGCAAACTACCCTCAGCTTCCCCAGTTTCCGGACACCTGGGGCGTGCGTGCCGCGGCCCTTGCCGTCTACCCAATGTACCGCGGGCTGGCGAAGCTAGCGGGCATGACGCCTATTGCCTGTCCCGGCGGAATGACCGAACAGATCCATCTGATCCGCGAAAACTGGGACAACTACGACTACTTTTTCGTCCACTATAAGAAGACGGATGCTGCTGGCGAAGACGGCGATTTCGAGCAGAAGTGCCACGCCCTGGAAGAGTTCGATGGCTTCGTCCCAGAGCTGCTGGGGCTGGGTGCAGACGTCCTGATGATCGCCGGTGACCATTCGACCCCGGCGCTGATGGCCGCGCATTCCTGGCACCCGGTGCCCTTCCTGCTTCACTCGAACTACTGTCGCGAAGGCAACGCCATGCATTTCAACGAGCAGGAGTGCATCAAGGGCAGCCTCGGAATCTTCCCGGCGGTGGACGTGATGCCTCTCGCCATGGCCCACGCCATGCGGTTTGCAAAGTACGGGGCGTGACCATGCGCAAGCCGTTCGTCGCCGGCAACTGGAAGATGAACACTACTGAAGCGGAGGCGCGGGCACTGGCCGCCGCCGTTGCCGCTGAAGCGGTCGGACTCGCCTGTGATACGGCGCTGTGCGTGCCCTTTCCGTACCTCTCAGCCGTGAGGGAAGCTGTCCAGGGTTCGTCCGTGGCGGTGGGTGCACAGGATGTCTATTGGGAGGCGAGCGGCGCCTTCACCGGCGAAGTAAGCGTTTCGATGCTTGCCGACTACTGCCGCTACGTGATCCTCGGCCACAGCGAACGGCGCCAGTTTTTTGGCGAGACGAACGAGACGGTCCGTAAGAAGCTTGTCGCTGTGCTTGCCTCGCCCTTGGACCCCATCGTCTGTGTTGGCGAACTGCTGGAGCACCGCCGCGCCGGCCAAACGAATGCGGTGCTGAGGGAGCAGCTGTACCAAGGCTTCGAGGGCGTCGAGTTGAGCGCGCGAGTGACCGTAGCCTACGAGCCGGTGTGGGCCATCGGCACCGGCGAAACCGCGACCCCTGAGCAGGCTCAGGAGGCCTGCCTCTTCATCCGGGCGTCTCTCAACGAGATGTTCGATGGCGCCGCTGACGCGGTCCGCATCCAGTACGGCGGCAGCGTGAACGCCGAGAACGCAGCCACGCTCCTTTCGCAGCCGGACATCGACGGCGCGCTCGTCGGTGGGGCGTCGCTCAAGGCAGACCAGTTCCTGGCGATATGCCGCGCGGCGCGGCCCTGATGCTGCGCCGTCTTGTCGCCATCGTTGGCCCGACGGCGTCCGGCAAATCGGCGATAGCCCTGGAACTGGCGAGCCGCCTCGGCGGCGAGATCGTGAACGCCGATAGTCGGCAGGTCTACCGGGGCATGGATATCGGCACCGCCAAACCGTCAGTCGAAGACCGGCGGCGCGTGCGACACCATATCTTCGATATCGCCGACCCCCGCGCCGGCTACAGCCTGGCCCTCTACCAGCGGGAAGCGCGTGCCGCGCTCGAAGGGATCTGGGAGCGCGGCACGTTCGCATGGTTGGTGGGCGGCACGGCACAGTACGTGTGGGCCCTGCTCGAAGCGTGGCAGGTGCCGGATGTGGCCCCCGACAACACTCTTCGCGGCCAACTGGCAGCTTTCGCTGAAAGCAACGGGTGGGGGGCGCTTCACGCGCGGCTCTCCGCGGTTGACCCGCTGGCCGCCGGGCGGCTCGACGGCCGGAACGTACGCCGCGTCATTCGAGCGCTCGAAGTCTTCGAAAAGACGGGCATCCCGATCAGCACTTGGCAGGCGAAAGGTGACCCAGACTTCGAGTACCTGCTCTTTGGCGTCAGCGTCCCCCGCGAGGAGCTTTACGCGCGCATCGACCGCCGGGTGGAGGCGATGTTCGCCGGAGGGCTGCTCCAAGAGGTGCAGACGCTGCTCGATGCCGGTGTGCCGGCCGGTGTCCCGGCGATGTCCTCGATCGGCTACGGCGAGAGCGTCCGCTATCTGGCGGGAGAAACTACTCTGCCGGAGGCGGTCGAGCGGACGAAGTTCGGCACCCACCGCCTCGCACGGAGCCAGGCGCAGTGGTTCCGCGCCGATGACCGGCGTATCACCTGGGTCAGGGACGCCGACGACATCGACCTCCAGGCGAACATCTTCACCGGCGCGTGCACAAACACCATTCGCGGCGAACGGCGCTAAGCCGTCAACGGGGTCGCAGAAGCACTACAATCTGCTGGCCGACCCCGACGCAGGAGCATTCGATGGACTTCCGCCTTGAACCCGATCAGGCCGCGTTCCAGCAACAGGTGGCTTCGTTCATCGAGCACGACCTGCCCGAAGGCTGGGACAGGCCGTACGCCTCGACAGCCGAGCAGATGGTCATCGAGCGGGGCGTGATGAAGCGCCTGGCTGAACGCCACTGGCTCGCGCTCCCTTGGCCGAAAGAAGTCGGCGGGCTGGGAGCTACCCCGATGGAGCAGCTCGTGTTCAACGAGCAGATGGCCTACAACGGGGTGCCGGGCGTGATGAATATGGGCGTAGCCTGGGTGGGCCCGGTGGTGATGCTCTACGGCACGGACGAGCAGAAACGCGACTACCTATCGACCATCGCCGACGGCACGGACATCTGGTGCACCCTCTACTCCGAGCCTGGCGCCGGGAGCGATCTCGCGAACATGCAGACTCGCGCTGTTCGCGACGGAGACGATTACATAATCAACGGACAGAAGATCTGGACGAGCTTCGGCCACTACGCCGACTGGGGCTGGCTGGCCGCCCGGACGAACCCGGATGTGCCCAAACACAAGGGTCTTTCGACCTTCGCGATCAAGATGGACACGCCGGGGATCACCGTGCGACCGCTGATCAACATGGCCGGCACGCACGAGTTCAACGAGATCTTCTTCGAAGACGTGCGCATCCCCGCCAACCAGCTCGTAGGCGAGGAGAATCGCGGCTGGTACCACGTCGCGATCGGCCTGGACTTCGAGCGCAGCTCGATCGGCGCCACTTCCAGCGCCCGGCGCGTGGTGGATGATCTTGTCGCTGAACTCCGTGCCCGAAAGGGCGTTGTACGACCCGAACTGCGGCACCGGATCGCCGAGCACCATATCGCCGTGCAGGTGCTGCGCACGATGGCGTACAACATCGCGTCCATGCAGGGCAGCGGACTCGTCCCGACACGGGAAGCGCAGATGGCGAAGCTCTTCGGGGCCGAACTGCAGCAGAAGATCGGCCTGACCGCGCTTCAGGTCTTCGGCATGGACGGGCAGGCCTCGAAGGCTGGTTCTCGCGCGTTTCCCTACCAGTACAAGCTTCTCCGCTCGGTCGCGAACACGATTGAGGGTGGGACGAGCGAGGTCCAGCGGTCGGTCATCGCCCAGCGTGGGCTTGGCCTCCCCCGCGAATAGCTGCCGGCAACCGATCATAATCGGCAAGGAACTGTTTGAATGCAGGTAAATCAGGGTGTTGCACCCCTGTTGATCAGGGTGAACCCGGCCGTACACCACTATGTAACCACATTGGAGGCCAGTCACTTGGACAACACCCACAACAGCAACCCGGCAGCAACCGGACTCGTAGCCTTCGATGCCAGGACCCAGCGAGTGCTGGAACTTCGCCGTCAGATCGCCAACGGCACGTACAACATCGACCATGCCCTCGTCGCCGCAGCGATTTTGCGCGAGCAGATCGCCATCGAAACGTCCCTCGCTCCGGCCGTTGCGGCGAGCGCGCCGGTAATCCGCGACTTCTCGCGGTTCGTCGTCGCCGGGACGCCGCCTGCAGCGCAGCAAGCTGGCGCCCTGACGGCGTGAGCGGGTCGCCGGGCGGCCAAAGACCCCGCTCATCGCCACGCGTATACTTCGGTGCACACGAAACATCGGAGAAAACGCAATGACACGTCCAGTGCTGCGCACGGCCTTGTGCGAGATGCTCGGCATCGAATACCCGGTCATCCTGGCGGGCATGGGTCCAGTCGCGGGAGGGGTCACAGGACCGGTGGCGACCGCGCCGCTGGTGGCCGCCGTCTCGAACGCGGGCGGGCTGGGGGTCATCGGGGGGGCGGGATTTAGCCCCGAGCGCTTGCGCGAGGAGATCAACACCGTCCGCTCCATGACCGACAAGCCGTTCGGCGTCGATTTGCTGCTGCCGTCGAATTTCATGGGGGGCGCCGCCAGCGGCGAGATGCCGCGCGACCCGCGCGAACTGATCCCCGCGGAGACTCGGGCAGGCGTCCGCAGGATGGCGGAGAGCCTGGGCGTGGAGTGGCACGAAATGCCTCCTCCCGAATCATCGTCAGCAGCCCCGCGACGCACGGGCGGCGGGATGTCCGACGGACAGATGGAGGTCGTGATCGAGGAGAAGATCGCGGTGTTCGCCTCAGGGCTCGGCAACCCGGCGCCGTGGATCGCGCGCCTCAAGGCGAACGGCACGATTGTCCTTTCGCTGGTGGGTAACGTGAAAAACGCGAAACGCGTCTCCGATGCAGGGGCCGACATCGTCGTCGCGCAGGGCACGGAAGCGGGAGGCCACACCGGCCGCATCGCCACCCTTGCGCTGGTCCCGCAAGTAATCGACGCGATTTTCCCCAATCCAGTCATCGCTGCTGGCGGGATCGCCGATGGCCGGGGAATCGCCGCAGTCCTCGCGATGGGCGCGATCGGCGTCTGGTGCGGCACGGCCTTTCTCGTTTCGGACGAAGCGAACCAGCCGCTCGTCCAGAAGGAACGGATCCTCGCGGCCGGCGACGAAGATACGAAAATCACCAAGCTCTACAGCGGCAAGACGATGCGCAACATCAACAACCCCCTGATCGAGGCCTGGGAAGCGTCCGGCCTCCAGCCGATGCCCATGGGCCTCCAGGGCATCCTGACGCAGGACCTGGTCTACTCCCTGCGCAAGGCGGGCCGCGAAGACCTGCTGATGAACGCCGCTGGTCAAGCCTCCGGACTGCTCCACAAGACTCGGCCAGCCGCCGAGATCCTGGCCGACATGGTGGCCGGCGCGGCTGACATCCTCGGCCGCAAGCTGGCTGCAACCGTCACCGCCATCCCGGGGTCTTAGCTCGTGGCGGACAAGTCACTTCAGGGCCTGCGGGTGGTGGAGTTCACCGACGAACTCGGTTCTTATTGCGGGCGGCTGCTGGCGGATCTCGGGGCCGAGGTAGTCAAGGTCGAACCTCCCGGCGGCGGGCGAGAGCGCCACACTCCACCGTTCTATCACACGGTCGCTCCGGGGCCGGACACAAGCCTTGCGTTCTGGGTGCACAACACTTCGAAGAAGTCGGTCGTCTTGGACCTCGAGAGCGTGCGAGGGCAAGCGCAGGCACGAGCCCTTGCGCTCAGCGCGGATGTGGTGCTCGAAGACAACCCCGTAGGCTACATGGCTGCTCACGCTCTCGGTTACGAATCGCTGCGCCTGGAGAGGCCAGCGCTCGTCTACACCTCGATCACCGGCTTCGGCCAGACCGGCCCGCACGCCCGCTACGCTTACAGCGACATCGTGGGCCAGGCGATGGCCGGCGTGATGACACTCGCCGGCGAGCCGGCCGACCCGCCGAACATGATCTATGGACAGCAGGCGAACGTTTCGGCGAGCATCCAGGCGGCACAGGCGACGCTCCTGGCGGTCCTCCACGCGGAGGCCACGGGCGAGGGGCAACTGGTAGACGTCTCCGCGCAGGAAGCGCAATCGATGAACCAGGAAACCGCCATGCAACAGTGGGACCTTCAAAAAACGAATCGAAAGCGGACGGGGGAGAAGGGAGCCCTGCCGTTGCCGTTGCCAGGCCTCGGCGTCTATCCGACCACGGACGGGTATGTGATGTGCTTTGTCATCGCCCCGGCGGGAGCGGGGTTCCCGGTGCTGGTCGATTGGATGCGCGAAAAGGGGATGGCCGACGACCTCGATGACGAGCCGTACAAGGACGTCTGCGAGAACCTGAACTTCGGGTTTTTCACGCAAGTAGCGAGCGATCCGGTGAGAGGCGCTGCCGTGATCCCTCACCTTGCGCACGTGAACCAGTTGGTCACAGCGTTCTTCGCCTCAATGACCGCAACCGAGGCCTACGAGGAGGGGCAGCGGCGTCTGCTCCTGCACGGCATCGTTTCGACACCAAAGGACCTGGCCGAAAACGCCCAGCTGCGTGCCAGGAACTGGTTCGCACAGCTCGAGTTCGACTACCTCAACGCCGTCATCGAATTTCCGGGCGCGCCCTACCGCCTCTCGGAGACGCCGGTCCAGATCGGCCGGCCGCCGCGGCTGGGTGAACACACGGATGAGGTTTTCGCCTCGCTCACCCGCGCCGCTGGTGGGAGGACGAAGTGACGAAGCTGCCGCTTGACGGGATCCGCGTGGCCGACTTTTCGTGGTTCGGCGCTGGCCCGATCGGCGCTCAAACGCTGGCGACGTTCGGCGCGGAAGTGATCCGCATCGAATCTGAGGCGAAGCTCGATTCTTTGCGCCTGGCGGGCCCTTTCGCCCTCAACCCCGACGGTACGCCGAAGTCCAGCTACAACGTCTCGGGCTACTTCAACAACTTCAACGCTGGGAAGCTCTCGATGCAGCTCAACCTCAACGTTGAGCGGGGTCAGGAGATCGCTTACCGGCTGATCGAGAACTCGGACATCTTCCTCACCAACTTCACCCCTCGCGTGGTTGACAAGTGGAACCTGCGCTACGAACAGTTGGCGGCGATTAACCCGCGTCTGATCGCGGCGTACGCGCCCATGCAGGGGCTCGAAGGGCCGCATCGCGACTTTCTTGGCTTCGGCGCCGTGCTCACGCCGGTTACTGGAATCAGCCAAATGTCCGGCTTTCGCAACCGCCCGCCGTTCGGCATTGGCACGAACTACCCGGACTACGTGATCAATCCTGGGCACTCTTGCGTGGCGATCCTGGCGGCGCTGCGCTACCGCAATCGTACCGGCAAGGGTCAGTGCGTGGAGTTGCCTCAAGTGGAATCGGTCGTCAACGCGTTGGGTACCGCGGTCGCGGATTACCTGGCGAACGGGACGGTGCAGACCCGGACTGGTAACCGCAACCCCGTCGCGTCGCCACACGGCGCTCTGCCGTGCACGAGCGACCCGGAATCGGTCGGCTCCACGGACCGTTGGATCGCCATCGCTTGCTACGACGAAGCGCAGTGGCGCGCGCTCTGCGACGTCCTGGGGGCGACGGAACTCTCTGGCGAAGCACGCTTCGCGACGTTCGCAGCGCGCAAGGCCAACGAAGACGAGCTTGAATCAACGTTGGGCGTGCTGACGGCGGCCTGGAATGCCGAAGAATTGATGGCTGCACTTCAGGCCAAAGATGTGCCCGCTGGCGTCGTTCAGAACGCCCAGGACATGCTGGACCGCGACCCGCACATGAAGGCTCGCGGCTACTACCAGTTCCTCGACCACCCGGAGACCGGACTCGCCGCGTATGACGGGCCATCTGCGGTGCTTTCAGTGACACCCGGGCGTCACCGTTCACCGGCGCCTCTGCTTGGGGAGCACACGTTGGATGTCTGCCAACGCATCATTGGACTGGATATGGACGAGATCGCCACGCTTCTTGCCGAAGGCGTGCTGGTCTAAAGGCCAACACTCATGGATTGACCACCGCGGAACGGCCGCTGTGCTAGGATTCCCACAGCCTCTAGTCGGAGCGTCCCCATGATCCCTCTCATCATCGTCGGCGTCATCGTCCTGATTATCGTCGGGTTCCTCTGGATAACCTACAACGGTCTCGTGACAGCCCGCATCCGGGTCAAGGAGGCGTACGCCGGCATCGACGTGCAGCTCAAGCGCCGCTCCAGCCTGATCCCGAACCTGGTGGAGACCGTTAAAGGCTACGCTTCCCACGAAAAGCAGATCTTCGAAAACGTCGCGGCCGCGCGGGCTGGTCTGATGAACGCCCAGGGCCCTGCTGCCGCTGCCCAGGCTGATAACATGCTCACCCAGGCGCTCGGAAAACTGTTCGCGGTCGCCGAGGCGTACCCGGACCTGAAGGCAAACACGAACTTCCTCGAACTGCAGCGCGAACTGACCGACACCGAGGACAAGATCGCCTACTCGCGCCAGTTCTACAACTCCAACGTTGGCAACTACAACGAGAAGATCGCGGTCTTCCCGAACGTCCTGCTGGCGGGCATGTTCGGGTTTCATACCGAAGAGTTCTACGAAGCCGAAGCCGCATCGCGCGAGGAAGTCAACGTCTCGTTTTCGACCACGTAGGTGGCGCACGAACCAGATCAGAGCCGCGACCGGCAGGGAGCATCCGGCGTTCGGTGGCGCGACGCTTCGGCGCGGACCGGAGCGCTTGCCTACTTCCTGACCTTCACCTGCCACGGCACGTGGCTTCATGGAGATGACCGAGGCTCTGTCGACCGCCAACACAACTCGTGGGACAGCGAACGTGTGGCTGTCGCAAGGGAGCGCAGGGAGTGCCTCGAGCGGTTCGGAATGGAGAATCCGCAGGTCAAGCTGGACGCGGAGCGGCGATTTTGCGTTGACAGGGCCACCCGCTACGCCTGCGCACGGCGGATCTGGGTGCTGCACGCTTTGAACGTCCGGACCAACCACTCCGTGCCGTCCTTTCGGGAAGTGACCCACCGGAGGCGATGTTGACGTCACTCAAGGCTTGGACGGCCCGCAGCCTCGCTGAGCCAGGATTAATCGAGCGCGGCGGGAAGGTGTGGACGCGTGGCGGTAGTACCCGGTATTTGTGGACAACGGACGACGTGGCAGCGGCAACCTGGTATGTGACCCACGGTCAGGGATTCGATCTTGGCTCCGCGGCAGCGGTCGATAAGCCTGCCCCCGGACGCTCCCTGCCGGTCGCTGCTCAGATTGATCACCCGGGGCATGGCCATGAATCCTGAAACCACTCCCGCCAGCGCCCCGGTCCTCATCTACGACCGCATAAGCGCGAACAAACGTAGCACGCTGTTTCTAATGTTCACCTTCGTGGTGCTTACGACTTCGCTGCTGGGAGTGATCATTTTCGCCGTCGGCGGCAACATCGGCGTCCTCGGGATCGTGGGCATCGCCTTGATTGTCTACGCAATCTTTTCATATTACGCCTCGACTAGCATCGTCCTCTCCATTTCCGGCGCGCACGAGGTGACGAAGGAGGAAGAGTGGGAGTTCGTCCGCCGCGTGGAGAATCTCTGCATCGGCGCCGGTTTACCGATGCCCAAGACCTGGGTGCTCGAAGATTCCGCGCCGAACGCTTTCGCCACCGGCCGCGACCCGAACCACTCGCACATCGTGGTCACCCGCGGCCTGCTTGATAAGCTCGAACCGATCGAACTGGAAGGCGTGCTCTCGCACGAGCTGTCACACATCGGGAACTATGACATTCGCTTGATGACCGTAGTCACCGTGCTCGTGGGCGTCATTGCCCTGGTCAGCGACCTCTTCCTGCGCTTTACGATTTTTGGCGGAGGCCGCCGAAGCGGGAACAAAGACCGCGGCGGCGGCCAGCTTCAGATCTTCTTGCTGGTGCTGGCAATCGTCCTTGCAATCCTCACACCCATTATCGCCCAGGCGATCCGATTCGCCGTCAGCCGGCGTCGCGAATACCTGGCGGACGCAAGCGGCGCGCTGCTCTGCCGCAACCCGGAAGCGCTGGCCCGCGCTCTCGAAAAGATCTCGGCCGACCCTGAGCCGCTCGAAGCGGCCAACAAAGCGACCGCCCACCTCTATATCTCCAACCCGCTGAAAGAGCACGCCAGCTTCCTCAACAACATGTTCAATACCCACCCGCCAATCGAAGAGCGCATTCGCATCCTGCGCAACATGTAACGGTCCAGCCGTTCGCTGATCGCAAGGGAAACGTGCACACTGGTATGCGCGCGCCAACACCATCAGGAGCAGTGCCTTGTCCGACAAATCAGAGTCCCTTGCCACCCTCGAAGCGAAGTACGACGAGTTCCGCGAAAAGATCAGCGGGCTCCCTGCGAAGGCCTACGACGAAGTCTGGCTGGGCGAGTGGAACCTGGCCCAGGTGCTGGGGCACATGGGCGGCTGGTTCGGCGAAATGGCAATCGGCCTGAAGCGCGTCGCAAACGGCGAACGCCCCACGCCTGAGGGCGTGGACTACAGCGACGAGGACGCTTGGAACGCGAAATTCGCAGCGACTGCTGCTCCCGGTACGGCTGCGTTGAGCGACTTCGATGGCGCCTATTCGAACTACCGCGACGCCGCCAAAGCGCTGCCGGAGGAGAAGTTCGCGACAGATCCGCAGAGTGGCAAGGCCGGCATCGGCGCTCGGCTCCTGAGTGGCCCAGGGATCCACCACTTCGACGAGCACCGCCCCCAAATCGAAGAGTGGCTGAGCAAGCGCGACCCCGCGTAGACCGGCGTGTGGGCGACGGCCAGGAGAGGATGCGTTTGGAGATACCCCTGTTCCCGTTGCGGACTGTCCTATTCCCGGGAATGGCTCTGCCGCTGCGCATCTTCGAAGAGCGTTATCGCGTTATGGTCGCCGAGTTACTCGAGTCTGGCGGCGTGTTCGGCGTCCTGCTTATTCGCGAAGGCGATGAAGTGGCTGGCGACGCGAAACCGTTCAGCGTTGGCACGACGGCGCGGATTGAAGAGTGCACCGAGATGAGCGGGGGCCGGTACGCACTGAACGCCCGCGGCAGCCGCCGTTTTCGATTGCTCACCATGCTTGAACCTCGGCCGTACCCGTACGGCGACATCGAGATCATGCGCGACGAACCCGCCGAGCCGAGCGTCCAACTGCGGCGGGCTATCGAAACGGTCCGGGCAACATTCCCGACGTATTTTCGGCTGGCGCTCTCGCTCACCGACCAGTGGGCGCAGGGGATGAAACTGCCCACGGGCGCGCATGAACTGGTGAATTTCCTGGGGCCCTGGGTGCAGGCGGACGAGGAGGCGAAGCAGCGGCTGCTCGAAATCGAACCCGCCGAAGAACGAGTCGCTCAACTGGCCGAACTGCTGGACGACCTCCTCACGCGCACTCGCGAAGAAGTCGAGGAGTATCGCCGGCGGAAATTCAGTGGCCCTTCGGCGGAAAACTAACGGAGTCGGACGGTGCGCTCAGGGCAGGGCCAGCATCCGCTCCAGGGCTACCAGCGACCACCTGCGTGTCTCGGCGTCCACTTTGATTTCGTTGACGATGTGCCCCTGGAGCAGCCCTTCGAGCACCCACGCAAGGTAGGCAGGGTGGATGCGATACATCGTGCTGCATGGGCAAACCACCGGGTCCAGGCAGAACACCGTCTTGTCTTGGTTCGCCTTGGCCAGCCGGTTGACCAGATTAATCTCCGTGCCCACCGCCCAAACGCTGCCAGCGGGCGCTTCCGTGACCGCCTTGATGATCACTTCGGTTGAGCCCCAGGCGTCGGCGGCCTGGACAACTTCCCAGCGCGTCTCCGGGTGGACGATGACGTGCACGCCGGGATGCTCTCGCCGCGCCTTTTCGATCTGCTCGACCGAGAACCGCTGGTGGGTGCTGCAGTGCCCCTGCCAGAGAATAACTTTCGCCTTGCGGATCTGCTCCGGGGTAAGGCCGCCGTGAGGCATCCGCCAGTTCCAGAGGGCCATCTCATCGAGCGGGATGCCCATCTGGTAGCCGGTGTTTCGGCCGAGATGCTGGTCCGGGAAGAAGAGGATTTTGTCGCCCCGTTCGAAGGCCCAGGCGAACGTCTTGCCGGCGTTGCTGGAGGTGCAGACGATCCCGTTTCGTGCGCCAACGAACGACTTCAAGCTCGCGGTACTATTCATGTAGGTGACGGGGATCACTGTGGCCGCACCGTCCAGGGCTTCGCTGATTTCGTCCCAGGCGGCGTAGACGTCGTCCGGGTCTGCCATGTCGGCCATCGAGCAGCCGGCGGCGATATTCGGCAACATCACGCGCACGGTTTCGGGAGTGAGGATGTCCGCAGATTCGGCCATGAAGTGGACGCCGCAGAAGAGCACGTACTCAGCGCTCGTTTGGGCAGCGGCTAGCTGGGAAAGCTTGAAGCTGTCGCCCGTGAAGTCCGCGAACTTGATTACTTCGTCGCGCTGGTAATGGTGCCCGAGGATGACGAGCTTCTTGCCGAGCGCCGCTCGGGCCCGCGTGATCCGCTGGTCCAGTTCTTCGGGAGACATGTCCAGGTAGGCCCTGGGGATATCCTGCTGCCAGGTGATAAAGGCCGGTTCCTGGGACAGCGGCACCGGCACTAGCGCGTCAGTTGGACAAGTGTCCGGGTTCGAATACAGCGCGAGCAGTTCTTCATCGCTGGCCGCGGGGCGCTTGGCGGTCAAGGTAGTCATCCGGATTCCTCCCACAGTGGAAGACTTAGTGTCACTTGTACACTATCTGGCCCGTCAACCTTGCCACGCGGCTGACAAAGTGTCAACCCAACACTAACTCTCACGCAGCGGCAAAGCAGAGACCCGAGAGGACCGTGGGTGGCTTGGGAGGAGCCACTTTCTTCACCAAAACGATCAGATGAGTCTCTTGACAACGCCTCGGCGGTCCAAGGATACTTCAGCATATGGTGAAGTATTCGCCCGTCATTGATGACACGTTGAGAGCGCTGGCGGATCCCACGCGCCGGGCGATCATCGAGCGGCTCACGCTCGGCGAGGCCTCGCTCAGTGAACTGGCGGCGCCGTTTGCTATTTCCTTGCCCGCCATTCACCGGCACGTCGAAATTCTTGACCGTTCGGGTCTCGTTTCCTGTACAAAACGGGGGCGCGTGCGCCACTGCCGGTTGGAGCCACGAGCTTTCGAGCCGCTGGCCGGCTGGATCGACCAACGCCGCGCAGAGTGGGATCGCCGGTTCGACGCGCTTGAACAACACCTGGCAGAGGAGCCCAAATCATGACCATGCCCGTCCAGATCGAAACCATTGTCCTTCGACGGACGTTCGACGTGCCCGTGGAGCGCGTCTACCGCGCATGGACGGAGATCGCCGAAGTATCTAACTGGTGGACCTGCGGCGAGGGGCTGCCAGGCACAATCCTCGAGCTCGACGTGCGGGTCGGTGGGAAGATGCGCGTCTCCTTCGCTAATCCCGGGGAGGAACCCTCCATCAACACCAGCGAGTATCTGGAAGTGGTCCCGAACAGCAGGCTGGTGTTCAACATGACGCGGGTCAAGGCGGGCGTCGTGCGCGCTGAAACACGCTGCACCGTAGAGTTCCACGACCTGGGCGGACGGACCGAAATCGTCCTGACCGACAGCGGGGTGGGCGGAGCTTCGAACGAAAAGGGCTGGACGCCTACACTCGCGAGCCTCGGCCGCTGGTTGGCGAGTGGCGACGCACTGGCGTGAGTTCGCGCCGCGATTGCATTCGACCGACTGGTAGCAGCTGTCCAGACTGCTGCCGAACATAAAGGAGACCACGTATGCCTCGAGTACATGTCCTGGTTGGCACCCGCAAGGGCGCATTTGTCTACAGTTCGGATGAGAACCGCGAAAACTGGCAGATCTCCGAGCCGATGATGCCGGGCTGGACCGTCCAGCACATGGCCGCCGAAACGCGGCGTGGCGAATCGCGGCTCTACGCCGCCGCCAGTCACTGGGCCTGGGGGCCGTCGGTTTCGCGCAGTGACGACGGCGGCAAGACCTGGGACCAGCGCAGCCCAGGCCTCGCTTTTCCGGCGGATATGGGACTGGCCGTCGGTTACGTCTGGCACGTGGAGCCGGGTCACGAATCGCAGCCGGGCGTGATCTACGCCGGTACGCAGCCTGCGGCGATGTTCCGCAGCGACGACTGGGGCGAATCCTGGGCGCCCGTCGAAGCGATCACACGGCACAAGCTGCGCCCGCTCTGGGGGCCGACGGGTTCCGTCGGAGAGTCGTCGTTGCATTCGATCCAGGTGGACCCGCGGGACGCGAAGCGGGTTTTCATTTCGATCAGCTCCGGCGGGAGCTACATGACCGAAGACGGCGGCGAGACCTGGACGCTTTGTTCTCATGGAGTGGTGGTCACCACTCCGGCGGCAAAGGCTTTCCTGGCCGAAATCGCCGAGATGTTTCCGAACCCGGAACTGCCGGAGGGCGTGGACCCGGCGGCGCTGGACGAGTTCCACAAGCTACGGCTGGACCGCAAGAACCCCGATCGGCTCTGGGGCCAATCGCACGTCGGCGTGTTCAAGTCGGAGGATCGCGGTCAGCATTGGGAAGACGTGACCAACGGCTTGCCGTCGTTCCACGGCTTCCCGATCGCGGTGACCAAGCGTGGGCCCGACCGTGTGTTTGTCATGCCGCTGGAGTTTGAAGCGAACAACTTCCGCGTTTGTCCCGGCCAACTGGCGGTTTACCGCACGGATGACACTGGCAAGACGTGGGAGAGGCTGACGAACGGCCTCCCGGGGCCGCACAACTACCAGAGTGCCTACCGCCAGGCGATGGACACGGACGGAGCGGAATCGGAAGGCGTGTACTTGGGCACGACGAACGGCGAGGTGTACTACGGGCAGGACGGCGGCGACCAGTGGGTGCGGCTGCCCGGCACCCTGCCGCCAATCCTCTCGGTAACGGCGTTCGAAAGCGGCACCGCCGGGCTGTATGGCGGTGCTGCGACGCAAACGAAGAGGGCCGCTCTTCAAGCGGCCCTCTTCGTGTTGGTGCTAGCCTCGGGATGTCACGCCCGAATGTCCCGCAGGTGCTGCTGGAGGTCGATGTAGTGGTCGGCGGCCTTACGCAGGTTGCCGGCGGTGCTGTTGCCGACAGCGACGACTTCGACGCGCACACCCTTGCTCTGGACGACTTCGACGAGCCGCTGGAAGTCGCCATCGCCGGAGATCAGGCAGACCACATCAAGGCGGTCAAGCATTTCCATGACATCGAGGGCCATTTCGATATCCACGTTTGCCTTGATGGTGCCGTCCTGGAAGCGCTTCAGTGGCTTGGTCACCACCTTGTAGCCCTTATCGAGGAACGGCTCCACGAAGCGTTGGGTTTCGATGCTCACGCCCGGGTCATCGTGGACGGGGGAGTAGGCGATGGCCCGCACCAGCTGGCGGTCGCGGGTCAGCATGTCCAGGATCTTGCGCCAGTCGAAACGGGCGCGAAGGCGGTCGCTGGCGAGTTCCACGTTGGCGGCGTCAACGAAGACGCCAACGCGTGCGGGTGGGGCAGCGGATACGCCGCCTCCTCCGCCACCGCCGCGACGAACAGCTTCGACCAGTTGTTCAATCTGGCGGCTCTGCTGCTCGATCGCACGGACCAGGCTGCTGTCGGTAGTGGTTGAGGCGGCGGAACGCCCGCCACGTGGTCCAGGAGCGGCGGCCGGAGCGCGTCCCTCGGAGCCGGCGGCCTCCTCTTCGCGGGCCTTGATCTCGGCCTGCTGACGGGGAGTGCCGCGGCGCGTGCGCGGCGCTTCGGCAGGTCCCTCAGATGGAGTCGCGTCAGCAGGAGCCTCGCCTTCAAAAGGGGGTGCCTCTGCGTCAGGAACAGTGATGGCGGCCTTGGCGCGGCTCGCGCGGCGCGGCGCCTTTGCGGGTGCAGCTTCGACTTCGACACCGGCTACTGCGTCCATCGGTTCCTGTTCGATGCCGTCATCGAGGGCGTCGGCGCCGTTGGTGCGGGCGCGGCCACGGCCGCCGCGGGAGCCGCGGCGCGTAGGGCGCTTCTTTGGCTCATCGGACCCGTCACTGCCGTCGATCGCGGTGTTGAGGCTTTCCATCACTTCCGGTGACGGTTCGGGTAGCGTTGCTACTGCTTCTTTGGCGGGCGCCGTTTCGGGCTTCTTGCCGCGCGGGAAAATGTTCAAGACCATCTGGGTTAGACACCCATCCTTTGCAAAACACTGATTCGGGCGGCGACGTTGCGGGCGATTCTCCCGATTGCCACTGCCGAGATTGATTCTGGTGCGCCGTACGTCACGGGGACGCCTCTATCCGCTCCCTCGCGCACCGCTGGTTCGATCGGGATCTCTCCAAGGAAGTCGATCCCCAGTTCGTCGGCGGCCGCTGCCGCCCCGCCATGTCCGAAAATGTCGTACTGCTTGCCCGTGTCCGGGGCGATGAAGTAGCTCATGTTTTCGATCATTCCGAACACCGGGATGTCCAGCTTTTCGAACATCGCGACCGCTTTCATCGCGTCTTCGACTGAGACATCCTGGGGTGTTGAGACAATTACCGCCCCCGTGATGGGCGCCTCCTGGGCCATGCTCATGGAGGCGTCGCTGGTGCCTGGCGGCAGGTCAATGATGAGATAGTCGAGTTCGCCCCAAGGCACGTCGTGGAGGAGTTGGCGGACTGCGCTGCCGATCATCGGACCGCGCCACACCACGGGCGTCCCCCTCGGCAGCAGAAAGCCCATTGAGACGACCTTGACGCCGAACTTATCGACCGGCCGCAAGCCGTCCGTGGAGCCCGCCTGAAGACCGTTCGCCAGGCCAAACATCGTGGGTACGTTGGGGCCGGTGATGTCGGCGTCCATCAACCCGACGCTTGCGCCGGTGGCCGCGAGCGCGACCGCGAGGTTGGCAGCGATGGTTGATTTGCCGACGCCGCCTTTGTTACTGGCCACGGCGATGATGTTGCGGACACCCTCAACCGTCTTCTGGCCTTCTTTCGGCGATGATTGGCGGACGTTCGCGCCCCATTCGATCGAGATGGCGGTAATCCCCGCGAGCGGGGCGAGCGCGGCCCGGATGTCCGTTTCGATCGTCTCCTTGAGGGGGCAGGCAGGGGTTGTCAACTCGACCTTGATAACCACCGACCCCCCTTCGAGGACGAGGTCCTTGACCATTCCGAGGCGGACGATGCTGGCGTGGAGTTCGGGGTCGTGAACGGTATCGAGCGCCGCCATCACGTCGTCGCGGCCAACTACTTGGGCACTGGTCATCAACAGTGGGCTGCCTTTCGTGGACGATCCACCTTCTTGGGATCGGCAACGGCTGCGATGTTGAAGGCGCGGGTCGCAACGCGAGCGGCGGCGCTTGAAGCTGCCAGGCCTGCAGGGTTTCCCGTGGATTCACGACAGGGGCCAAACGCTTCGGCCCGCTGGTTACTGTCGCACCCGTCTCGTAAAGACTACCCCGGTTCGAGCGGTGCGGCAAACGGTTTACCCGCGCTTTCACGCAGCCGCGCTAGTTTGGGGTCGCCCGTTCAGCCTGTGGTATACTATCTCTACCGGCCGGTAAAGCTCAACAAGGAGACCGTATGACTCAAGTAAATGCCCCCGAAAAGACGAATAGTTCGGCAATCTGCCGCCACCACTGGGTGATCGATACGCCAAATGGCGCGGTCAGCGGGGGAACGTGCAAGCGCTGCGGCGTTGACAAGCAGTTCCGCAACTCATCCGAAGACCTGATGTGGGATAGCGATAGCTTCAGCCTCAACGGTTCGCGCTATCGCGGCCGTCGCGGCTCCCAGACCGACTCCTGACCTTTCGCCACGAGCTTCCGCCACCGGGTTTGACTGGCCGTCTTGCTGTGCTGAATATCGGGGCCGCTGGACTGACGTCCGAATGACTCTTTCACTCCAGGTAGACCTCGCACCGGGCCAGAAGAACGGACTCCTCCTGCGCAACCCGGTGATGCCCGCCTCGGGCACATTCAGTTGGGGGCTGGAGTTTGCCCGTCACTACGATGTCAACGTTTTGGGGGCCGTCGTTTCGAAGGGTGTGACCATGGAGGTGCGGCAGGGGAACGCCCAGCCGCGCGTCGCCGAGACGCCCGCCGGGATGCTCAACTCGATCGGCCTACAGAACATCGGTATCCACAAGTGCATCAGCGAGATGGCGCCAATCTGGGCCAAGTGGGAAGTGCCGGTGATCGTGAACATCGCGGGGGACACGCCGGAAGAGTTCGGTGAGATGGCGCGGATGCTCGATGGCGTCGCTGGTATCGCCGCCATTGAACTGAACATCAGCTGCCCGAATGTGGACATCGGCGGCATTGAAATCGGCCAGAATGCTGAAGCGGCCGGTCGCGCGGTACGGTCGGCGGTGCGGAACACGGACCTGCCGGTGATCGTGAAGTTGACGCCGAATATCACCGATCCGGTCGCTCTCGCCGTGGCGTGCGAGGCCGAAGGGGCCTCCGCGATCTGCGCGATAAACACCGTGCTCGGACTTGCCATCGATACACGGAAGCGCCGCGCCATCCTCCCTCGTGCCCGCGGAGGCTTGAGCGGCCCGGCGATCAAGCCGGTGGCCCTGCGCATCGTGTATGACGTGGCGAAGGCGGTTCGCATCCCGGTGATCGGCTGCGGCGGGATCAGCACGGGGGAGGATGCTGTGGAGTTCCTGATGGCCGGAGCGAGCGCTGTACAGGTGGGCACGGCCACGTTCGCGAACCCGCGCGCGCCGCTCGACGTGCTCGAAGGGCTGGAGCGCTGGCTGATGGAGAACGGTGTTGGCGACGTGCAGGAGATCATCGGCTGCGCGCTGCCCCAACCAGTTGCGTAGCCCCCTATTGCCTGTTGGGTGCGAATTATTGCTTACTGGTAACGGTCACGGGGTGTAGCTCAGCCTGGTAGAGCGCTGCGTTTGGGACGCAGAGGCCCACAGTTCAAATCTGTGCACCCCGACCAAAGTCTCCCTGGTACCTTGGCCCCAAGATTATTTGGACGGGCAGCGTCTGAGCGGCGTTCTGGAGGCCGGCTAAACGATGCGCAGCCGCCAATCGCGACCAGAGGGCTTCGGTCTTTGACTTAATCGTTGTGCAACGATACAGTTGAGAAATGCCCCATTCGCTGCCACCCCACCTCCTCGAAGTGGTCGCCGAACGCTTCCGCGTCCTCGGTGACGCGACGCGGCTCGCCATCCTGCAACTCCTTCTGGAGCACGGCGAACTCAAGGTCGGGCAGATCAGCGGCCTGCTTTCCAGCAGCCAGGCGAACGTCAGCAAGCATCTCCGTACCCTAAATGCCGCCGGCCTTGTCAACCGCCGCCCCGATGGCACTGCCGCCTACTACGGCGTTGCTGACCCCACCATCATCCAGCTTTGCGACATCGTTTGTGACCGTGTGCGCGTCCAGGTCGCCGAAAAAGCGCGCGTTTTCGCCACTGCATGAGCGAGGCAGTGGCGAAAAGAAGCCTGGTCAAGGACATAACCATCCGCCGACCACCACCCCAGGAGAGGGCTCCATGACCACCACCGCACTCATCCACCACAGTTATGGCATTCGCCGCGACACCGAGCTGGACTATGCCGACGCCGTCGACCGCGTTCGCGAGACACTCAAGGACCAGGGCTTTGGCATCCTCACAGAGATAGACGTGGCCGCGACCATGGCGACGAAACTCGGCGTCAGCATGACGCCGTACATCATCCTCGGTGCGTGCAATCCGGCGCTCGCCCACCGTGCCATCGAGGCCGAGCCCGAGGTAGGGCTCCTCCTGCCATGCAACGTCGTAGTGCGTCGCGAAGGTGAGGCGACCGTGGTCGAAGCGATGGACCCGGAAGCCGCGCTCGGATTGGTCAAAAACGAGGCGGTCAGGGCGATCGCCGCCGAAGCGAAGCAGCGCCTCATGCAGGCCCTCCAAGCGATTTGAACGGCGTCGTAGTGGCGCATCGACACCAAAATGCATACCTGGTTCACAGTGACCCAGGTGAAAGGGGCCCAACATGGCTGCAAAAGTCTTCAACCCGGACGGCCTAACCGGATCGGCCATCCACGATCTGTCGCGGACTGGTTTCGTTAGCTCGGTCGGTGTGGTCGATCAGAGCTACGACAACCACATGGACTGGAATGGCGGCGGCGCCTGGTTCATGTTCGGCATGATGGCGTTCTTCTGGCTGGGCGTCATCGCGCTCGGCTGGTGGGCTATCGCGAGCTACAACCGCCGCCACGAACGCGCCCGCGAGCGGCCAATCGAGGTGGCGCGGCACCGCTACGCGCGCGGCGAAATCAGCTCGGACGAGTTCGAGCGCCTAAAGCGCGACTTGAGCTAAC
>JBDSJC010000120.1:0-4084 GCA_039917655.1 Tepidiformaceae bacterium
ATTAGTATTGTCCGCACTGGCTGATGGTATCAGTGGGTGGCGGCGACTGTGTTGCCTGCGCGTAAACTCTCAGCTCAGCTCCACGCGGTCCGGGCACTAGCCTGCGCACAACCCGCCGTGTCCGCCGGTCGGCCCGTGACTCGCGTAGCGGTAGTCCGGCGACCAGTTGACGTCGCCCGCCCCTTGCGAAGCCGAAGACGGGATAACGCTTACGTATTGAAGCGTGCCGGGATCGATGAGGTACTTCGCCCCAAACGGGCCAGCGGCGATCAATCCGGACGGCGTAAGCCTCACGAATCGCCTGAGATACGATTCTTCGTCGTTTGTTGCGCCGTCATCGACAACGCTCAGCTGCCGGGTCTTGCGGTCAAAGATGCGGACTTGGCCACGGGGCTGGGCGCAAAAACCATCTGTCCAGATGACGCTGTCCGCATTTGCGGCAAACGGCCAATTGCCCGAGTGGGCTTGGGCGGTGGCCACGAATTCGGCAACGCCCGTGTCGATGTTGACTACGTAAATGTTGCTGAGTCCGCTCACGGGGGCCGTCGCTACAGCGATCTCTCTGGGGCCGGCAGGCACGGCTGCAAGAGCTTCGAACTGGAGCACTACGCGTTGCGTTGCCAACTCGACCAGTTCGAACGCGTACCTGTCTTGGGCGTCAGGACTTGAGGGCACGCGCAGTTCGAAACCCCACCCGCTGACTAACCGGTGAAAGCTCGATGAGAACGGCGATCCATCTGGCGACGGTGAATGGGCGCCAGTTGCAAGATCGACAAGTTCGACTTCGTTGCTGGCCTCCTTGTAGATCCCCACGGTCTGGTCGTCGCGAAATGCGGCCATGCGACCATGGCCGAGTGACCGCTTTACGCCGGTGACCAGTTCGATGACGAACACCTCATGACCATCCACGAAAGTCTCGCCTGCGGCCCAGGCGGCCTTGGTGCTATCCGGACTGAATGCCGCGCGTTGTGAGCCGGGCCCAAGATTCATTTCGACGCCCGTTTTCACGTCGTAGATGACCGTCGAGACGCCATCCCAGGTGCTGAACTGCGAGGGCGGAGGCGGCCCCAGCTTGCGCGTGACGACGGTGACGGCCGGCCGCGGGCTGCCATCGAGCGTGATGATTCTCGATGCCGCCGGAGTTGGTTGAGTCGTTGGGGAAGCCGAGGCGACGGCAGTTGGTGAGTTCCCGGCGGCCGGAGGAGTGCCCACCGAGGGCGAGCCCTCGTCCTGGTTGAGTAACACGACCGCCGCGACGACTCCCAGCCCGGCGAATGCGATTCCAGCCGTCACCGCGGTCACGCGGAGCGTGGCAAGGGCGCTCGCGCCGCGGAAGATGCGAGCGAAGCGCGGGGCAAGGCCGTTGTAGCGCCGCCAGTAATCGGCAGCCTCCTCCCGGGACTCGGCGTCGAGCTTCGAGAGGATTTCGCTGACGTGCCACTTTGCGCCGGCGAGCGAGAGGCCAAGGATCTCCGCGATCTCTGTATTCGTCTTGCCGGCGGCGATGAGGCCCAACACTTCGCGTTGGCGCTCGGTCCAGCCGTAGTCGATGGCAAGCCGTTCCCGCATCGAAGGGCGCGCCGCTGAATTCGTGGTCATGTATGGAGGGTACGAGGCCGGGCCGAAAAATGCCCTAGCCGATCGTAAAGATGGCGGCCATCGAACTCAGAAGGGGGCCGCGGTCCGAGATGGAGTGCGGCCATCGAGAGTGCGATCTCCCTACCCCAGCTCCACATTGTCGAGCAGCCGCGTCGGCCCGAAGCGGACAACCGTGGAGAGCAACGCCGGGCCGCCCAACGCTGATTGCAGTTCCCCAAGCGTCGCATCGTCGGCCAGGCTGATGTACTCCACCTGGCCGAGCGATTCAGCGTCCAGCTCGCGTTGGACGAGCGTGCGCAGGGCGCCGGGGTCGCGTTCGCCGGATTCGAACGCAACGCGCGCCAGCAGCAGCGCGCGGCGGATAACCGGGGCGGCGGCGCGCTGTTCCGGCGTGAGGTAGACGTTGCGGCTGCTCATCGCCAGCCCGTCCGCTTCGCGCACGATTTCGCAGGGGACGATTTCGCAGTCCAGGTCCAGGTCTCGGACCATGCGCTGGACAACGCGCAGCTGCTGCGCATCCTTTCGCCCAAAGTACGCGCGCTGGGGTTGGACGGTGTTCAGGAGCTTGAGGACGACGGTCGCGACGCCCCGAAAATGGCCAGGCCGGGACGCTCCTTCAAGGCCTTGTGTCACGCGTTCGACCTCAACGTAGGTCTGGTAACCCGCGGGATAGATTTCGGCGGCCGACGGCAGGTAGACGGCGGAGACGCCCGCCTCACGCAGCAGGCGAAGGTCGCGCACTTCGTCGCGAGGGTAGCGAGCATAGTCTTCGTTGGGCCCGAACTGCGCCGGGTTCACGAAGATGCTGGCGACGGTGTGGAGGTTTTCGCGGACGGAGCGGCGGACGATCTCCAGGTGGCCTTCGTGCAGATACCCCATGGTCGGCACGAAACCGACGGAGCCAGAGACCGTTTTGCGCCAGCGGCGCATGGAGACCGGGCTGGTGAGCACCGGCATTGCCTGGGCATCGCGCAAGCCCTCCGAATGCGGAGCTGTGGCGGTGTCAGGCATGGGCGAGCTCCGCCATCGTGCACTCTTCCATCTCGAAGCTGTGCTCGGCCGCCGGGAAGGCGCCCGATTCGACCTCTGCGGCGTAGGCCCGCATCGCCTCCCGGATCGTCTCGCCGAGGAGGGCGTAGCGCTTGGCGTGGCGCAGTGGCCGGCGGTCATCGTAGATGCCAAGCATGTCGTGGAAGACCTGCACCTGGGCATCGCAGTGCGGTCCCGCGCCGATCCCGATCGTCGGCACGGAGAGCCGTTCGGAAACCATGCGGGCGAGCGGCGCGGGGATCGTTTCGAGGACAATGGCGAAAGCGCCAGCCTCTTCCAGCGCGTGGGCGTCGCTTATCAGCTTCGCCGCCGCCGCGGGCGTCTTGCCTTGCACCTTGTGCCCGCCGAACTGGTTGACCGATTGCGGCGTCAGGCCAAGGTGACCCATCACCGGGATGCCGCATTCGACCATGCGCTGCACCAGCGAGACGACGTGGCTGCCGCCCTCCAGCTTGACGGCGGTGGCGCCGCCCTCTTGCAACAGGCGGCCAGCGTTCCGCATCGCTTCATCGGCGCTCGCCTGGTAGCTCATGAACGGCATGTCAGCGACGACGATCGCCCGCTCGGTGGCGCGCACCACGGCGCGCGTGTGATAGACGATGTCTTCCATCGTCACCGGGACGGTGCTGTTGTAGCCAAGCACCACGCTGCCCAGCGAATCGCCGACAAGGATCACGGGGATTCCGGCCTGCTCGACCAGGCGCGCGGAGGGGTAGTCGTAGGCGGTGACCATCGCGAAGCGCCGGCCCTGCGCTTTCATCTCGCGCAGCTTGTGGATCGAAATGCGGCTCATCGAAGCGCCTCCACGGCGCCCACGGCCTGACGCGCACCGTTGTGCGCGAAGCCGTCGCCGAACGACCTGCGGGTGATGCGGTTCCGCCCATCCACGTAGACGTGGCGAGGAGCAGCGCCGCGCGCGGCCTCTTCGTCCAGCTGCTGGTAGGCGATGATGATCACGATGTCGCCCGGGTGGATGAGATGCGCCGCCGCGCCGTTGATGCAGACTTCGCCACTGCCCCGGCGGCCCTGGATCGCGTACGTCTCCAAGCGGGCGCCGTTCGTGGCGTCGAGGACATGCACCTGCTCGTAAGGAAGGATGCCGGCCGCCTCCAGGAGGTCCGGGTCCAGGGTGATCGAGCCTTCGTAGCCGATGTTCGCATCGGTCACCGTAGCGCGGTGGATCTTGCCACCCATCATTGTGCGCACTCTGCTGTCCCACTTCTGCCCCAGCAACAACAAACCCCGCTCTGGGGCGGGGTGGAGGAGAGGGACAACGCCGCCCTTGGGCGATGCTGTGGACCTGTCCGTACCGGCCACGCGGGTCCAGGCGGACTGAAGAGATGGAGCGAACTACCAGGCTCGCCTTCGTTTCCGATAGGCGGCACGCTGATCGTTGCGGAGCGCCGCGGGGTTGTCAATGGCCACTCTGTTTACC
>JBDSJC010000121.1:0-4388 GCA_039917655.1 Tepidiformaceae bacterium
AAATGTCGAAGTCCCTTGGGAACCTGGTGACAATCCAGGAGGCGCTCGACCGCT
Organism: Tepidiformaceae bacterium; assembly: GCA_039917655.1. GTDB lineage: Bacteria > Chloroflexota > Dehalococcoidia > Tepidiformales > Tepidiformaceae > PNKC01. The sequence goes on from JBDSJC010000121.1 coordinate 55, forward strand.
ACGGGCCGGACGCTTTGCGCATCTTCGTGATCAACAGCCACTACCGCAGCCCGGCGACCTACACGGACGAGGCGCTGGAGGCGGCCAAAACGGGCGCCGAGCGCCTGCGGGCGGCGGCCTACGCTGGCGCGCCAGCCCAGCTCTTCACTCCCCCGGTGGATGGCGAGACGGCGCGCGAGCGGTTCATCGCGGCAATGGACGACGACCTGAACACGCCCCAGGCGCTGGCTGCGTTGTTCGATCTCTCCCGCGAGATCAACCGTGGCCGGGACCGCGGGCGCGAAATCTGGCCCGCCCAGCAGACGCTTCGCGAACTGGCGGGAGTGCTCGGCCTGACGCTGGTTGCCCCGGGAGTGACCATCCCACAGGATCGCGCCCCGTTCATCGCGCTGATCGTCGAGATTCGAGGTAAGGCAGGCGTCCCGGAGGATGGCCCGGACGCCAGTGACGCGATCGATGCGCTGGTCGAGATGCGTCGCGAGTACCGTTCGGGCAAGCAGTGGGAGTTCGCGGACCGCGTGCGCGACGGGTTGGCTGCTCTGGGTGTGGAGCTGAAGGACGGGCCGGCCGGGACGACGTGGAAGAGTCGATAACCGGAGGCTGAGAATGCGAGTCTTGGTCTTCGGACACAGCGACACTCACGGCCTGGGGCTGAGTGACCGTGAGCAGGCATGGCCGCGTCTGCTCGAAGCGCCCCTTGAGAATGCCTCCTTCGAACAGGCGGAAGTTATCCACCGAAGATTGAACCTTCTCCGGCCCGGACCGCTTGAGTACCTTGATGCAGAACTCAAGAAGCACGACCCCGGCGTGGTCGTGCTCGCCCTCACCAGCGTCACCTTCAGCCTGCCGCTCGTTAGCGTTTCGGTGCGCCGCCGCTTTGGCGCTCGCGCCGCACGGCGCTATCTGCGCTTCGAAGGCGTCGTAACCGGTGCGATCCCCCCCGCCGGCGGCGCGAAACGCGCGGACGTCTTCGCCCGCTGGCTCGCGAGGCGGCTACTCGGCCAGGCCACTCACATGTCTCTCGCCACGGCCACCGAGATGCACATGGAGGTGCTCCGCCGGCTGTCGGCGCACGAAGGGCTTCGCGTGGTCGTAATCTCGGCGTCTCTCCTGGCGCAGTCGTTCCAGCAGCGGGAACCATGGGCGAACGCCCAGATCCACGCGTTTAACGGCGCCCTCCAGAAGCGGGCGGAGGAATACCGCATGGAGTGGGTCGATTTCGAAGAAATGCTCGCGCGCAGCGGCGATCATGCTGCCTGTTACAGCCCCGATGGGGTGCACAAGAGCGCGTTCGGGCACCGCCACATTGCCGAGGAACTGGCCGCCGTGATTGCCCACGGGCGCTGACCTGGCTTGACGGTGGGGCTTGACCACCAAGAACATTTGTTCTATCATTTACGCTTGACCTCAGGCGTACCGCTATCCCTGATGATCATTTAGAGTGAGCCCTCGTGGAAGTAAGAGACAGCGTTCACCAGTTTATTCGCTTCGACGATCTCGAACGGCGTGTCATCGACACCCCCGAGGTACAGCGTCTGCGGTCGATTCGGCAGCTTTCGCTCTCTCATCTGGTCTATCCGGGCGCCACGCACACGCGGTTCGAACACGCGCTCGGGACAATGGAACTCGCCGGACGCGCTTTGGAGATTGCGCTTCGAGAGTCTGACCAGGGCTACCTTCAGGAACTTGGGCTTGACCAGCCTCGGCAGCTACAGGCCCTGCGGATAGTTCGCCTTGGCGCCCTCTTGCACGATGTGGGGCATCCTCCGTTTTCTCACGGGCCCGAGGCTCTGTTCCCGGAGCTGGACGGCAAGCCTTTCGACCACGAAAGGATGACGGGCATGATCATCGAAGAGCGGCTTAGCAAGATTTTTGGAGCGGACGCTCTCGGAAACGCAGACCCGTCTGCGGTGGCCGATGTTGCGATGGGCACCAAGTATCGCGAGATCACAAATCCCGTCGTTCGGCTGCTGTCGGATTTGGTCACCGGCACTCTGGGGGTCGATCGCATGGACTATCTTCTCAGGGACAGTCTCCATACTGGAGTCCGATACGGGCAGTTCGATCTCGACAGACTCTTATCAACTCTGCGGATAGCCAGGGGGCCAGAGGGTCCAGTCTGGGCGTTGGAGGAAGGAGGGACCTTTATTGCCGAACAGATGCTGATGGCGAGATGGTTCATGTTCCTCCAGGTGTATTGCCATCGCACAAGACGGATCCTGGATTATCACCTGAGATGCTTTCTCGCCGAGTGGCTTCCTGGTGGCAAATTCTCGATTGCACTCGAGGACTACCTGCGGCTCACTGACGACGAGGTGCTGGCGGCGATGAGGACCTCTGAGTCTCCCCACGCCGCCGCGATTAGCAGTCGTAAATTTCTTCGCTGGACTCGGGAATTCGGACGTAGCGATTTCGCGACGCCGTCAGAGTTTCGAACCTTCGCGTCGGGGCTGGTAAGCGACTTCCCCGGCACGCACGCGGATGACTTCACCGTCACCTTCCGCAAGGAGGGTGACGCGGAGCTTTGGATCTCTGGCCCAGATGGCTTACGGTCCTTGGATTCGACTTCGGAACTTGCGGCGACCCTGAAACCTCGCTGGATCGGCCGACTTTACACTCCAGCCTCTCAGCGGGACGGGCTGAATGCAGTCTTGACAACCAAATTCGGAGGTGGACAGTGACTTCGGAATCAGCCTGGAACAGCATCGGGAGGGCAGTGAGTGCTCTCAATCAAGCTGGAAGTGCGACAACTCGGACTCACATCCAAAAACTCTTGTTTTTTGCAGGCGTCTGGGAAGAACCTGAAGTGTACCCTTTTGAGTTCGTTCTTCATCTCCACGGGCCATACTCGTTCGACCTTGATCGCGAGATCATGTCGATGGAAGCGTTCGGCAAGGTCACAAGCGTACCTGACCCAGCCGGATACGGTGCGACGTACTCCACAGAAAAAGTCGATACAGGTGGGGAGTTTCAGCGGCTGGCTGATTGGCTTGGGCCAAAGTCATCTCGGCAGTTGGAAGCGCTTGCAACCTCGGAGCTTCTAAAGCGCCGTGGCTCAGTGGACATCGTCACAGACGTGGTCAAGATCAAATCTCATCTGTCGGCGGAAGAGGTCGAACAGGCGATGACCGAGGTGGCGAAACACCGCCACTCCTCATAGCTACGCCCGCTGCAGCACGTCCGCGAAGTAGGGCATCACCAGCTCCTTGAACCGCGTGGCTTCCGTGTGGTGCGGGTAGCTGCTCAGGCAGAAGGTGGTGGCGCCGAGGTCCATGTATTCGCGCAGGGTCGAGGCCACCTGCTCCGGGCTGCCGACGATCGCCACGCCGGTGCCCGGCCGCGCCACGGTCAGCCCGCTCCAGAGGTGGCGGCCCACCCGGAACCCCTCGGCGGCCGAGAGCTGCTGCATCCGCTGGTTCGCCTGGGACTGCGTCCACATCTTGCTGATGCTCGCCTTCAGGCTCTCGGGTGTGTGTTCGATGACGTGGTCCGCGGCCGCCCACGCCTCGGCTTCGGTCTCGCGCACGATGATCTGCGCGCGCACGCCGAGTTCGAGGGCATGCTCGCGCCCGTGACGCGCGGCCGCCTCGCGCGCCTTGCTGAACAACCCGGCGATCTGTTCTTTCGTGTCCAGCCAGGCGAGGTAGACGTCGGCGTGCTTGCCGCAGACATCCATCGCGGCGTCGGAGATGCCGCCAAGGTAGAACGGCGGGTGCGGCTTCTGGTAGGCGAACGGCCGCGTGGCGCCCTGCCGCACCTTGAAGAACTGGCCGTCGTGGTCCACCGGGTCGCGCTCAGTCCAGAGCCGCTTCATTACGCTCACCGTCTCGTCCATCACGGCGTAGCGGTCGTCGTGAGCATAGAAGAGCCCTTCGGCGGCCTCTTCTGCGCCTCCTGGCCCGGAGATCAGGTTGACGAAGATGCGCCCCTTCGAGAGCTGGTCGAAGGTCGTCACCATCTTCGCCATGGTCGCCGGCTGGATGTAGCCGGGGCGGGCTGCCACGAGCATCGTCAGCTTCTCGGTCTGGGCGGAGATCATCGCGCAGGTCACCCAGGCCTCGTAGCAGAAGGTCTGCACAGGCACGAGCGCGTACTCGAACCCCGCCGCCTCCGCCGCTCGCGCCACGGTCACGAAGTGTTCGAGCGACGGAGGGTAGGTCTCTTCTGGCACACCGAACGCGCCAGTGTCACCGGAGGTAGGGATAAACCAGCCGAAGCGCAGACGGCGAGTGGTCATCCTCAAACCCGTTCGAGCAGGATAGCGTCGCCCTGCCCGGTGCCCGAACAGATCGCCGCGATGGCGTAGCGGGCGCCGGATTCCTGCAACTGATAGG
>JBDSJC010000122.1:0-4696 GCA_039917655.1 Tepidiformaceae bacterium
CGGGTCCATCCACTGGCCGGGGTGGTTGATCGGCAGCACCCCCGCCGCGATGGCCACAATGTCGCCACCGTCGCCCACCACGATGGTGTCGTCGTCCACGAACTTCGCGATCTCCTTGCACAAGCGAAGCGGGTGAATCGGCATCGAATCCGAGTTCATGAACACTTCGCGCTGCGAGTCCGCCTTGCCTTCGAACCCGCGCAGCGTCTCCAGCCACTCCTTGTGCTCGCTCTTGCCGATCTCGGCCGTCAATTGGAGCAGCGCCTGGCGGATGTTCGACTCGATGCCGATCGAAAAGTCTTTGTTTCGGCCGATGTCCCGAGCGTCCATGTCGATCTGGATGATCTGGGCGTCCGGGTTCCAGGCCGGCGACTTGCCGTACTTCAGGCGGAAGTCGATTGGCGTCCCGAGGACCACGATCACGTCGGCCTGTTCGAACGCAGGCTTGCGAGAGAGCGAGAAGAAGTGGGGGTTATCCTGGCGCAGCGTGCCGCGGCCCATGGCGTTGGTGTAAACAGGTACGTCCGCCGCCTTCGCGAACGCTGCCAGCTCGTTGTGGGCGCGGTGCCAGAAAACGCCCGAGCCCGCCATCACCATCGGCTTCTGCGCCTTGCTGATCGCGATCGCGGCCTGCTTGATCATCTGTGGGTCGCCCATCACTTCGCCCGTCGTGCGGTACTGCGTCGGCCATTCGATGCTGTCCTCATCCACGCGCCCGAAGAGTACGTCCGACGGGATCTGGAGGAAGGTCGGGCCGAACTTGCCTGTCATCGCTTCTCGAAACGCCATCGCCATGTAGTAGGGGAGGCGGCGGGTCTCGTACACCGTCTGCGACCACTTCGTGATCGGCTCCATTACCTTGCCCAGCTCAATGTCCTGTAGCGAGCCCATGTCGTATTGGCGCAGCGGCGAACGCCCGCCGATGACGACCATTGGGCTGGACGCCTGGTAGGCGTTCGCAACCGCGGTCACCACATCGGTGACCCCTGGCCCAGCGGTGACCACGGCCACCCCTGGCTTGAAGGTGATGCGTGAATAGCCGTCCGCAGCGTGACCGGCCGACTGTTCATGGCGCGTATCAATGATCCCGATGTCGTTGTTCAGGCAGCCTTCGTAGATGTTCTGAACGTGGCCGCCGGAGAGCGTGAAGATGTGCCCCACGCCCTCGTTCTTAATCATGCGAGCGATAATTTCGCCGCCGTCGATCATGTTGCCCATTGGTGGTGGTGCTCCCGCGTTGGTATGAGCGCAGCCTACAGGAGGGCGGCGCGGGCGTCAGCGCGAAGGGATTGAGGCACGGACTCGACGGATCTCTGGCACCTGCCGAGTCTCGCCGCGGGTGAGTCGCCAAATCGTTCGACTCGCGGAGCAGCTGACCGAGCCCCGGCGTAGCTACTTCAGGTGCTGAGCCAGCCACTCGCCAGCGGCCTTGATGACGTCCGGGCCGATCTCGTAGTGGCCGCCTGGAAGCCAGACGATGTCCTTCTTTCCGGGGATGGCGGCGTAGAGCGCTTCGGTGGCGGCCCGCGGGATCAGTTCGTCGCTGGCCTTGCCGACGATTCGGACGGCCACGTCCCCGAGCTGCTGGGCCATGCCTTCACTACCGTCCACCTTGCCGACCAGTCCGCCTTCGCCGACCAGGCAGAAGGCGGCAGCCCTGAAGCGCCCATCCTCGGCCACCGCCCGGATGCCGAGCATGCTGCCAAGCGAATAGCCGGCGAACCCAAGGCGCTTGAGGTCGACCGGGAAGTCAGCGGCGAGGAGGTCGATGGCGGTGTGCACTTCGCGGGCGAAGGCGGCGGTGATCGCCGGGTACTGTGCTTTGTCGCGGAAGAGGCTCATCGGGTCGTAGTTGCGGCGTTCGCCGTGTCGCGGTGCATCGAGCCCGGCGCAGGCCCAACCGCGCTGCGCCCAGAGCTTGGCGACGTCCGCGACGAAGTAGTCTTCCTTGCTGCCCATGCCGGGGTGCTGGATCAAGACGAACGGGATCGGCGCCTCAGTCTCGGCCGGCATGTACATCAGCCCGGGGACGGTCTCGCCGTCCAGTTCGAACGAGAAGAGGACTTCGCGGAGGTCGCCGACCAGCGACTGGCGGACGCTGAGGGTTGGTTCCATGGCCGCAGCGTACAGGATTCGCGGGACCGTCTCAGGCGCGGTTGAGCGCGGCCACCACATCGTGGAAAGTTTCGAACGGCGTGACGTTGGGGTGGACGCCGTCCAGCCGTTCGAGAAGGGTGCTTCGTGCGAAGACCCGCGCCGCGAGCATGGCGGCGGCCACGTCGCTCTCGCCGTCCCCGATGTAGGTCACTGAGTCGCCCGTGTTCTTCAGGGACGATGCGTACGCGAGCTTGAATCCGTCCTGGATTTCGACCCCGCGCGGACTGAAGTAGGTGACCCGCCAACGGTAATCGAAACGCGCACGGCCGGCGTGGCGAGTCACGCGGTCGATGCCGAGACTATCGAGCACGGGGTTCACGTAGATGTCGAAGCCGTTGCTGACGACCATCGGCAGCCAGTCGTTCCACTGCGCCCAGTCCAGCAGCTCGAGCAGGCCCTCGCGCGGCCGGGCGACGCCCATGACGAACTCCCTGAGTTCGCCGGGCTCGGCCTCCACCAGGTCCAGGGCGGCGGCGTTGAACTGTTCCACCGAGAGCTGGCCCGCCTGGTAGCGTTCTTCTTGATCCCGCCAGGCGGGTGCGGCGAAGCGTTCGAAAATCTGCCGCGCTGTGTTGTCGAGCACGATCGTGTCGTCGAAATCGAAGCAGAGGACGTTGGCCACGGCGTGAGGATAGCAGCGTTGGCTGCTGCGGCCCGCGAGGCCACACTGGCGAGATGGACCCCGTACGCGCGCGTTGGCTCACTTCCCCGGCGGGGGTCGAAGCGCTCGCCTCGGTTGAGGCGGGCATCGCCACCGGGTCGCCTACGGCCCTGGCCTCCGAGCTGCGCCGCCGATTTCCGGCGGGCGAGGCCTCCGCGCTAGCGGAACAGCTCACACTCCGCGTGAAGGCACGCGAACGCTTCGGCGCCGCCGCGGAGAGCATGCTGTTCACGGCCGAGGGGCTGGAGATGGCCACGCACCCGCTGGTCGCCGCCCGGCGGGCGGAGCGTCTCGGCAGCCTCGGGATGGCGGTCGCCGACCTCACGTGCGGCATCGGGGGCGACCTGTTGGCGTGCATCGATGCCGGCGTCGCCGTGGTCGGCATCGAAAAGGACGAAGCGACGGCGTTGCTCGCCGGGGCCAACGCGCGGTCACGCGGCACGGCCGCCGTGATCCGCGGAGATGCCTGCCAAATTCCGCTACGACTGGGACGCATGAGTGTGATCATCGACCCTGCTCGGCGCGGCGATTCCGGGCGGCGTTTCGATCCGGCAGCCTTCATTCCGGACTGGGACACGTGTATCGGGCTGGTGACCGAGGGCCGGTCCGGAGTGATGAAAGCGCCGCCGGGCATCGAGCATCGCCACCTCCCGCCCGGAGCGGAGACGGAGCTCGTGCAGCTCGGGCGTTCGATGCGTGAAGCCGCTCTCTGGGTCGGCGAGGGGGCAGTGCCCGGTCTTAAGCGGGCGGTGCTGCTCCCCGGCGGCCACGAACTCGACTCATCCGCGCCGGAGGTCGAGGCAAGTGCGGTGGCGGCCGGGCGCTATATCTTCGATCCCGAGTCCTGCGTGACGCGCGCCGGGGTCGTGCGGCAGCTTGGCTTTCTGGTCGGCGCCAGGCTACTCGACCCGCAGATCGCCTACCTCACCTCGGACAGCCCGGCGTTCCATCCCTTGTCAGCCACGTTCGAAGTGCTCGACATCGTGCCGTTCTCGGTCGCGCGGTTGCGAGATCGCCTGCGTGCGGGCAAGTGGCGGGCGGACGAGATTCGTCGGCGCGGATTCCCGATCGAACCTGACGAACTTCGGCGGCTGCTTGGTAAGCTCGAGGGCGAACCGGTCGCGCTGCTGCTCACAACGCTCGGCGGGAAGCGGCTGGCAGTCATCGCACGGAAGATGCAGCCGGAGGCGGATTGAACGGCCCTCGGCGAGCAGATTTTGTCTCTTTGAGCGAGGAAAGTTAGTATCCGGCTACAGGCCTGAGGGCCAAGCACACGCCCGCCGGAGATTCGATGTTTTCGTACCTGCCGTTCCTGATCAGCGCCAACAGCTTCGGCATCATCGCCTTGCTGATATTCATGGGTACCAGTCTGATCCTCTCTATCCCGATCTTCGCCAACCGCGGCGGCGCTCAGCTCGCCTGGGCGGGGCTCATCGGCTTCGTGCTCACCGTGGAAGCGGCGGTGCTCGTTACGCTCGTTGTTCTCGTGAGCAATGGGACGATCTGGCAGACGAAAGTCTAGCTGACGGATCGCCAGCCGATGCCGCCAGCGACCGGACCCTCACCCTCACCCCTCCCGCTGCTAAGGGGAGGAGGGATTGTGGCCTCCCAGGACTTAGCGAAACTCGGGAACCTGTCGTCGTTGCGAAGGAGTAGGCGGCTGGCGAAGGGCGCGGGCGTCCCGGTGGACACGACGTGGCCCGTATACTCCGGCAATGACCGTTCCTGACCAGTCCTCGGCGCTTGCGCGGCTCAAACCTGCACTCGGGATGCTGCGTAAGAACAGCGAGGTAGCGGACCGGAGTGCCTCGCTTCCGACTGAGAACTTCGCCGCCCTGCGCGCGGCGGGAGCGATGCGTTGGTCGCTCCCGCGGGCGC
>JBDSJC010000123.1:0-56091 GCA_039917655.1 Tepidiformaceae bacterium
CCGCACAACACCGTTGGAGTTTTCATATGGCCCAGATTTCAGGAGCACAGATCGTCGCCCGCGCGCTCAAGCAGCAGGGCGTGGAGCACATGTTCGGGATCGTCGGCGTGCCGGTCATCCCGATCGCTATCTACGCCCAGCGCGAGGGGATCAAGTTCTACGGCTTTCGCAACGAACAGTCGGCGAGTTACGCCGCGGCGGCCGTCGGCTACCTGACGGGGCGGCCCGGCGTCTGCCTTGGAGTCTCCGGCCCGGGCATGATTCACGGCGTCGCTGGCATGGCCAACGCATGGTCCAACTGCTGGCCGATGATCCTGATCGGCGGGGCGAACGATTCCTACCAGAACGGCCAGGGCGCGTTCCAGGAGGCCCCACAGATCGAAACGGCCCGACCCTATGCGAAGTACGCCGCGCGCCCCGACAGCATCGCCCGGTTGCCGTACTACGTGGAGCAGGCCGTCCGCTCCTCAATCTACGGCCGCCCCGGTGCTTGCTACCTGGATCTTTCTGGCGATGTGATTTCGGGCACGATCGAGGAGGACGAGGTTGTCTGGCCGGCGAAGTGCGCGGACGCCCCTCGCACCTGCGCCCCGCAGGAGAACATCGAAGCGGCGATGGCGGCTTTGAAGTCGGCTGAGCGACCTCTCGTCATCATCGGAAAGGGCGCTGCCTATTCGCGCGCCGAAGAAGAAGTGCTGAAGTTCGTCGAAACCACCGGCCTGCCCTACCTGGCATCGCCGATGGGTAAGGGCGTCATCCCGGACGACCACGCGCAGTCCATTGCGCCGGCTCGCTCCTTCGCCCTCCAGAACGCCGATGTCGTGCTGTTGATGGGCGCACGGTTGAACTGGATCATGCACTTTGGCAGCCCGCCACGCTTCAATCCCAACGTGCGCATCATTCAGATGGACATCAACCCCGAAGAGATCGGCACGAACGTCCCGACGGAGGTGGCGCTGGTCGGCGATGCGAAGGCGATCACCGCGCAGCTCAACGCCGAACTCGAAAAGAACCCCTGGCAATACCCCTCGGAGACCACGTGGTGGACCGGCCTTCAAGGAAAGATGGCGGCAAACGCCGCCACCGTGGCGCCGATGTACGAAGACGATGCCGTGCCGATGGGCTACTACCGCGTGCTCAAGGAAGTGCGCGACCTGATGCCCCGAGACGCCGCGATTTCGAACGAAGGCGCGAGCACGATGGACATCGGCCGGGTGGTCTTCCCTAACTACCTTCCCCGTCACCGCCTGGACGCTGGTACCTTCGGCACCATGGGCGTGGGGCTCGGCCAGGCGATCGCGCTGGCGGCCGTCTATCCCGGCAAAAAGGTGGTCTGCGTCGAAGGGGACTCTGCCTTCGGCTTCAGCGGCATGGAAGTGGAGACCGCTGCTCGCTACGGGATGAACATCACGTTCGTGATCATCAACAACAACGGCATCGGCGGGGGCCCGAACGAACTCGACCCCGCGCGTATCCCGCCCTCGGCCTACACGCCGTCAGCGCACTACGAAAAGATGGCCGAAATCTACGGCGGCAAGGGCTTCTTCGTGACCACGCCGGACCAACTGAAGCCGACGCTCGAAGAGGCGATGGCTACCGCGAAGCCGAGCATCGTGAACATCATGATCGATGCGAAAAGCCAGCGAAAGCCGCAGGAGTTCGCGTGGCTGACGCGCTAAGGGCTAGGAGTTGAAATCCAGGTGGTCGTACTCGGCGTGGGAGCCAATCCAGAACCAGACCACCTGGTCATCGACCCTCGTTGCGAGTACGCGATAGTCAAGCCCCACCCGTGCCGAATACAGCCCTAGATCCCGGTTGAGGAGCTTGAACTTCAGGCTCGGGTGGGCGGGGTTCTGTTGAAATAATTGAAACGCGACCCGCGCTCGACGCTGAACGTTCCGCGGGAGCTTGGCGTGAAGCACCCAGAACTCACGACGGGTGCGCGAGTTCAAAGCCTATCGAAGTCGAGCGGTTCCGTCAGTCCTGCGCGGTACTCCTCCTGGACCTTGCGGACCATCGGTCCTAGGAGATGCGCCGTCGCGGCTAACTTCTCGTCGAAGGCGGTTTCCGCCGCCAGGTCCTCGAGGATGCGGGCCGCATAGACATCTTGCTCCTCGTCGGAAAGTTGAGAGATCTCCGAAAAAGCTTGCTGAAGCAGCGTTGTCATACGCAAAGTATATCGCAGCGACTCCGGCTTTGGCCTCCGCACCTCGCGAGACGTAAGCTGACGCATCCCCCATTCGGAGCCGCCAGATGACCATCACCACCCGTGACATCGCCGCCAACGGGTTCACCTTTCATTGCCGGGAGTGCGGCCCAGAGGGCGGCGAGCCGGTCATTCTGCTCCACGGCTTCCCCGAGAGTTCGCGCATGTGGACGCCGCTGCTGCCGGTGCTCGCCGAGGCGGGCTACCGGGTGCTGGCGCCAGACCAGCGTGGCTACAGCCCGGGCGCGCGCCCCGAGGGCATCGACAACTACCGCTACGCCAACCTCGCCTCGGATGTGACGGCTCTCGCGGACGCCGTTGGTTTCGAGCGCTTCCATCTTGTGGGGCACGATTGGGGTGCTGGCGCTGGCTGGGCGGTCGTCGCCCGCTCCCCGGAGCGCATCGTGAGCTGGGCTGCACTCTCCGTGCCGCACGTGGCTGCGTTCGGACGAGCGATTCGGGAAGACGAGGACCAGGCGAAGCGCAGCACGTACATCGCGTTCTTCCAGCAGCCGGGAGTTGCCGAGGCGGCGCTCTCGGCGAACGATTTCGAAGGCCTGAAGAATGTCTGGAGCGCGTCCTCCGAAGAGGAGAAGGCCGAGTACCTCGCGCTCTTCTCGCAGCCGGGCGCGCTGACCGCTGCGCTCAACTGGTACCGCGGGTCGCGGGGCATCGATCCGGATGATCCCGAGGTGCAGTTCGGCGACGTGACAACGCCTACCCTGCTCGTCTGGGGAAACCAGGACCAGGCGATCGGGCGCAAGGGCGTCGAGGACGCAGCGGCGTACATGAAGGGGCCCTACAGGTTCGTGGAGTTGGATGCCGGCCACTGGCTGATCCAGGAGAAGCCCGATGAAGTGATCGCCGAGGTCACCGGCCACCTCAAAGCGAACCGCCTGCGCTGAAAGTAGGCGTCGGGTACGATCGCGAGACTTCGCCCGTGGGAGGCCTCGCATGGCCGGATCGCTCGACCTCGTAGACTTCGCCAACCTGACGCCAGCGCAAATCGCAGAAGGCTGCGAGTCGGCGATGCGCGCCTGCGACGCCGCCATCGATGCGATCGTGGCAATCGCGGGCTCGGAGCGGACGTTTGCCAACACGCTTGTCGCGCTAGAAGACGCGACCGATGGAGTGAGCGCCGCGCAGGGACAGCTGGGATTCATGGCCTACGTTACCGCCGACGAAGACCTCCGAGCGTCGGCGCGCGAATGGGACGAGAAGCTCGACAAGTACGGGGTCGCGCTTTCGTTCCGGGAGGACCTCTACGCGGCGATCAAGGCGTTCGCGGCGATGCCCGAAGCGCGGGCGCTGCAAGGCGAAGACGCGCGGCTGCTCGAGCACGAGTTACGTGATTACCGACGAAACGGCTTCGAACTGCCCGCCAGTGAGCGCGGCAAGGTTCGCGAACTGTTCGACAAGCTGGTCGAACTGGACGTGCAGTTCCGCAAGGCGATTGACGAGTGGAAAGACGGCATCGACGTCCGGCGGGAGGACCTCGCCGGACTGCCTGAAAGCTTCATCGAGAGCCTCAAGACCGTGGCGGTGGACGGTGAGACTCGCTACCACGTGTCGTTGGACTACCCAGAGATCCAGCCATTTATGGCCAACGCGCAGAGTTCGGATCTTCGGCGTCAGTTGTTCGAAAAAGATCAGCGCAAGGGTGGCGATGGCAATGTAAAGGTGCTCGAAGAGGCGATTCGGCTCCGCGCGGAGGTCGCTGACCGGCTGGGGTACGACTCGTGGGCCGCGTACCGCACCGAGACGCGGATGGCAAAACGGCGGGAGACGGTTGACGCCTTCCTCGCGGATCTGCATGAGAAGGTGGGTTTCAAGGCCGTGCGAGACCTCGCCGAGATGCGGGCGTTGGCGCTGGAGCGGACAGGCTCCGAGGAAGTCAACATTTGGGACTGGCGCTACTGGAACAACGAGCTTCTGAAGAATCGGTACGCGGTCAACGAATTCGAAATCGCGCAGTACTTCCCGCTGGACGCGTGCATCGAGGGGCTGTTCCAGGTCACTCAATCGATGCTCGGCGTGCGCTACGAACCGGCGGCGACTGCGCCACGCTGGCACCCGGACGTGCAGGCGTTCGACATTTTCGAAGCGAATGGCAGCGAGCCGTTCGCGCGGTTCTACATGGACCTCTTCCCGCGGCCGAACAAGTACGGGCACGCGGCTGCGTTTACGCTTCGGCGCGCCCGCATGCTCCAAAGTGGGGAGTACCAGAAACCAGTGAGCGCGATCGTGGCGAACTTCACAAAGCCCACAGCAACGCAGCCTTCGCTTCTTCGCCACAGCGAGGTCGTGACGTTCTTTCACGAATTCGGCCATATCCTGCACCAGACGCTGACGCGCTCCCGCCGGGCCCGTTTCAGCGGGACGGCGACCGAGCGCGACTTCGTGGAGGCGCCCTCGCAGATGCTGGAGCATTGGGTCTGGGAGCCGAAAGTGCTCGCGGGTTTCGCGCGGCACCACGAGACCGGAGCAGCCCTGCCCCAGGAGTTGTTGGACTCGATGGTCGCGGCGAAGAACTTGAACTCTGGCCTGACTACCTCGCGTCAACTGTTTTTTGCGTCGCTGGACTTCGCCTACCACTCGCCGGGCTTCGATGGAGACACGACGAAAGGCGTCGAGTCCCTGCACCAGATCACCGGCTTTCCCTACCTGCCTGGGACGCACTTTCAATCGGGATTCGGGCACCTGTTCGGCTACGATGCTGGTTACTACGGGTACCTCTGGTCGCACGTATTCGGGGATGACATGTATACGCGATTCGAAGCCGCGGGCGCCCTGGACGCCGAGACCGGCCTCCGTTACCGGACAACGGTGCTCGAACGCGGCGGCGCGGTGGATGGCGACCAACTGATTCGCAACTTCCTCGGGCGCGAACCAAATAACGAAGCGTTTCTGCGAGGACTGGGATTGGGCGACTAAGCGATCGGGCTGGGCGCTTCGCCGGCGGGGACGAAACCGCGGCCCAGCGCGCGCGCGAAGATGAGTGCGGCCACCACAGCGGCGGTGGTCGCGTAAAGCGTGAGGGCGGGAGCGCTCGTAGCGTCCGTGCCTGCGGTAATGCCATGGGCGAGAGCCACCAGGTAACAGGGAAACGCCAGGAAGTGCAGGTTGCGCCACGTCGCGTAGCGCAAGCGTCCCGCTGCTGCTGTGCTCGCCAGCGTACCGATCAGCAGCCACATCGCCGTGGTGCCCAGCCCGACCTGGATTGGGCGAAAAGTGGAGGTGAACGGCACCAAGGCGTCCAACACGCTGAAGCGCACGACGGGGTCCACGAGCAACGCGGTGACGTGACCCGCAACGAACGAGAGCGCGAGCGCGGAGCAAATACGGTGGGATTCGAGAATGAGCGTCAGCGGCCCGTTTGCCGGGCGGAAGCGAAAATGCACGCCGATCCCGAGTACGGTCGATGCCCAGAGGAGCAGGTACGCTGCGAAACCTGCCGCGCGCTCGGCATCCCAGGTGGCTGTGCCGGTGTCCGGGTCCTGGGAGAGCCGCGCAACAGAGACCCCGAGTACGAGGCTAAGCGCCACGAGACCCGAGATTCGCCAACTCACCTCAGGAGCCTCGGGACTTCTTCTTTGGCGTAACGGCGGGAGTGGGCTTGCTGGCAGCTGGTGTGCCCTCGGCGGTTGGCGCGGCGGCCGGAGTCTGCGTGGGCAGCACCGGGACTGGGGTGCCGGACGTCGGAGTCGTGCTGCCAGAGGGACGGGTAGGGGTCCCAGTCGCGGCGGGATGTGGGGACGGCTCCCCCACCGCCGCCTGGGCGACCGCCTTCGGCTCGCCGTGGCTCGCGGAAAACGCCGTCCAACCGCCCGTAAACCCGGCTACCGCGAGGACGCAGATGCCAAGCTTCAGAAACGGATGGCGCTCTCGCGAAAAGCCGCGACGGCTGTTGGACATATCACCTCGTATATCGGCAATGGTGCGAGGACCATGCAAGGTGCTAAGGGTATAGCCGGAGACGGTTAAGCTGCCGAAATTACGAGAGCCTGCCTTCCTCAACAGTGGTTCGCGGGCAACGCAATTCTTTACCGAAGACGCGTCACCAAATGGTGGAACGCGGCCATATGATGCGTGACGGCGGAGCACCGTCAGTACAGGAGTCGAGATGGACGAACGCCAACCAGCCGAAACCCGCGGCAACCTGTTCGAACGGCGATCGACGCGCCGGGCGCTGCTCGCTGGCGGCGCAACCATTGCCGCGATGGGCACCGCGGCGGCGATTCTCGGCGTCTCCACGCTCTCCGGCGACGATGCCAAGCCGCAGACGGGCGGTCTTGGCAGTCCACCCGAAGGCGGCCAGCAGCTGGCTCTCCAGTCGAAAACCCTGGACAAGGTGGTCGGCGATCCGAAGCGGCGGGCGGCGCACCTGTTGCGGAGAGCGGCGTTCGGTGGGACCGCTGCCCAGATCGACGAGTTCGCCGCTCTTAGCCGCGAAGAGGCCGCCGACCGCCTGCTGAACTTCGAAACGATCGACAACTCCGCGCTTGACGCCAGGGTAGCGGCGGCAAACTACGACTTCATCAAGTTCAACGATGGTATCCGCTGGTGGTACTTGCGGATGATCCACACTGCAAGGCCGTTGGAAGAGCGCATGACGCTGATCTGGCACGGACTACTCACCAGTCAGACGAGCAAAATCGGCGGCCAGAAGTTCAAGCTGATGAAAGCGCAGAACGACCTCTTTCGCAGCCACGCGCTGGGCAAGTACGACGACCTGCTCCAGGCCGTCGCCAGAGACCCGGCGATGCTCATCTACCTCGACACGGTGGACAGCACGAAGGACCACCCGAACGAGAACTTCGCGCGCGAGTTGATGGAACTGTTCTCGATGGGTGTTGGGAACTACACGGAGGGCGATGTGCGCGAAAGTGCGCGCGCCTTCACCGGGTGGCGGATCACCAACGAAGCGCCGCCCGCGGTGAAGCCGAATTCCCCAGGCCTAACTGAAGAGGAGAAGCGCAAACTGCGTGAGGAAGCCTACCGGGCCTACGAACCAGCGTTCCTGGTGCAGCCGCGACTCCATGATTCCGGGAGCAAGACGTTTCTGGGCAAGAGCGGCGCGTTCGGGGGCGAGGAGATTATCTCGATCATCCTCGAACAGGCAGCGACGGGACGTTTCATAACGAACCGTCTGTTCAGCGAGTTCGCGCACAGTTCCCCTTCGCAGCAGATATCGGATCGGCTGCTCCAGGTCTGGGAGAACTCCGGCCACAACATTAAGGATGTCGTCCGCGAGATCCTGGTAAGCGACGAGTTCTACTCAGAGCGTGCCTACCGGGCGATCGTCCGCAGCCCGATCAACTTTGTCGTGAACGCCATCCGGGGACTGGAAATCGCCGATGAGCTGCGCCCGAACATGTTGAGCGACAAGACGATCAAAGGGATGGACCAGGTGCTGTTCGAACCGCCGAATGTGGCCGGCTGGCCCGGCGGCGCGACCTGGCTTTCGTCCAGCACGTTCTTCGCGCGGGTCAACTTCCTCGATCAGTTCTTGATGGGTCAGCGAGGCCGCGCACAGAGTCTTCCGGCGCTGGCCAACGCCGGGTCCACCGAGGCGCTCGTCGATAGGGCGTTGGCGATCTTCGTCGATGGCAACGTCCCCAATACGTCGCGCCAATCGATCATCGACTACGCAAAGACCGTTTCAAACGAGCAACAGCGCGCGGCCGCGGTCGCCTACCTGGTGCTGGCAAGCCCCGAATACCAACTCGTTTAGGAGACAGGTGAGATGAACCGCAGAGATTTCGTAAAGGGCGGCGTTGCCCTCGTAAGCATCGGCACCACGGCGGATTCGCTCCTCAAAGGATCGATCGCGTTCGCGGCGCAGAACCCCACCGAGGTTCTGGCGAAGAACAACGGCAAGATCCTGGTGCTCGTCCAGCTCGCGGGAGGCAACGATGGGCTGAACACTGTCATCCCGATGGGCGACGCCACCTACCGCTCGGTGCGAAAAACGATTGGCATCGCGGAGGAGTCGATCCTGCCGCTCGAAGGCGGCTACGGGCTGCACCCCAGCCTCTCCGGCCTTAAAGGGCTTTGGGACGAAGGCCGCCTGGCGGTTGTGCGTGGTGTTGGCTACCCGAACCAGAACTACAGCCACTTTAAGTCGATGGCCATCTGGCAGGCCGGGGACCCCGAGTTGAAGCTACAGGAGGGCTGGCTCGGCAGGACCCTGGAGAAGATGGAAGCGGAGCAGCACGACCCGTTCAAGGGATTCAACATCGGCAGTTCCACCCCGCCGGAGATGCGCTCTGACACGGTGCCGATCCCGTCGGTAAACACCCCAGCCGACTACAACTTTTCGCTCGCCGGGAAGACGGCAGACGGGAGCGACCCTCGCACCGCGACGCTGATGAAGCTGTACGAGCAGTACCCTTCGGCCTCGCCCTACGGTGTCTTGCTCGAAACGACTGTGGAGAGCGCGGTGAACAGCGCAAGGCAGTTATCCACCGCGGCGAAGACTTACGTGCCGGCAGTGAAGTACCCGGACAGCTCGTTTGGTTCGGGACTTTCGGTCCTCGCTGAGGCGGTCGTTGGCAACCTGGGAATGCGGGTGGGCCACATAACGCTGGGTGGCTTCGATACGCACTCCAAAGAGGTGGAGGACCACACTGCCCTGATGACGCGCCTGGACGAGGGCCTGACGGCCTTCTACCGCGATCTCGCCGCGCACGGCAAAGCGGACGACGTGGTGGTCTTGACGTGGAGTGAGTTTGGCCGGCGGGTGCAGGAGAACGCGAATGGCGGCACGGACCACGGCTCGGCGAGCGTGATGTTCGCCCTCGGCAACGGCGTTCAACGCGGCCTCTACGGCGATGCACCCAGCCTCTCGAAGCTCGTGGACAACGGCAACCTGTCTTTTACGACGGACTTCCGCTCGGTTTACTCCACCCTGATCGAGCGCTGGCTGGGCGTGCCTTCCGAGGCGCTGCTCGGGAAAAAGTGGGACCAACTGGGCTTCATCCGCGCCGCGTAAGCGGGGCTGTCGGCCCCGGTCTCCGATGATTACACTCAGCCGGTGGACCTTAGATCGTTCATCCGCGATGTCCCGGACTTTCCGCAACCTGGCATCCTCTTCCGAGATGTCTCGCCGCTGCTGGCGGACCCGGATGCGTTCCGCTACGCCGTTAACGCGCTCTCGGAGGCTGCGGGGAACAGCTTGCCGGGAGCCATTGTGGGTATCGAGTCCCGCGGCTTTATCTTTGGCGCGCCAGTTGCGGCGCACCTTGGGTTGCCGTTCGTGCCTGTGCGGAAGCCAGGCAAGCTCCCGGCGGCGCGGATGTCGGTTGAATACTCGCTGGAGTACGGCGACAGTCAGTTGGACATTCATCAGGACGCTTTCACGCCAGGGACGCGCGCCTACATCATCGACGACCTGCTAGCGACCGGTGGGACGGCGCGGGCGGCAGCCAAGCTCGTGGAACTGGTCGGCGGAGAAGTTGCCGGCTTTGGGTTCGTGATTGAGCTCGAGGCCCTGGGCGGGCGGCGGGCACTCGGCGGATACCGCGTCGATGCCCTGGTGACTTACCGGGCGGACGATTGACCGAGGTCGTGCCGCTTTCGATTCTTCCCGGGGTTGGCCTCGATGCGCTGGATCAGACGCTGTTGCCCAGCGCCGAACGAGTGATCGAACTGCGCGATCTGGGTGCGGTCTGCGAGGCGATTGGGGCGCTGCGCGTGCGAGGCGCCCCGCTCCTGGGGATCGTCGGCGCTGTCGGGATGGCGATTGCGGCGCAGACTGGCGACGCTTCGGACGAAGCACTGGAGTGTGCGTGGAAGGCTCTCGCCGAGACGCGGCCGACGGCGGTCGAACTGGCGTCAATCGCTCGCCTGGCCCTCGACGCAGCCCTCGCCGCAGGAACGGCTCCTGCTGCCCGGCGGGACGCGCTGTGGGCTTTCGCGCAATCGCACCACGACCGGCGAACCCGCGAAGACCGTGCGATGGGCGAATGCGGAGCTGCGATTCTCCTTCCTGGCACCTCGGTCCTCACGCATTGCAACACCGGGACGCTGGCCACCGGCGGGATCGGCTCGGCGCTGGGGGTGATTCGCGTGGCGTGGGAGCAGGGCAAGCTCGAACGCTGCTACGCCACCGAGACGCGGCCCCTCTTGCAGGGCGCGCGCCTGACAATGTGGGAGCTCGGCAGGCTGGGAATCCCAGCGACCCTGCTGCCGGACACCGCCGCCGCGTCACTGCTCGCCTCAGGCCGGGTGCAGGCGGTGATAACGGGTGCGGACAGAATCGCGGCGAATGGCGATTCGGCCAACAAGATCGGCAGCTACGGATTGGCGGTTGTGGCGGCAAGGCACGGTGTCCCGTTCTTCGTTGCAGCGCCCACAACGACCATCGACCCAGCGTGTCCTTGGGGCGCTGCCATCCCCATCGAGTTTCGGAGTGGGCACGAAGTGGGCGGCTTCGGCAGTCAGCGTTGGAGCCCTGACGGCGGGGATGCCTACAACCCGGCGTTCGATGTGACGCCCGCGGAGCTAATCGCGGGGATAATCACCGAGCGTGGAGTGATCCGGCCGCCGTACGGCCCGGGCATCGCCGCAGCCCTGCGGGAGCGATAGCCGGGGCAAGGGCGTAGACTCTACTTCCAGCCCCTGAGTGCCGGGAAAGGCTCGCTGTGACACCTATCGCCCTTGCTGTGCTTGGTGGATCCGGCTTCTACGAGATGCCGGGGCTGGAGTCTGTCGAGGAGTTTTCGCCGGAGACGCCGTTCGGGTCGCCGAGCGACACGATTCGCGTTGGTACGTTGGCTGGAACCCGGGTTGCTTTTCTCGCACGTCATGGCCGCGGGCATACCCTGCTGCCGTCCGAAATTCCGCAGCGCGCGAACATCTGGGCGCTAAAGTCGCTTGGGGTTGAGCGCGTCGTCTCCGTGTCCGCCGTTGGAAGCCTGCGCGAAGACTACCGGCCAGGAGACATGGTCGCCCCTGACCAGCTGATCGACCGCACTCGTGGCGCGCGGCCCGGCACGTTCTTCGGTGACGGGGTGGTCGCCCATGCGGGGTTCGCGGAACCGTTCTGCCACGCGCTGCGAGCCGCTTGTCGCGAGTCGGCACACTCATCGGGAGCTGTCGTGCACGACGGCGGCGCTTACGTGTGCATCGAGGGACCTGCCTTCGGGACGCGGGCCGAAAGCGAGCTCTACCGGCAGTGGGGTGCGAGCGTCGTTGGGATGACGGCGCTGCCAGAGGCAAAGTTGGCCCGCGAAGCGGAGCTCTGCTACGCCACCATCGCTGCCGTAACTGACTACGACGCGTGGCATGACGAGCACGAAGCGGTGGACGCGAAGAGCGTCTTCGCGGTCTTGCAGGCGAACGTTGACGCCTGTCGAGAGGTAATTCGGGGGCTTGTGCCACGCCTGGCCTCGCTTGGCCAGTGCGCTTGCCGCGTGACCCTTGACGCAGCGCTGGTGACTGCGAGGAACGCTATCTCTGTGGACTCGCGCCAACGGCTTGAACCGATCCTCCGGCGCCGCCTGGGTGGGGAGCGATGAGCCTCCTTGTTGCGGGCTGGGTGGCGATCGACGAGATCGAGACGCCGTTCTCCAAAGTGACCGGGCTCCTCGGCGGGTCAGCCACCTGCGCCGCCGTGGCCGGGGCGCTGTTCACGGACGTGAGGCTCCTGGCGGCGATTGGCGACGACTTCCCGCCGAAAGAGCGTGCGAAGCTCGATCGGCCGAACATCGACCTGGCCGGACTCATCGTGATGCCGGGCAGGACCAGCCGCTGGGGCGGCCGATATCACTACGACATGAACACGCGCGACACCGTTTACACCGAGGTTGGCGTGAACACGGACTGGCAGCCGGTGCTTCCCGTGGGCTGGGAGGAATCGCGCACGGCGTTTCTCGCGGCGGGCGACCCGGTCCTCCAGCGCAGGGTCATCGGCGACCTGTCCGCGCCCCGGTCGACCATGGTCGATACGATCAGGTTCTTCATCGACGCTTCACTCGACGAACTGAAGGAGACGCTGCGGCACGCCGATTTCGTAGCACTGAACGAAGCTGAAGCGCGCGAGATCGCTGGCACTCCGAGCATCGCGAAGGCTGGCCGGGCGCTCCTCGCTAGCGGCGCGCGCGGGGTGATCATCAAGCTCGGCGAGTATGGCGCAGCGCTCGTTTCGGCCGATGACTACTTCGTGGCTCCCGGCTACCCCCTCGACGACGTTGTTGACCCGACAGGCGCGGGCGACGCTTTCGCGGGCGGATTTATGGGCTACCTGGACACCGTCGCTACAGTAAACGCCGCCGAGGTGCGCCGCGCCGTGGTTTACGGCTCGGTTGTCGCCTCTTTCTGTGTCGAAGGCTTTGGGCCCAGCCGCTTGCTGACCCTGACCCGCGACGAAGTGGATGTGCGCTACGGCGAGTTCCGCAAGCTCACCTACTTCGAGGCGGCCGACTGATGGCAGAACGGGAGGTGCGGTGGCAGAGCAACGCGGAGACGCGACTCGACTTTATCGTGCAGCCCGTGCGCGAAATGCAGGCGATACGCAGCCTGTTGTTGCCGCGAATCGAATACACGGCGTATGCCCTCGGACAGTTGGAGCCGGCTCTGTTCTTGCGTACCCGCTGGTTCTCGGCGCGCGGCTCAACCGGGACAGGGCTCGTCCTGCACAGCCGGGGAGGGCTCGGGGACGCCACATTCGTGATGGGCGACGCAGACGCTGTCGCGGCCATCCTTTCGATCCATCCCGGGCCCACCCAGACATACGCCACTTGCCAGCCGCAGCACCTTGAGACCTTGCGCCGCGTGTACCGCCTGGCCAGCCAGCAACCCATGATTCGCATGGCCGTCCGGGCCGACCGGTTCGTGCCCATCGCGCAGTTCAGCCCTATCGTGTTGACCGGCCTGGATATCCGCCGGGTGAATTCGCTCTATAGCAGTGAGGCCGGACCCAGCTACTACATCCCGGAGCATATCGAAACCGGGGTCTACCGGGGGATCGTCGCCGAAGGCCGGCTGGTGGCCGTTGCCGGCACGCACGTGGTCTCGCGCCAGGAGGGCGTGGCGGTGGTCGGCAACGTTTTCACCCATCCGGCGTACCGCGGACGCGGCTACGCCACGGCGGTAACGAGCGCGGTGACCGAGACATTGCTTCAGTACTGCGAGCACGTGGTCCTCACGGTGGACCCGGCGAACATTCCCGCGGTCGCGGCCTACGCGAAGCTCGGCTACAACGAAGTTTGCCAACTCGTGGAGGCGAGCGCGGCGCGCAAGGATCCGTCGGGCGTTGCCTCCTCCTTGAGGCGTTGGCGGGCGGCTATGCGAGGGCGGAAGTACGATGGTTCCTTCGTGACGCTCAGCGATCGCTAGCGCCACTCCAGCTCAATCCGAAGACAGAATTGACGCGCCTGGCGCCCCGGGCGTGGCGAGGTGAATAATGCCCGTCCCCTATGACATCGCGAACATCAAGCTGGCCCAGGAAGGCGTGCGGCGGATCGAGTGGGCGGAACGCGAGATGCCCGTTTTGCGGCTGATCCGCGAGCGATTCAAGCGCGAACAACCGCTGAAAGGCATCCGCATGACCGCTTGCCTGCATGTCACGACGGAGACCGCGAATCTCGCGATCACGCTTCGCGACGGCGGCGCAGACTTGCGGCTCTGCGCCAGCAACCCGCTTTCGACGCAGGATGATGTGGCGGCTGCCCTGGTTAACGACTACGGCATCTCGGTCTTTGCGATCTGCGGCGAAGACAACGAGACGTACTACAAGCACATCCACCAGGCCCTGGAGCACGCCCCCCAGCTGACGATGGACGACGGCGCCGACGTGGTCGCCGTGCTGCACAAGGACCGCCGGGACCTGCTACCGGGCGTCTCGGGCGGGACCGAGGAGACGACGACGGGCGTCATCCGGCTTCGCGCGATGGCCGCGGACGGAGCGCTGGGCTACCCGATTGTGGCGATCAATGAAGCGGACACGAAGCATCTGTTCGACAACCGCTACGGCACCGGCCAGTCCACAATCGACGGGATCATCCGGGCGACCAATGTGCTGCTCGCGGGCAAGAACTTCGTCGTTGCTGGCTACGGCTGGTGTGGGCGCGGTGTTGCGCTCCGGGCGCGAGGCATGGGGGCGCAGGTCATCGTCACCGAAGTTGACCCGGTGAAGGCACTGGAGGCCGTGATGGACGGCTATCGCGTGATGCCGATGGCAGAGGCGGCGCCCCAGGGTGACTTCTTCGTGACGCTCACCGGCGACGCGAACGTGATCGACCGCGCGCACCTTGAGGCGATGAAGGACGGCGCAATCATGGCCAACAGCGGCCACTTCGATAGCGAGATCAACCTGAAAGCACTGAACGCCATGAGTGAAGGGAAGAGGCGTATCCGCGACTCAGTAGAAGAGTTTCGCCTGGGTGATGGACGGAAGCTGTTCCTGTTGGGCGAGGGCCGGTTGGTCAATTTGGCTGCAGCCGAGGGTCATCCGGCGGCGGTGATGGATATGTCGTTCGCGAACCAGGCGCTCGGCGCGGAGTGGATCGCGGTCAACCACGCCAAGCTCAACAACGAAGTCTACGAGCTGCCTCACGAGGTGGACCAGGAGATCGCGAGCCTCAAGCTGCACGCCATGGGGATCAAGATCGACTACCTGACGGAAGAGCAGAAGCACTACCTGACGAGTTGGCAGGAGGGCACGTAGTCATTGCAAGCCCCTATCGAGCCAACCAATAGTCCGGCTCTTGAGAGGTGTGGGCCACAGCCACGACGATCACTTCGTTGCTTTCGATGAAATAGACCAACGCGTACGGGAATGGCGGAAGCAGCAGGCGCCGGGCGCCCTGCACATCGAGTTGCCCGCTCGTAGGATACTGGGCTAACTGTCGGCTCGCCTCCCTTAGGCGCGTTCGGAATCTTGGTGCGGTCGAAGGGTCTCGGTCCCTGAAAGCATCGCGCGCCAGTCTGGCCTCAGATCGCGCGGTCGCCGTGAGCCGAACTTTCAATTGGCGGGGCGATCTTCGAAAATCTCGCGCTCAGCTTCGTCCCAGTCCATAAGGTCCGCCCGGCCCGCTTTGACCTCGGCGATTCGGCGTTCGATCTCGGCGCCCCAGGCTTCGTCATAGCCTGGTTCCTTTTCCACGCTCAACGCGAGATCGAGGGCGAGCAGTTCCCGTTCGTCTTGTGAGAGGCGCAACGCATCGCGGCGGACGGATTCGAGCGTGGGGACGGTTTCCATGCGGGACAGTATACCGCGCTCTGAAACGACCCGAACTCAACGGTGTGACGATTCCGCCTTCCCCGGTGGGATGCTATCGTTGGCGCAGCGTTAAGAGGGCGAACGGGGCGACCCGTGGGCCCGGCAACCTGGTTATGCCTCCAAGGTGCCAAGAGAACGCGGCCTCGCGCTCAGGCGTTGGGCAACAAAAGGCGGGCTCAAACTAGCCCGCCCCTCCTGAGGAGGGGAAGAATGACCGTCGCCGGCCTTCCGCGACCCTCCTCCCACTGGGGGCTTTTCCGTGCGCGGACGCTCACTTTGCCAGCTCCAGAGGGACGTTTTCCATGGCTGAACGAAAGCTGCTTACTTCCGAATCGGTGACGGAGGGCCACCCCGACAAGGTCTGTGACCAGATCAGCGACGGCGTATTGGACGCCATCTACACCCACGACCCGCGCGCTCGCGTGGCCTGCGAAACGGCGATCACCAACGGTCTGGTGCTCGTTACCGGGGAGATCACGACCAACGCCTACGTCGATATTCCGGGGATCGTGCGCAGGACGATCCTGGACATCGGCTACACGTCTTCGGAAATCGGCTTTGATGGCGAAACCTGCGGCGTAATTACCGCGATCAACGAACAGTCCGCCGACATCAAGGCGGCCGTGGACGTCGCCTTCGAGTCCCGCCGCGGCCACGTGCATGACGAAGAACTCGATACCGGCGCCGGTGACCAGGGGATGATGATCGGCTTCGCCTGCACCGAGACGCCGGAGCTAATGCCGCTGACTATTTCACTGGCCCACCGGCTGACGCGGCGGCTGGCCGATGCTCGCAAGAGCGGGGAACTCCCCTGGCTGCGACCGGATGGCAAATCCCAGGTCTCGATCGAGTACGACAGGAACTGGGTGCCCTTGCGTGCCGAGGCGCTGGTTATCTCGACGCAGCACTCGCCCGATGTCGATTCGGAGACGATTGCGACGGACGTGCGCGCGCACATCATCGACTCGATCGTCGATTCGAAGCTGATCGACGAAGCGACCAAGGTCTACGTGAACCCCTCAGGGCGGTTCGTCATCGGTGGGCCGAAGGGCGACGCCGGCCTTACGGGCCGCAAGATTATCGTTGATACCTACGGGGGCATCGCCCGCCACGGGGGCGGCGCCTTCAGCGGCAAGGACCCGACAAAGGTCGATCGCTCGGGTGCTTATGCAGCGCGCTGGGTAGCCAAGAATATCGTCGCAGCGGGGTTGGCCACTCGCTGCGAGTTCCTCCTGTCCTACGCGATCGGGGTCGCGGCACCCACCTCGATCGGCATCGAAACGTTTGGGACCGGTGTGGTGTCCGATGAGAAGATCCTCAGCGCAGTGCGAAAGCACTTTGACCTGCGGCCGGGCGCGATTATCCGGGACCTGAACCTTCGCCGCCCCATCTACCAGGCGACGGCCGCCTACGGCCACTTCGGGCGGACGGACATCGACCTTCCGTGGGAAGATACGGGCCGCGCGGCATCATTAAGAGCTGACGCGGGGCTTTAGCCTCGCAGATTGGGCGCCAGTGGACGCGATCGTGCTGGTTGGCGGGCAGGGGACGCGGCTGCGGCCGCTTACCTTTGCGCGTCACAAGAGCCTTGTGCCGGTCCTCAACCGTCCGGCGATCGACTACCTGTTCGCATGGCTGCGGCGCTCCGGCTTCACCCGCGCCGTGCTCGCGATCGGCCAGAACAACGACGACCTGGCTCACGCCTACCCAACGGGCGACTACGACGGACTGCGCATCCAACTTGTCCAGGAGACCGCGCGGCTGGAGTCTGGCGGGGCGATCCGCAACGCTGTCCAGGCGGCGGGCATCACCGGCCGGTTCACGGTGCTCAACGGCGACGTCTTCGTGGACTTCGACTACGCGGACGCGCTTGCCACGCACGAGCGGCTGTGCGCGGACCTGACGCTTGCACTGTACCCGGTGCCAAACCCATCGTCCTTTGGCGTCGCGGCGGTAGATGGCGAATCGCTGGTGACGGGGTTCGTGGAGAAGCCGCCGCCGGGTACCGAGCCATCGAACTTAATTAACGCCGGTGTCTGGATCTTCGAACGCGGGCTGGTGGACGAGATTCCGCCGGGGCCTGTGCGCGTGGAGGAGACGCTCTTTCCGTCCCTGGTGGCGCGTCGCCGGCGAGTGATTGGGTACGAGTTCAGCGGCATCTGGGCAGATATCGGCACGCCAGCGCGGTACCTCGCATTGAACCGGGCGCTTCTCAGTGGCAGGAACGTGGTCCACGAGTCTGCGACCGTTGATTCGGCAGCGAACGTTGCTGCTTCGTGCATCGGGGAACGCACCAGGCTCTCAGCCGGCAGCAGGGTGAGCGGCAGCATCCTCTGGGAGGATGTGTCGGTCGGGGAGGATGCAGCCGTTTCGGACAGCATCCTGGCCGATGGCGTGCGGATCGGTGCCGGAGCAACGGTGACCGGCGCGGTGATCGGTCAGGGAGCGGTCGTTGCGGATGGCGCGCGTGTCCCTTCTGGGACATCGATCGAGGCGGGCGCGCGTTATCATGGGACGCATGACCGTTAACCCAGTGCAGTTCGGGACCGATGGTTGGCGTGCCATCATCGGCGAGACGTTTACCTTCGACAACGTCCGGGCCTGCGCCCAGGCCGTCGCAGACCATTTCGCAGAGACGCGCGGCAAAGCCAAGCCGGTGGTGGTGGGCTACGACACCCGCTTCCTCAGCGACGAATTCGCCCTGGCCGTCGCCCGCGTGATGGCCGGAAACGGTTTTCAGGTGCAGCTTGCAGACCGGCCCGCCCCCACGCCGGCGATCAGTTGGCGGATCATCGAAGTGGGCGCCTGCGGTGGGGTGGTGGTCACGAGCAGCCACAACCCGTTTCGCTGGAATGGCATCAAGGTGAAACCGTACTACGGCGGGAGCGCGAGTCCCGAGATCGTAGCCGATATTGAGCGACGGGTACCGGCAATTCTCGGAGACCCGTCGAAGATCCTGATGGCGCCCGAAAACGATGCGGCAATCTCCCGGTTCGACCCAGTGCCCGGCTACCTCGCAAAGCTTGCGTCGCAGGTGGACGTGCCGCGGATCAAGGCGGCCGGGCTGCGCATTGCTGTTGACCCCATGTACGGCACCGGCGTGGGCTTCTTCGAACAGCTTCTGGGCGGCGGCAAGACCACGGTGACGGAGATTCACAGCGAACGCAACCCGCTCTTCCCCGGCATCCGAGCGCCCGAGCCGATCGATTCGAACCTCGGCGACTTCATGAGACTGATCGCTGACGGCGGCTTCGATATCGGAGTGGCGACCGACGGTGACTCAGACCGGCTGGGAGTGGTCGACGAAGCCGGCGTCTACGTCGATCAGCTCAGGACGTTCGCCCTGCTGGTGAACTACCTGCTCGGCCAGCGTAAGCTCAAGGGCGCGATCGTGAAGTCCGTAACGACGACTGACATGGCCCGGCTGCTTGCGCTGCATTACGGCGCCCCCTTCTTCGAAACGCCAGTCGGCTTCAAACACATTGGGCCGCTGATGATGCGCGAAGACGCGCTTATCGGCGGCGAGGAGAGTGGGGGGTACGGTTTCCGCGGCCATCTGCCGGAGCGCGACGGCATCCTCGCCGGGCTCTTTCTGTTGGACTACGTGGCTGCCACGGGCAAGCGACCCTCGCAGCTCCTCGAAGAGGTGTTCGCGATCACGGGGCCGCATTTCTACCAGCGGATCGATTTCGAGCTGGAGCCTGGTTCCAACGCCAAAATCAAGGCGACCCTGGACGCCGCGAAACCGGCCGAGATCGCCGGCCGTCCCATCACAAGCTCAGACCGCACTGATGGCTGGCGATTCTTCATTGAGGAAGGCTGGTTGCTGCTCAGGCTCTCGGGCACCGAGCCGCTGCTGCGCATCTACACCGAGGTGCGGGACGAATCGCTTGTCACTCCTGTGCTCGACGCGGGCATGGCGATCGCGGGCGTTTCGCGGTGAGCGTCCTCGATGACCCGTCCTTGCTAGCGCTGGATGGGGACGGGATGCTCGGCCACATCGCCAGCGTGGGGAGCGAGCTGTGGCGGGCGTGGAAGGCATCCGAGCATCTCGAGCTTCCCGCCGGAGCCGCGCGGGCAACGAACGTAGTGCTTGCCGGTATGGGCGGGTCGGCGACCGCCAGTGACTACTTTGCCGCGCTCTGCGCCGAGTCTGCCCGGTTGCCGGTGTACGGTTGCCGCGGCTACGCCCTGCCGAACTATGTTTCCGAGCGCAGCCTGGTGGTCGTCTCGTCCTATAGCGGCGATACGGAAGAGGCGCTCAGCGTCTACGACGAGGCGCGGAAGCGCGGAGCGGCGCTGTTGTGCATCACCACCGGCGGCCGTCTCGGGGGGCGTGCAGCGGAGGATGGCGTGGCCGTCCACCGCATTGACTACCAGGGCAAGCCTCGGACGGCCATCGCGCACGGGCTGGCGCCGTTGCTCCGGATTGGCGTGCAGCTTGGACTGCTGACGATAGGCGATGGGGAAGTGGAGCAGGCCGGTAGGGCGCACGGCGAGCTGACCGGGCAGGATTTCGCGCCAACGGCGCCGTTCGAACGAAACGGCGCGAAGCAGGTGGCGGCGAAGCTGTTTGGGCGGACGCCGTTCGTGGTGGGGAGCGAGCAGATGGCGCCGACGGCGACGCGCTTTCGCAACCAACTCGCCGAGAACGGCAAGGTGCTCGGCGCCGCGGACCCGTTCCCCGAGGCCGCCCACAACCTGATCGTTGGCCTGGGCACGGGCGAGTTGGTCGCGGACCGCGTGGCGCTCGTGGCGATCGAGTCGCGGATGCGATCAGACCGGCGCACGGTTGCCAAGCTGGACGCCTTCTGCGCTCAGTTCGAGGCGGCGGGCATCCCCGTCGCGCGGATCGACGTTGGCGCGGACCGTTTGCTCCAGGGGCTGCTCGTGGGCACCGCCTGGGGCGACTACGTGTCGTTCTACCTGGCCCTGCTCAACGGCGTGGACCCCACCCCAATCCCGCAGATCGATCAACTGAAGCTCGCCCTTACTCAGCCCCGAGGGTGAACGTGGGGTGACCGCGGCTTTGCTGTACCCTTAGGGCCAATGGTTCGAGCCCTTCACTCCACCGCTGCCTTAGTCGACCGTGCGTACCTCGTTGCCGCGGACCTCCAGGGGTCGCTTCTGCCCGCCGCCGAATCCCTCTCGGAGCTTGCGGAACTCGCGCGCACAGCCGGCGCCAGGGTAGTGGGACGGACCACGCAACGGCTCGACCACCCGGCAGTTGCGACGTACATCGGCAGCGGCAAGGTGGAAGAGGTGAAGGCGGCGGCGGCAGAGCTTGAGGCCAACGTCGTGATTTTCGACGACGAGTTGGCACCGTCTCAGCAGCGAAACCTCGAAAAGGCGCTCGGCACGAAAGTGATCGACCGCACGGCGCTAATTCTCGACATCTTTGCGACGCGCGCGCACACCCGCGAAGGCCGGCTACAGGTGGCGTTGGCGCAGATGCAGTACCTCCTTCCGCGGCTGGCCGGCCAGTGGTCCCACCTCGAGCGGATGGAGGGCGCGATCGGCACTCGTGGGCCTGGCGAAACGCAGATCGAAACCGACCGCCGGCTGATCAACAGCCGCATCAGCCGATTTAAGCGGGAGTTGGAGGATGTACGCACCCAGCGAGCGCTCTACCGGCGACGGCGACAGCGAAACGGCATCCCGGTGATCGCGCTGGTCGGCTACACCAACGCCGGTAAGTCGACCCTCATGCGGGCGCTCTCGGGGGCCGACGTGCTCGCTGAGAACAAGCTCTTCGCCACGCTCGACCCGGTGACCCGCCGCCTCCGGCTGGCGACCGGCGAAGTGGTGCTTTTGACGGACACCGTGGGGTTCATCCAGAAGCTGCCGACGGACCTCGTGGCGGCCTTCCGCGCCACTCTCGAAGAGTTGGCCGAGGCTGACCTGCTGCTGCACGTGATCGATATCTCCCATCCGAACGCCTTTGAACAGACGCAGGCCGTGGACGCCACCCTGGCCGACCTTGGTGTGGTCGAACGGCCCCGCCTGCTCGCCCTGAACAAGGTCGATCTGCTGAAGGATAAGGACGGGCGACGGGTCGAGAACTATGACGAGGCCCGGACGGTCGTTCACGGCGCCGGGGCGCCGCCGCGCAACGTCGTCCTCGTTTCGGCCGAAAAGCGCTGGGGACTTGGCACGGTGCTGGACCGAATCGCGGATGCGCTGGACGGCGGGCTGGAGCAGTTGGAGTTCCCTGCCGCCGATCTACTGGCCCCCGCGTTTGAATAGCTCCGAGGTTCCCGGTAGAACAGGAGCAATGGCCGTTACTCAGCACCCTTCCGCCCAGAAACCATCCACGCCGGTCCACCCCGGCCCGCTCGCCGGATACCGCATTCTCGACCTTGCCGACGAGAAGGGGCAGCTCTGTGCCCGCCTGCTCAGCGAACTGGGGGCCGAGGTGATCAAAATCGAACCTCGCGAAGGCGATCCAACGCGCGCCAATGGCCCCTTCTTTCGCGGAGATCCAGGCCCAGAGATGAGCGGCTACTGGTGGGCGATGAATGCGGGCAAGCGATCGATTACCTGTGAACTGCGGCTCGAACCGGGACGCGACCTCTTTCGCCAACTCATCGCGCAATCCGACATACTGATCGAAACGTCGATGCCCGGCGAAATGGCCGCCCTCGGGCTCGATTACACCGCACTGCGAGAGGTGAACCCGTCCCTTGTCATGGTCAGCATCACGAACTTCGGCCAGACGGGGCCGTACTGCGGCTGGCAGGCCACCGATATCGTCGGTTCCGCGATGGGCGGGCACATGTATCTAAACGGCGATGAAGAGCATGGCCCCCTGCGCACGACCGCGCCGCAGGCCTACACGCAGGTCAACTTTCAGGCCGCCGTGGGCGCGATGACGGCCCTCTACGCGCGCGGTGTAAACGACGGACTCGGCCAGCACGTGGACGTTTCGATGCAGGAATCGATGACTGTCGCCATGGACAACAACCAGCCGATCTGGGACATCAAGCGGATCAATCCGCGCCGTCCTGGTTTGCGGCGCAACAACGCCGGTGTGCTCGGCGCGCGCTATCTGTTCGAGACGAGCGACGGTTGGCTGACGGCACTGAGCGCAGGAGGGCTGATTGGCCCCGGCGCGGGGGCGATCATCGATTGGCTGGCGGAATCGGGGGAAGCGCGCGGGCTGAATTCGCCCCAATGGCGCGAGAAGCTTACCACCCTGACGCCCCTCGAGCCTGCCGAGCTGGCCCACCTGGAGGAGACGATGTCGCTCTTCTGCCGCACGCGCGAGAAAGAGGCGCTGGTGGCCGAAGCGCAGCGGCGCGGCGCCGGTTGGGCGCCGGTATTCGGCCCACGCGAACTCGTCGAGAGCAAGCAGTTGGCTGCCCGCGAGTACTGGGTGCGAGTCACCCACGAGGACATCGGCGAGTCATTCATCTACCCTGGCGCGCCGTTCAAGCTGAGCGCCACTCCGTGGACGCAGGGTGGGCGGGCGCCACACATCGGCGAGCACAACGAGCAGATCTACGGTGGGCTGCTCGGTCTCGAACCGGCCGACCTTCGGCGCCTGAAAATGAAGATGGTGCTTTGATGCCCGTCGAAAAGGGCCGAAAGCAGCCGTTTGAAGGTCTTCGCGTGGCGGACCTGGCCTGGGTCGGTGTCGGGCCGTTGGTGAGCAAGTATCTCGCGGACCACGGCGCCGAAGTAATCCGTGTCGAATCCACCACCTACCCCGAGACGTTGCGCCGCGTTGGACCATTTGTCGATGACATCCCAAACGTCGATGGCTCGGGCTATTACGCGAACTTCAACAGCTCCAAGCTCTGCATGTCGGTGAACCTGAAGCACGCGCGGGGACCGGAGATGGTGAAGCGGCTGGTGGCGCAGTGCGATGTGGTCACCGAATCGTTTACGCCGGGGACCATGGCTCGCTTTGGACTGGACTACGAATCGCTACGAGCTGTACGCGAGGACATCGTGATGATTTCGATGCCGCTTTACGGCCAGGATGGTCCGTGGGGCAGCTACATGGGCTACGGTCACGTGCTCCAGGCGGCCGCGGGCATCAATCACCTCACCGGTTGGCCCGATGAGCCGCCGATCGGCACAGGGGTGGCGTACACCGACTTCCTGGTGCCGCACATCGCCGCCACCGCGCTCATCGCCGCGCTGGACTACCGCCGACGGACGGGCATCGGGCAGTACATCGACTTCAGCCAGATGGAGGGCGCCGTCCATGGACTGGGCACGGCGATTCTCGATTGGACGGCCAACGGCCACGAGCAGACGCGCATGGGAAACCGCGACCCAGAGGCCGCGCCTCACGGCTGCTACGTCTGCCGCGACGGCCGCTACGTGGTACTCGCCTGCCGCACGGAGAAGCACTGGGAGAGCTTCAAGGCAGCGTTGGGCCGCCCGGAATGGTGCGACCTGGAGCGCATGCGGCGGCGCTGGCAACGATTGAACGAACAGAGGGAGATCGACCGCCACATCCAGGCGTGGCTGGACGCCGTGACCCTTGATCCCGCGCGGCCCGAAGCGGTGGCCGACGATGCGCCCGATGTGCCCGCCGATTGGCGGTTCACGACGGCCGAGCTGGTGGCGCATTTCCAGCGATTTGGCGTGCCCTGCGGCATGGTCCAGTCTCCTGAAGAGATGCGCGCCGACCCCCAGTTGGCGCACCGCAAGCACTACTGGCAGCTACAGCACCCCACGATGGGGCTGCGCACGTACGACGGGCCCGCCTTCCGGCTCTCCGAGACGCCCGGCGTCCTGCGCAAGGCGGCGCCACTCCTCGGCGAGGACAACGAGTACGTCTACCGCGACCTGATCGGCCTGGACGAAGACGAATTCGTGGACCTGCTCGCCGACGGCGCGCTCGACTGAAGCGGCTAGCATGCCGCAGGTGCAGCGACGGCTGACGACGCGAAAGAGCCCAGCACAAAGCCGGGCTCTGGTTTCGATTTCACGCAGCGACTGACTCGCTGACTGACTCGCTACGTCACGTCGAACTCGCCGAACATCTGGTCCGGGTGCAGGTCGCACTGGAAGTAGTACTTGCCCGCTGCGGCGGGGGTGAACTTCAGCGACTCTGACTGACCACCGTCGATGATCTTGCCTTCCGCCCCGGGGGCGAGCGTCTTGCCGTCCTTTTTGTCGAGGATGTGGAGGTTGTGTTTCGCCTTACCCTTGTTCGAGAACGAAACGGTAGCTTCCTTTCCGGCGGCGGCCGTGAGCTTCGCCTGGTCGAACTTGTTGTCGGTCGCAATCACGGCTGTGCCTCCTGCCGGAGCTGCCGCTCCTCCCGCGGGCGCCGCGGCAGCTCCGGGCGCGGGCGCTCCGTCTTTGACCGTAAACGTTCCGCTCATCTGGTCGGGGTGCAGGTCGCACTGGAAGTAGTAAGCGCCGGCTGCGGGCGTTTTGAAGCTGATGGGTTCGCTCTGCCCGCCGTCGATAATCTTCCCTTCGCCGCCGGTGGCCAGGGTCGCGCCCCCCGCTTTGTTGAGGAAGTGGATGTTGTGCTTCGCCTTGCCGGCGTTCTTGAACTCGAACGTGACATCGGTGTTGGGCGGCGCTTCGAGCGTAGCTTTGTCGAACTTGTTGTCGGTCGCGGTGACCAGGTTGCCAGCAGCCGGCGCCGTTCCACCCGGTCCCGGCACTGCGGCGTTGGCCGCTTCGCCGCCGTGCGCGAAGAGGTTGAGGCCCGCGCCGACCATCAGCCCGAAGACGAGCAGCGAACCGAGCACGGCAACAGCCGGTCCCATGCCGAAGCGGAAAGCCACCTCCTTCGTGTCGCGCACCACTTCCATGTCGAACACCTGGACCGAGCCAGGTAGTACGTCGTCCGGGTGAGCGGCGATGGAGTCGAGCAGCGTGCGGCGCGTCTCTTCGTAGGTGGCGAGGCCTTCGCGGTTGGACCAGGTGGTCTCGACGAGTACCTGGGACGGCCCGGTTTCGGCGGGCGAAGCGATGATTCGCAGGTCTTGGAAGCCTGCGAGGTCGCGCAGGGTGCTATCGGCGTTGCCGAGTGTGGCGAGGATGCCGCCGGCGGCGCGGGAGGCAACAAGACGCCCTTCAGCAATGGCGAAAGTGACGACCTGCGTGAAGCGCGCCTCGCGCGCCGTCGTCATCGCACCTTCCTCGGCCTTCTTTTTCATCCGGCCGTCTTCGTACGCCCAACCGAGTCCGCTGATCAGCGTGAGCAGACCTGACGCGCCGAGCAGCGGCCCGGCGATCTGGTTGTTCCGGTCCCGTGACCACCAGACGAGCGCGAGCATGAGGGCCATTGAAGCGATTCCGGCCACGAAAGGCCAAACGCTCGGGTCCGGCATGTGGATGCCGTGATCACCGTGGTCCTCGTGTTCGCTGCTGTGTTGATCCATTCCGGTGTGTACTCCTGGTGCCGCGGCTGGTTAGCCGACGATGTAAAGCGTAGTGAAAAGGGCGATCCAGACAACATCGACGAAGTGCCAGTAGAACGAGGCGGCCTCAACCGCTTCGTGGTGTTCGGCTGAGAACTGGCCGCCCATGGCGCGGACCAGGCAGACGGTCATGAATATCGCTCCGCCAGCGACGTGAGCCCCGTGGAACCCGGTGAGCGTGAAGAATGCCGTCGCCCAGACGGTATCGCCGGAGCTAAAGGGGAGCTGCGAGTAGTCGTACATCTGCATGGCGAGGAAGGTCAGGCCGAGGACGATGCTGACGAAGAGGCCCCAGATGAGACCAGTCCGGTTGCCTTTTTGAATCTGGACGACCGCCCACTGCACCGTGAACGAGCTGAGTACGAGGATGATCGTGGCGATCAGCGGCAGCACGACTTCGAGCTTGAGCTCGACGCCGGGCGCGGCCGTGCCGGCGGCCTTCATCTGATCGAGGACTTCGATCGGCGGCCATTGCGGGGAGTCGGCCCTGGCGATGAAGTAGGCCGCGAACAGGCCGCCGAAGAACATCACCTCCGAGGCGATGAAGAGGATAAACCCGAGCATTCCGTTGCTCAGCGGTTCCTTATGCTGTGTCGCTGTTGCTCCGTGTGCCGCCATGCGTTGTCCCTTCTAAGGTGCAGGTCTGGTGAGTGACTCCGGGCTTAGGCTTAAGGCTTAGTTGCCGGAATGCGTCCCGTGGCGGAGGTCGAAGAGCGGACGTTCGGAGTGGATCTCCGGGATTTCGTCGAAGTTGTGGACCGGCGGCGGCGAGGTTGTCGCCCACTCCAGGGTGTTCCCCTCCCATGGGTCGTTCGGCTGGTCTTTGGGCCTCATGAAGGCCATGATCACGGCCGCCAGGAACGGGAACATCGAAACGCCGATGAGAAAGGCGCCAGAGGTGGCGATCATGTTCAGGAGCTGCCAATCGTTGAAGTCGTTGTAGGTGGCGATGCGGCGCGGCATGCCGTCCAGGCCGAGGAGGTGCATCGGGAAGAAGGTGAGGTTGAAGCCGATGAACATCAATGCGAAGTGAAGCTGGCCGAGGCGGTCGTTCAGCCGGCGACCCCAGATCTTCGGGAACCAGTAGTAGAGTCCGCCGAAGACCGCAAACACCGAGCCTCCGAAGAGCACGTAGTGGATATGCGCCACCACGAAATAGGTATCGTGAAGGGCGAAGTCCACCGGCACGGCAGCCGCGAAAGCGCCGTTGATGCCGCCGATGAGGAACATGCTGAGGAAGCCGAGGGCGAAGAGCATTGGCGGTTCGAAAGTAATTTGGCCGCGCCAGAGCGTACCGAGCCAGTTGAACATCTTAACGCCTGTAGGGACGCCGATGAGCCCGGTCATGAAGCCAAACCACGGCTTGAGGACGGCGCCGGTGGTGAACATGTGGTGCGCCCAAACGCTGAAGCCCAGGCCGCCGATACCCATGGTGGCGAAGATGAACGCCTTGTAGCCAAACAGCGGCTTGCGAGAGAAGACGGGCAGAATCTCGGAGATGATGCCCATGCCCGGCAGAATCATGATGTAAACGGCCGGGTGGGAGTAGAACCAGAAGACGTTCTGCCAGAGCACGGCGTTGCCGCCGCCGTTCGGGTCAAAGAAGTTGCCGCCGAAGTTGCGGTCCACAAAAAGCATGACAAGCGCGGAGGCGAGGACTGGCGTGGCCAGGAGTTGGAGGACCGAGGTCACGAGCATCGTCCAGCAGAAGATCGGCATGCGGAACATGGTCATCCCAGGGGCCCGCATCCGGAACATGGTGACGAGGAAGTTGGCCGCGCCGATGGTGGATGAGATGCCCAGCAAAAGGACGGCCACGATCCAGAGGTCCATGCCGGTGCCGAGCGTTTTCGCCAGCGGGCTATAGGCCGTCCAGCCCGCCGAGGCGGCCCCGTCCTTAACGAGGAAGCCAGCGAACATAATCAGCCCGGCAGGCGGGAACAGCCAGTACGAAAGGGCGTTGATCCGCGGGAACGCCATATCCAGGGCACCAATCTGGAGGGGGACGAAGTAATTTCCGAATCCCGCCCAGATCGGGATGATGAAGAGGAAGAGCATCGCCGAAGCGTGCATCGTGAAAATGTGGTTGTAGACGTGGTTATCGACGAAATTATTGTCGGCGACGGCCAACTGAGTGCGCACGAGCAACGCGAGGATGCCGCCCACCCCAAAGAAGAAGAGCGAAGTGTACAGGTAGAGGATGCCGAGCTTCTTGTGGTCAACGGTCGTGATCCACTCAAGGATCAGCGGCCGTGAATAGCCACCTTGCTTCGGTATCGCGATGCGGGCCATGGTTCCTCCTCGGGCCGCCTACCGGCCCAGTCCACCTCGACTGTCCCGCTGCTCCCCGGATTAGCGGGCCGCGGGTGTGAAAACGGGGCCCGCCTAGGGGACCCGTGCTGCTGGTTTGGTCGCTGCCGTTTGCCCGGCCAACCACGTGTCGAAGTCCGCGCGAGTCTTGACTTCGATGTTGAATCGCATGAGCGAGTGGTTGAGTCCGCAGAGTTCGGCGCACTGGCCACGGAATGTGCCGGTCTCCCTGGCAGTGACCGTGAACTTGTTGTCTCGCCCGGGGATGACGTCCAGCTTGTACAGGAAGTCGCGGACGTAGAACGAGTGGATAACATCATTGGACTTCAGCCGGAACTCGACCGGTTCGTCCACGGGGATAACGACAGTGGGCTCATTCTTGGCCGTGCCGGTGATCGAAAACTCGTCCGCCTCGATGGCGCACGGCCCCTGGTACTTGTCTGCTCTGGCTTTGGCTGGGGCGTTGGCGCCCTTCCCGAGGTCGTTCTGGCAGTAGGTGAACTGCCATTGGAACTGGAATCCGGTGACGTTGACCGTGAGGTCCACCGGGTGCTCCGTGTGTTCGACGTTGCGGAGGACGACGAAGGAGTAGCTGAAGAGGGCGATGACGATGATCACCGGAATGCCGGTCCAGATGAACTCCACGATGTTGCTGCCGTGGATCTGCGCAGGGAGCGAATCGTCTTTCTTGCGGAACTTGATCAGGCAGTAGATCAGGGCGCCTTCGACCAGGACGAAGACGACTGCGGCGAGCGTGAGTGTGAAGAGGTAGAGCCCGTGCATGTCGCGCGCTTCATCGGTGATCCCGCCGGGCTGGCCGGACGCCGCCGAGGCTGTGCCGGCCGCGGCAAGCGCTACAAGAGCGGCGAAAACGAGAAGCACGGTGCGTCGCGCGGGGCGACACATCCCGGTGTTGGGCATTCCTCTGACTCCCCCTGACCCGCGCCGACCGTGTAAAACACGCTACGTCACGGTCCGGTTGTGAACGGCGTCGCAATCGAGTTATAGCCCCGGCCTAATTGGGTGTCAAGGCATGGAAAAGCGCCCAGCGCGAATCTGAGGCAGCATTGGAAGCAGGGTATTTCGGAGCGCAATCTCGCCTTTCCGAAAGCGGGCGGGGTGCTCGTCGGAGCAGGTGCGATGTGCGAGACTCAGGCGGTGGACCGTGAGTGGCGAGTCCACCGAAGGACGCGATGCCCCCTCCTCGCCGCTGGATGCCGATACTGCTTGCGCTGGCCGCGGCGTTATGGCCCGTGGTGGCGCTGGCGCACGGTAACGCGGCAGCACCGCGCATCAGCGATCTCTGGCTGCGCTGGGAGTTCGACCCACTCTTCATTCTGCTGACGGGCGGGTCCCTCTGGTTGTACCTCTCCGCGGTGCGCAGAGTGAACCGCGCGCACCCAAAGTCGCCGTTTCCTCGTCGGCGAGTGGTGTACTTCGTCTCCGGGTTCGCAGTGCTCGGCTTCGCCCTGATTTCGCCACCGGCCAGCTACGACACGGTGCTGTTCTCCGTACACATGTGGCAGCACCTGCTGCTGACGATGGTCGCCGCCCCGCTCATCCTGCTGGGCACGCCGATCACGCTCGCGCTGCGGGTGGCGAGCCCCCAGACGCGGCGCAAGGTGCTGCTACCGATCCTTCACAGCCGGGTGGTGAAGGTCATCAGCTTCCCGGTCGTCGCCTGGTTGCTGTTCGCGGCAACCATGTGGCTCTCGCACTACTCCCCGCTCTACGACGATGCGTTGGAGAACGCCTGGATCCACCGTTTCGAGCACATTCTGTACTTGTCCGCGGCGATGATGTTCTGGTGGCAGGCGATCGGCCTGGACCCCACTCCGTGGCGCATGAACCACCCGATCCGCGTGCTCTACGTGTTCCTCCAGATGCCCCAGAACTCCTTCCTCGCGCTCTCGATTTACAGCTCGAGCCACGTCATCTACAAGCACTACGAGACCCTCGGCCGGACGTGGGGGCCGTCGCCCCTCGCCGACCAAGAGCAGGCGGGGCTGATCATGTGGGTGGCGGGCGACCTGCTGTTCCTCGGCGCCCTCTGTTTCGTCATCGCCAACTGGGTAAAGGCCGAGGACCTGGAGTCGAAACGCCAGGACCGCGCCCTGGCGCGCCGCAAAGCTGAGGCGGCGGTGGCGCGGGCGAAGGCGAGCGAGGGCTAGCGGACTGGTCGGCGGGCGGTTAGCGCTTTCAGTAGCGCGACTGTGGAGGGGGTGCTGCGGTGCCGTGCAACGTGATGCAGCTAAGAGCCCCGCCCTACCCCAGGATCGCGCTGTCCACGCCCATCGCCACGAACAGCAGCGCCAGGTAGAGCATCGAGTACTTGTAGACGGCGATCGGCTCGATCGAAGTTGGACGCCGCCAGAGTTGGAAGCACTTCGCCACGAAGA
This sequence comes from Tepidiformaceae bacterium, assembly GCA_039917655.1. GTDB lineage: Bacteria > Chloroflexota > Dehalococcoidia > Tepidiformales > Tepidiformaceae > PNKC01. The sequence continues at coordinate 30,538 of JBDSJC010000123.1, forward strand.
TGCCGCCGGTGACGACCGCGGTGGCCAGGTAGATCCAGCTCAGTTCGCCGCCGGGGCCGAGCATCAAGGTGACCGCGAAGAGCATCGCTGCGTAGCGCACGACCTGGATGCGCGTCACCTCCGGGCCGTCGGTGACGGGCAGCATGGGCACGCCAGCGTCGGTGTAGTCGCCCTGTAGACGCAACGCCAGCGCCCAGAAGTGGGCCGGCGTCCAGAAGAAAATGATCGCGAACATGATTAGCGGCGCGAGCGAAATGTCGCCGGTCACCGCCGCCCAGCCGACCATCGGTGGAAAGGCGCCGGCTGCCCCGCCGATGACGATGTTCTGTGGCGTCCGCCGCTTGAGCCAGAGAGTGTAGACGAAGACGTAAAACAACAGTGCCGTAAGCGAAAGGGTGGCGGCCATCGGTGTGGTGGTGATCCAGAGGAAAGCGAAGGCGATCGCCCCGAGGGCGATGCCGAAGGTCAGCCCCGCCGCCGGGCTAATCGCGCCGGTGACCATCGGCCGCGACTGCGTACGCTTCATGATCGCGTCGATGTCGCGGTCGTACCAGCAGTTAATCGCGTTCGCGCCGCCGGCGGAGAGCGTGCCGCCGATCAGCGTCGCGAGGATCAGCCAGGTGCCCGGCCAGCCGCGTTCGGCAACGAACATCGGCGGCACGGTAGTGATGAGCAGCAGGACGATGACCCGCGGCTTGGTCAGCGAGAGGTAGTTGCGGAAGGTGTTTCCGGCCTGCAAACGAGGGAAAGAGATCGCTTCGGCTGTCATGCGGTGGCCTCTGCCGGTGTCTTGGCCTGGCTCGCCTCGAAAGCGCGAGACGGGACGTAGTAGGTGAGGATGATAGCGCCAACGAGCGTGAACCAGATCGAGGCGGCGATGACGGTGTGGGCCACGGTCAGATAGTCCGGGAAGGTGAACCAAACGTTGAACGCGCCAACTCCCACCTGGGCCGCGTAGAGAACACTGAGCACGATGGCCACCCGGCCCGACCAGAGCAGGCGGTCGCGCGAGCGCCAGGCGACCACCACCAGCGGGACGATGAAGAAGATGAACAGCCCGGCCAGGTAGCGATGCAGCATGTGGGTGATCTCCAAGGAGTCGTTCGCGGGGAGGATGCTGCCGTTACAGGCCGGCCAGCCGGAGCAGGCAGTGCTGGCGCCGCTCTCCGCGATGTAGCCGCCGATCCACATAACGGCTGCAAGCCAGGCGACGGCGGCGATCGCCAACTGTCCCACTTTCCGGCTCGGGGCCTGGATGATCGCTCTGAGCTGGGAGGCGTGGGCGGGGTCCTCAAGGTACATCGAAAGCAGCACGGCGAGTTCGAAGCTGAGGACAAGCATAGCGGTGATCAGGTGCGTGGCGACGATCTCGGGCGGCAACTCCTTGACCACCGTGACCGCGCCCAGCAACCCCTGGATTCCGACGAGTGGGACCGCGAGCGTCGCTGTCCAAACAGTGAACGACGCGTGCCGGTAGTGCCTCCAGGCCATCACCGCCGTGGCGATGACCAGCAGGCCGACCACGGTACCAAAAAAGCGGTGCGAGAACTCGATCAGGGAGTGACGCGTGCCCGGCGGGACTACGCCGCCATGACAGGTTGGCCAGTCCGGGCAGCCGAGTCCCGAACCCGAGGCGCGGACGTAAGCGCCGATAGCGATGAGGAACAGGGTAGTGAGGCAGGTGGCCAGGGCGAGGCGCTGTGCATTCTTCATGCCGGGACGTGAGAAACCTTTCCGGTGTTCCTCAGCCTCTCGCGGATTGCCTCGCGACGGGCTGTAGATAGACCTCCACCGGCCCCATCCGCCACCGCCCTCAGGTTGCCACAAGGCCCGTCAGCGCGCTACCGGGCGGAAAGAAGCAAGCGGCTCAGAACCCCTGGCTGCCGTCTAGCCAACGAAGGGCATCGACGAGCACCCCGCCGACGGCGACTTCCCAATGAATGTGCGCCCCGGTGGAAAATCCCGTACTGCCCACGTAGCCGATCAGTTGGCCCTTTTTCACGGTGTCTCCAACACTGGCCACACGCGAAGACATGTGCCCATAGGAGGAAAAGACGCCTCCGCCGTGGTCGATGGCCACCAGGTTGCCGCGGACGGCGTACAGCCCGCTCATCACCACCGTGCCATCGTTCATGGCGAATATCGGGGTGCCGGCTGCAGCGCCGATGTCCGTGCCGCCGTGGTGGCCCTGGATCGGCCCGCCGTTAATCGAGCGCTGCTCGCCGAAGTAACCCGAGACGCAGGCTACCGCTGGTGGATTGGCGGCGCTGCATGGCCCGAGATTCGGCTCCGAGACAGGTAACCGCCATCCTGGAGTCCACTTTCTTGCGGTCACGCCAGCGTAAATCCCCGGCAGCAGGAGATTGTCGTTCGGTGGCGGCGGAGGCGGAGGCGGAGCATTCGGGTCCGGTGGTGGGGGCGGCGGGACGTTGAACGAATCAACGGTCCAGGCCGTCTTCTTCATCGAGACAGGGCGAGTGTAGAAACGAATGTCACCAATCTGGTCGACCAGGTCGATTTTCAGCGTGGCGTCACCGGCAGGGTCTTCGGTGCTGAACCCCACGAAGCCCGCCAGCCCGCCCGCTCCGTCCGCCGAGAGCGCGTACGTGCGGCCGAAGATGCTTGCCGAGCCCGACCGGGCGTTCGCTACCGAGACCATCACAGCGCCGCCCTGGAATGCACTCGTGCTCGAAACGCTGACTTCAGGGTAAAAGGCATCGCGGCCGAGTGCGGGCGTGAACAAACGGTACGGGGGGCCGGTCTGGGCCTCCACCGTCACGGTGAGCGGGGCGCCGCCCGGCGTTTGCGCGGGGGCGCCATTGTGGCTCGCGCTGCGGGCGGCAACCGCTCCTGCAAACGCGACAGGGAGCACGACAGCAGCGAGCACGGCGTGGTATCGCATCGGCCTAGCCTACCCCCGAGGAGTGTCCCGTGGCAGTCCGGCGTTTAGATCAAGACAAGGCGCCGCGGAATTGACGGCGCGCCGCGTCCCGCGAGGAATCGACCACGGCGAGCACTTTGGAGGGCGCCGGGATACCCGCAAGCACGAAGTTGGCGACCTCGCCAGCTGTCTGCACCCGCAGGTCGCCGTAGTTGAACATCGTCGCGAAAAGGCCTTCGCGGACGACGTTGATGTCCTCGACATCGACGAGGTCGGCCGATGCCATGCGCTGCTTGATCCAGTTGTATTTTGTCGAATCGATGATTCGCTGGTTCGTCACCACCCAGACGTCGTTCTGGTAGCGGTACCAGGTGAAGTAACCGCGAATCGCCCAGAAAACGACCCAGGCGGCGGCGATGATCAGCGCCACCTTGCCCACTGTTCCTCCCAACCCGGCGGTGAAGTGCACCAAGCCGATCAAGACGATGGTGGGGAGCAGCAGGGAGAGCACGACGCTGGCCAGCTTCGTATAGAAGTAGAGCCAGTGCCGGCGGCAGAAGAGTACCACTCGTTCGTCGCCCTGCAGTTCGAAGGGGAGCTTCTGTTCGGTGGGAGGTGGAACTTCTGCTTCATCTGGCATTGCAAGCGAAGTGTCGTACAGGGGATGCCGAGCGGCAACCGCGCGGTTGCCGGGCCTACGGGCGAGCAGTCTGGAGGCGGGCGATCGTGGCATCAAGCTCGGGCACACTGGTTACTTCGCGCATCGCTTTCAGGAACAGGCCGGCGTCCTTCGTCAGCTGCCAGACCGATTCGATCTTCGGACCGATGGGGTTGGACGAGGCGGCGTTGTCCGCGTAGGTGCCGTAGAACGCGAAGTACGCTTGGTTGAGCTTGCGGATCGCGATCCCGTGGTCCGCGAGGTACTGGCGCTTATCGGCCATCGCTCTCTCGGCCTCGGCTACTTGTCCGTTCGCCAGCAGGGCGTCTACCTGCAGGCGGAGGTCGTGCATCTCTTTAGTGAAGTCGACCGTCGGAGCGGGAGCGGGAGGCGCCTGGCCGTCCTCTCCCGCCGGCAGGGAGATCGGGTGGCGCTTGCGAATGAGGTTGGCGATCTCCCGCCCGGCGATGTTGGCCGTGGTTTCGTTCAGGGGCTCGGCGTCGCCGCCCTTGCCCCACTGCTGCCCCAGGGGAAAGAAGGCGAGGTAGTGGTGCGTCCATTCGTGCGAAGCCGTATCGAGCAGTGAATCGAACGAACGGTCGTCGCGCACGATCGCTGGATACGCCGCCAGCCCGCCGATCGAGATGACGAGCGACACTTCGTCTTTGCTATCGGCGCGCTGCTCAATGCTTTCGATCTCCCGCAAGGTCAAGCCGCTCTTCAGTAGGGTGTCGCCGTCCCGCTTGACAACGTTGCGCGGCGAACGGACCAGTAGTCGCGGTGGGCTGGTCAATTCGAAGTTCACCGGCGGCCAGGTGATCTTCACCCCGCTGAAAAGCGGCAGCCCCTGCTGGAGCCCGGCGCTGGTTACGGCCTGGTCGATATAACGTTCGACCAGCCGCTCGACGTCGTTTTCATAGGCGGCGCGCTCGTTCGTGAGGGTGTCGATCAAGTTCAGATTCGGCGTTTCTGCTTCGTTCTGGGTGCGCAGTTGGCTGGTCAGCTTGAAGTAGCTCTGGACGGCGGCCAGCCCCTCGGCATCGTCCGGGTCCGGGCCAACGCCCAGCCGTGCGAAGGCGGTGTCGAGAAGCGTGTTCGCCTCCCACTTCCAGAGGTGGTATTCGTACGGCCCGAGCGGCCCACGCGTCCAGAGCACGCTGAGGGCGATGCCCAGGCTCAGCCCGAACACTCCCGCGCCGGTGGCGATGAGCGCCCAGGACGAAGGTCGCCACGGCCGGAACTGCACCGTGGGCGCCGCGCGGACAGGCCGGAGAGAGATCATGCGCGGTAAGCATACCGAGCGGCCGGAGTAAGGCGGCGGCAAGCAGCAGTTTGGCTATCCCATTACGTTCCGCCCGCTAGAGTTAGCCTGACGCCATGACAGCCAGTAGCGCTACTTCACGCGACCTTCCGCGCGGGTCCCGGCCCGCATTCCGCATTCACTACGCGTCTTTCGAATCCCGCGTCGCGGCCGGTGCGCTGGACGTGCTGGTGTTGTTCATCATCGCGTCGCTCTTCGTGACGGCCGGGTCGCTCGTTGTCCTCGTCTCGTCCGATTTCGAGAAGGTGGAACCAACTGGCACCGCCTTGAACATATTCTGGATCTGCGTCGGCGCGATTCCGCCCGCGTTGCTCCTCTACTTCTTCATCGGGTTGGCGTGGAAAGGCCAGACGATCGGCGCCTCGGTGATGCAGTTAATGGTCATTCGCTCGGACGGGCGGCCGCTCGGAGTGATCGGCTCGATGGCGCGGGTCGTCGGCTTGCTGATCTATGTGCTCATCGTCGCGCTCGGGATCATCGTGGCGTTCGGATTCCGTGATTCGACGCTGATCGCGGCGGCGGCTGTGAGCGTGGCCTTCCTGCTCGTGGCGTTCGGCTTCATTTGGGCGGCGTTCGATTCTCGCCGGCGTACCCTGCACGACCGCATAGCGGGGACGATCGTCGTCCGGTTGGTTTAGAGGCTTCATGAATCGCTACGGAACCGCCACTTCGGAGCCCGGCGTCCGCTCGGCCCGCGAACGCATCTACGGTTCGGCCACCTCCGGGCGGGATGGCCGCCGGGCGCTAGCGGGCATTCTGCTGGCGGTCTCTGTCTTCTTCCTGGTGGGCGCGATCAGCTTTCGGCAGGTGACGGAGCCCCAATACGCACAAGACGTGCTCAAATCCGGGATCGCCGTGACTACGGACATAGATTCGATCATCGCCGAAAACCACGACGCCCTGCGCCAGCTCGTCGAAGCCAGCCCCACTGCTACGTTCACGATCCCCGATTACCCGCTGGACATCGTGCTGACGCGCGACGAGATCACTAGGTCGAACGACACGCAGCTTCGCGACCTGGTGCTCCAGCGCTCGGCGGCGCTGGTCTATGCTGAAGGGTTCGCGGCGTTTGACCGGACGGGAAACCAGCAGGTTAGCCGCTTCTCTTCGCAGGGGGGGTTGGAGTTCGCAGTGGGGCAGGTTTCCGAAGACTCGCACGCCTCCGCGAACCTGCTCGCCATCGTGCTGGTGTTCGCGACCGCCGTGACGGCCTGCTTCCTGCTCCTTGTTGGCCAAGGCTGGGGCCGGCTGCGGTCTCTTGGCTTCGCGGTCCTGGCCGGAGCTATCCCGGGATTGATCTTCACCGGGCTGGCGCGGCTGCTGGCCGATTCCGCCGGGGGCAGCGACCCGTTCGTCGCTGACCTGCGGAGCATCGTGCGGACGACACTGAACGTACCACTGCGAAACTACATGGTAGTTGTCGTGCTCGGAGCACTCCTTACGGCGGCGGGCGTGGTGTTCGGAATGCTCGAATCCCGGATCGGCGGCCCGGCTGACGATGAGGTCGATGACTACATCGCCTGATCCGGTCTCGAATCAGTTGCGAGAACGAGACTCGATGGGCACTCGGCAGCGAGCGGACAGCGTTCGCAGGCAGGCCTCCGCGCGATGCACGTGCGGCGCCCATGCTTTATCAGCAGCATGTGGAAGCGGTAGTAGTCTGCAGGCAAAACAAGCGACTCAAGCAGGCCGTGGGCCTGTTCGGCGGTGGTTTTCTCGGGGATCAACCCCAGGCGCTTGCTCACCCGCTCAACGTGGGTATCGACTGGCATAGCTGGCAGCCCGAGAGCGAACAGCAGGACGCAGGCGGCGGTTTTCGGGCCGACCCCGGGCAACGCGCGGAGCCACGCGCGTGCCTCTTCGAACGGCATTTCGCGCAGGAACTGAAGGTCCCAGCCGGGCGACCGTTCGCCCACGGCGCGCAGGATGGCCTGGATGCGCGGCGCCTTCTGGGGCGCGAGCCCCCCGCGTTGAATCGTGGCGATCAGCTCCGCCGTCGGCGCGGCAGCGATCGCCTCCCAGGAAGGGTACCTGCGCATCATCTGGATGAACGCGCGACCGCTGTTCGTGTCGGCCGTGTTCTGCGAAAGCACGGTGAGCACGAGTTCGGCCACCGCGTCCCCATGCGGTATGTGCTTGGGATCGCCGTAGAGCGCGGCCAGGCGGTCCATAATCACGCCGGGGGTGAGGGTCATCAGTCCTTCAGCATTCGCGCGGCGATGTCCGGCAGGAGCGGGATTCTGGCCACTTCGCGGTCGTATGTAGATTCGCCGCGTTGCACCGCGAAGAAGGCGTTCCAGAGGAACGGCGTGTGCGCGCTGGCAAACATCCATGGCCGCGCGGCTCGCCGCAGCATCCCGTAGAACATGAAGCTGATGAGCCGGGCAGCTTTTAGTTCCGGCATCACCTGGGCGTTTATTTCGTGCTGGTAGGCGACGAGGTCGCCGCCGCCACCGATCGCGCGCAGCACATTCCGGGCGGCGATTCGCCCGGATTCGATCGCGTAGTAGATGCCCTCTTCGGTGAATTCATCAGCCAGCCCCGCCGCGTCTCCGGCGAGCAACACGTTGCCCTCAGCGATGCGCTCGTTGGCCCGGCGGAAGCGAATCTTATGCCCGCGCGAGATATCGACCTCGGAAGCGCCGAGGCCGAGGCGGTCAATGAACGTCTGCGTGTGGCGCTTCATCTCGCCCGCCTGCCCTTTCGGCAGCACAATGCCGATCGATAACACCTCCCGCTTCGGGAAAAGCCATGCATAGCCCCACGGGTGGTACCCCAGTTCGATCAAGGAAGTGGCCTTGTACGCCCCGAGCTTCTGGGACGGCGCCCGTACCTCGACCTCCCAGGCGGCGCATTCAGCGATGTCGCCGCCGAGACCGGCCATCCGGCCCACCGGCGAGTGCGCGCCATCCGCACAGACCAGGAATGGCGCTTTCGCTTCGAAGCCGTCTGCCCGCACGGTCACCATGCCGTTGCGATCGATGCCCCGGATCGCCGTCCCGGGGCGGAATTTGGCGCCCGCCTTCTCCGCCTGCTCCAGCAACAGGGCGTCGAAGCGTTCGCGCATCACCATGTGGGCGAAGGGCGTGCCGGAGTCGCGGACGAAGCGGTTGCGGCCCAGGTTCGCCACTTCCAGCCGGCTCACCGAGTCTTCGACAACGGAGTCGATCGGGAAAGGGAGGAGCCGTTCGGTGCGCAGCGGAATGCCGCCGCCGCAGGCCTTGTAGCGTGGGAACTCCGCACGATCGACTACGAGCACTCGAGCGCCTGCCGCCGCCAGTTCGCGGGCGGCAGTGCTGCCCGCGGGACCGGCGCCCACCACAATCGCATCGAATCTCGTCACCCTGAGATTGTAGCCGTGGGGTTGGAACGGGTCTGTCTGCGGCTCGCCAGGAGTTCGGCTAGGATCGGCAGATGACAAGCAAGGAGATCCGGCTTACGGACTTGACCGCCTGCGGCGGCTGAGCATCCAAGGCGGGGCCTGAGGCCCTGGCGCAGGTGCTGTCGCCACTCACCGGCCTGTTCAACCGCGAAGCTCACCCTAACCTGCTCGTTGGGTTGGGCGTCGCTGACGACGCCGCCGTTTATCGCATTGACGATGAAACCGCGGTGGTGGCGACGCTTGACTTTTTCGCCCCGGTTGTTGACGACGCTTACACGTATGGCGCTATTGCGGCGGCGAACGCGATGTCGGATATCTACGCGATGGGAGGCGAGGTGGTGCTGGCGCTCAACATCGCTGCCTTCCCCCAGGATCTGCCGCCAGAAACGCAGACCGCGATTCTGCGCGGCGGTGCGGAAAAGGTGGCCGAGGCGGGCGGTGTGATCGCCGGCGGGCACACGGTCTGGGACGAAGAGCCGAAATACGGCTTGAGCGTGCTGGGCCTCGTCCATCCCCAGCGCATCTTCAGCAAAGCGGGGCTCAAGGCGGGCGACGCACTTTTCCTCACCAAACCGATCGGCACGGGGACGATCCTCTCGGGAGCTGCGCGGCACGGGAACGCCGGCGCCGGCTGGGTAGACGCCGCGATCGTGTCCATGCTCCGCCTCAATCGTCACGCGGCGCACCTCGGCGGCCGCGTGGGAATCCGCGCCGCGACCGATGTCTCGGGGTTCGGTCTGCTCGGCCACCTCTGGGAGATGGCCTCGAAATCCGGGGTGGCGGTGAGCATCGATTCGACCACCTTGCCGCTGCTGCCCGGCGCACGCGAGTCTTCCGCCGCCGGGGTCCACACTGGCGGCGAAGGGCGTAACCGCGATTGGGTCGGCACAAATGTCGCCTTTGCCCCCAGCGTTGACGAGGACGTGGCGGCGCTACTTTTCGACCCGCAGACCTCGGGCGGCCTGTTGTTGGCAGTCCCGGCGGCGCGCGCTGACGAGATGCACCAGCTGTTCGCGGCCGACGGTGAGCCGTTGTGGCGCATCGGGACTGTGTCCGCGGGATCTGCGGCGATTCGCGTCAGCTGACCCGGCTCGAATCCGCGGCTGGGTGTACGCTGAATTGTTCGAGGCCGGAGCCCGTGCCTATACTCGAAGCGCGAGGCGGTGGAGACGAATGACGGCTGTTGCGACCGAGTTTGAGACTGTCATTGGCCTCGAAGTGCACTGCCAGTTGGTCACCAAAAGCAAGATGTTCTGCGGCTGTAGCGCCGATTATTCCGGCGCCGGCCCAAACACCCACGTCTGCCCGGTCTGCCTGGGGATGCCTGGTGTCCTGCCCGTGATCAACGAAAAGGCGATCGAATACATCGTCATGACCGGCCTTGCGCTCAACTGCCAGATCCCTGAGTTCAGCAAGTTCGACCGCAAGAATTACCACTACCCGGACCAGATGAAGGGCTACCAGATTTCGCAGTACGACCTGCCTGTCTGCGCGAACGGATGGCTCGAAGTGGAGGTGGATGGCGCCAAGCGACGCCTCGGGATCACTCGCGTCCACATGGAGGAGGACACTGCCCGCTTGCTGCATCGCACGGACGCCTCGACAGGCGAGGGCTACAGCCTCGTTGATGTGAACCGGTCCGGTACGCCGCTGATGGAGATCGTCAGTGAGCCGGACATGCGCAGCGCAGCCGAGGCCCGGGAATACCTGGTTCGAGTGCGCCAGATCCTGCGTTACATCGGCGTCAGCGACGCGAACATGGAAGATGGCAACTTCCGCTGCGACGCTAACGTCTCGCTCCGAGTGCGCGGCGAGCCCTTCGGCAGCAAGGTCGAAGTGAAGAATATGAACAGCTTCCGCGCCGTCCACGACGCGATCCTGCACGAGGAGATCCGGCAGGCGCAGGTGTTGCGCGACGGAGGCACAATCCCCCAGGAGACACGCGGCTGGATCGACGAGCGTGGGGTGACAGTCAGCCAGCGTTCGAAAGAGGACGCGAACGACTTTCGCTATTTCCCGGAGCCGGATCTCCCACCGCTGCGGTTCAGCCGTGAGTACGTGGAGAGGGTCCGCGCGGCACTGCCCGAGCTGCCGGAGGCGCGCCGCGACCGCTTCCTGACGCTGGGCCTGAGCGAGCACGAAGCGACGGCGCTCACGGAATCGCGCGAGCGGGCGGACTACTTCGAGGAGCTAGTCACGGCGCTGAACCTGCCGTCGGTGCGAGCAAACAAACTGGCCGCCAACTGGCTGCTTGGTGAAGTGGCACGTTGGCTGAACGCCCACGGCGGCGAAATCTCGCATTTCCCGACATCCGCTGCGGACCTTGCAGCGCTGGTGCTGATGCCCGAGGAAGGCAAGATCACCGCTGCGGTGGCCAAAGACGTCTTCGAACAGATGGCATCGACAGGGCGACGGGCGGTTGACATCGTTGAGGCTGAAGGGCTAGCGCAGATCAGCGGGGCTGACGAGCTAACAGAGACGGTGAAGAGGGCAGTGGCAGCTAACCCGAAGGCGGTGCAGGACTACCGCGCAGGCAAGGAGACCGCCGTAAAATTTCTGATCGGCCAGGTAATGCGCGAAACGAAGGGCCGAGCCAACCCGCAGACTGTCCAGGATCTTCTCGAAAAGGAACTGCGCTAGGTGGCCTACTGGAAAGGTTGCGGCGACTTCCGCTGGTATACTTGCGACCAATGACAGCGCGTCAGCTTCGCGAGCATAGCGCCCTGAAGTGGTTCTACCCCGGCATGCACATAAAGCGCTGGCTGGTGTTGCTGCTGTTCGGCATCTGCCTGATGGGGCTCGGCATCGCCTACGTGCTCAAGGAGGCTTACCTCCAGACGGATCTGCCCGGCGTCTTCTACTACCTGACGCTGCAGTTCATCCCGCGCTGGGGCCGCGGACTGCTCTTCATGTTCCTTTCGCTCACTACCGTGGGCATAGCGACCTGGAAGTTGAACGAATCGCTGCTCTATGCCTTCGTCCGCCCCAATCAGCGAGACGGCAACATGGCCCAGGCGATCTATAACAAGCGCTTCCTCAGCCGCGGCCCAAAAATCGTCGCAATCGGCGGCGGGACCGGGCTTTCCACGCTGCTGCGCGGCCTTAAGGGCTACTCCAGCAATCTCACCGCAATCGTCACAGTCGCCGACGACGGCGGAAGCACTGGCAGGCTGCGCCAGGAGTTCGGTGTGGTCGCCCCGGGCGACATTCGCCAGTGCATCGCGGCGCTCGCTGAAGCTGAACCGCTGATGTCGAAGCTTTTCCAGTACCGCTTTACCGAGGGTACCGGTCTGGAGGGGCATTCGTTTGGGAATCTCTTCCTCGTCGCCATGTCGGAAGTGACTGGCAACTTCGAAACCGCCATCCACGAAGCCAGCCGCGTGCTCAACGTTCGGGGATCAATCCTTCCTTCCACGCTCGAGGACGTGACCCTGAGTGCGCGTACGCACGAGGACGAAATGGTGCACGGGGAGCACAACATCACCGAGCGTGGCTCGGCGATCCGCGAGCTGTTTCTCAACCCTGCCGGTGCTGAGGCTCACCCGGACGCCGTCCGCGCGATCCTCGAAGCGGACCTTGTGGTAATCGGACCCGGCAGTCTTTACACCAGCGTGATGCCGAACCTTCTGGTCGGCGGGATTCAGAAGGCGCTCATGGCCTCGGATGCGCGGCGGATTTTCGTCTGCAACGTTGCTACCCAGCAAGGCGAAACGGACGGCTTTACGATCGCGGACCACCTTGAGGCGCTGGAGCGCCACGCTGGCCGTGGCGTGATCCAGGCCGTGGTTGCCAACAACAACATCGCCGAGACGCTGCCGGAGGTCTGGCACTCTTCGGCCGTGCCTGTGAACCGTGACGGGATGGCCGCCTTCGAACACGTCCGGCTGGTCCTCGCGGACGTGGTGGCCGAGGAGAACCGTTACCGTCACGATCCCGAGAAACTCGCCGCTATGGTGATGCGCATGTACGATCACCGAGACTCGCTAACGAATTTGGCCACCCGCCACGTCGTCGAAGAGCCACTCCTGATCCCTCGGTAGCTCCATGTTTTTGAACGTTCTTCAGATTGTCATCTCGGTCATCCTGATTGTCGTGATCCTGTTGCAGGTGAAGGGCTCGGGGTTCGGTGCGGCGCTGGGCGGCATGTCCGGCGGGTCGGTCTACCGCACCAAGCGGGGGCTGGAGCGCACACTCTTTCAGGCCACGATTCTGCTCGTCGTAGTGTTCATCTTCGTATCCTTCCTGAGCGTCGTGTCCCAGAAGTAGTCCATGGCCGGTAATACTCCCATCTTCCGCCGCCCCGCGTTCCTGGCGGGTGTGATTGCCCTTGCGGCGGTGGCGACTGGGTTCGCGCTCTACCTCGGCCTCTCGGGGCGGGAGAGCGTCATCCTCGCCCAGGGCGAGGTCTACAGCGAGGCGGTGACTGGCACGTGGCAGCGGGTGAACCCGCTCTATGCCGGTACGAACGACGTTGACGCCGACCTTTCCCAACTGGTGTTCTCGGGACTCGTGCGATTGGGACCGGATGGCCAGATGCAAGGGGATCTCGCCGAACTCCCTCAACTGACCGACGAAGGGCGCACCTACACCTTCAAACTCAAGAAAGACCTGGTTTGGACAGACGGACGGCCGCTCACGGCTGCAGACGTGGAGTTCACGGTCCGCCGCCTGAGGGCTGCGGACTTTCGCGGAGACCAGTCACTGGCAGAGGGTTGGCTTGGCGTCGAAGTCTCGACGCCGGACCCGGCGACCGTGGTGATCAAGCTCAAACAGGCTTCGGCGCCGTTCCTCGCGCGCAACGCCACCCTCGGCATCCTGCCGGAGCACCTCCTTGGTGGACTCTCCGAAGCGGAACTGTTCGACGCGCCGTTCAACGCCCAACCGGTGGGCTCTGGGCCGTTCAAAGTGGCGGCACTCGATTCGCGGGAGGCGAGACTGGTCGCGAACGAGTCGTACCACCTGGGGTCGCCCGGGCTGAGCGAGATTCGCCTGAGGTTCTACCCGGACTACAGCAGCGCCCTACGTGCGCTCCAGAGCGGCGACGTCAACGGCTACATGCCGCGTGAAACGCTTCTCCCTGCGCAGATTTCAGAACTGCGGAAGGCTCGAGGCGTAAAAGTGGACGACCTCACCCGCTCCGTCTACAACGTGCTGTACCTGAACAACGCCCAGGCGGCGCTGTTCCAGGACCCGACCGTACGCCGCGCGCTCAACCTCGCGCTCGACCGCGATATTTTGGCGAACCGCGTCTTCGGTGGGGCGGAAGCGCCATCTTCTTTGCCCGTGACGCCGGGCACGTGGGCCTATTCGGCCGCCCATGACGCCACGCAGGTGAACGTAGAGGAGGCGAAGAAATTGCTCGATCAGGCGGGCTGGAAAACCCACCCCACAACGGGCATTTTGGTCAAGGACGGGGGCGAGTTCCGGTTTACCATTCGCACCGACAACGACCCTGCGCGCGTCCGGCTGGCCACCGAGGTGGCGGCCCAACTTGAGCCTTTCGGCATTCGGGCGACGGTCGCCAGCACCACGTTCGCGGTGCTGCGCCGCGACTTCTTGCAGGAGCGGCAGTATGAGGCTGCGCTGGCTGGCTGGGACCAGGGCGCAGACCCGGACCCTTACTTCGGCTGGCACAGTTCGCAGATGGGCACAGCCGGCCTCAACCTCGCGAACTTCGAAGACACCGTTTCGGACGAGCTTATTGCCAAGGGCCGGACCACCAGCGACGTCGAGGTACGGAAGGATGCCTACCAACAGTTCCAGGATGTCTGGAGCGAACAGGCGCCGAGCGTGATTCTCGGCTATCCGAAGTTCCTCTACGCGCACACCGAGTCGCTCAAAGGGGTGACCAAGGGTGTGCTGTTTACCGCCGCTCAGCGCTTCTACGACGTCCAGAAGTGGCGCGGATGACGGCGGGCGCCAGCCGGTCCCGGGTGGTTTTCATGGGCTCGCCGGCGTTCGCCGTGCCGGCTCTGCGGAGTTTGCATGCTGGCAGCTATGACGTTGTGGGGGCGATCAGCCAGCCCGACCGGCCGGCGGGACGCGGCGGAAAGCTACAGATGCCGGCGGTGAAGTTGGCGGCGCTCGAACTCGGCATCGAGGCGTTTCAACCGGAGTCGCTGAAGGACGAGGCGGCGGTCCAGCGCCTCGCGGACTTCGCCGCCGACTTTTTCGTGGTAGCCGCCTACGGAAGGATCCTTCCGCGTCCGGTCCTCGCGCTCCCGAAGCGCGGCTGCGTGAACATCCACGGGTCGTTGTTGCCGCGTTGGCGGGGGCCGTCGCCGATTTCGGCCGCGATCCTCGCGGGAGACGCGGAAACCGGCGTGAGCATCATGGAACTGCTCCCGAAGATGGACGCCGGTCCGGTCATCACCACCGCTCGCCTGCTGTTGTCACCGGACGCCACCACCGGGTCTGTCACCGGCGAACTATCAGAACTCGGCGCGGCCACGCTTCTCGCGGTGCTACCGGCCTGGTTGGAGGGCGAAGCCGTAGCCACGGCGCAGGATGAATCGCTGGTTACCTACTGCCATCTTGTGTCAAAGGCGGACGGCCACCTCCGCGCTGAGATGAGCATCGATGAGGCGGAGCGAGCGGTTCGGGCTTACAACCCGTGGCCCGGCGCGTACGTCACCCTTCGCGGAGAACGGCTGAGCATCTGGCGGGCGCACCTCAATCCTGGCCACACGGAGGGCCCGGCAGGGACCGTTCAGATCATGGAACGCAAGCCGGCCATCGGCTTCGGCGGAGGTTGGCTGGTGCTGGACGAGGTCCAGCGCACGGGCTCGAAGAGGGTCACTGGCGAACAGTTTGTCAACGGCGAGCGCGGAAAGTTGGAACCTGCCGTGGGACTGGCATGACAGACCTCTACCGCCTCCTGCCAGCCGAGATGGACGAATTGATCGGTGGCCTTGGACAGCCACGATATCGCGCCGACCAACTGCTCAAGGCGCTCTTCCGGGAAGCGCCGCAATCGCTGGACGACTTCCGCCTGATCCCGGCGGCGCTCCGGACCCAGCTTGTCCAGGGTGGATACACAGTCGGCGCCGCCAGCGAAGTGCGCCGCGTGGTAAGCGGCGATGGCAACACAACCAAGCTGCTGCTGCGAATGGCCGAGGGCACGCTGATCGAATCGGTGCTGATGCAGTATCCGGAAGAACACGGTCATCCTCGCTCCACGGTGTGCGTTTCTACTCAGGCGGGCTGCGCGATGGGCTGCGTTTTCTGCGCTACCGGACAGATGGGCTTCGAGCGAAACCTGAAGGCCGAGGAAGTGGTGGCCCAGGTGGTGCACATCTCGCGCTTACTCAAGGAGCGCGGTCAGCACGTCACGAACGTGGTGTTCATGGGGATGGGCGAGCCGCTCGCAAATTATGCCGAAACGATGCGCGCTGTCCGGCTGCTTACCGACCGGCGAGCGTTTGGCCTGGGCCAGCGCCACATAACGATCTCCACAGTCGGGCTGATCCACGCGATCGACCGTCTCGCCGAGGAGCAGATGCAAGTCGGGCTGGCGATCTCCCTCCACGCTCCGACCGAAGAGTTGCGGCAGAGGCTGGTGCCGACGGCGGGGCCGAATTCCGTGCACGACCTGATCGCGGCGGCGCGCCGTTACTTCACAACGACCGGCCGCCGGGTGACCTTCGAATACGCACTGATCGACGGCGTGAACGATTCGCCCGAGATATCCCGTCAGCTCGGAGCGCTGCTGCGCGGCGGCGGTTCGCACGTGAACCTGATCCCCGTGAACCCCACGGCAGGCGGCTTCGGCAAACCCTCGCGCAACCGCGTCATGGAATTTGAGCGAATTCTCCGCCAGGCTGGCGTGAACTGCACGGTGCGCGTTGAGAAAGGCTCGGAGATTTCGGCTGCCTGCGGTCAGCTTCGGACGGATGAGGCGAACGCCACGATCGAACTGAGCGAGCTTATGACGTTGCCCGTCGTGCCAGTGCACGGACGGCGGCAATCGCAGCCTTTCCCAACACCATCCCCACCCCAATAGCAACGGCGGAGCGTAAATCCAACCACGTGTGCACGTCACCGCGGACGACTGGCGAGACGAGGATCCCGACGTGTACTTCATCCAGCGCGACCGAGCGGCCGATGACGATACCGGCATTTGACTGGCGGATCGTCCCCTGGTCGAAGGTCGCGATTCCGACCGCGCCGTTGACCACTTCAACCTGGTTCGCTCGCACTCGCTGGGCTGCGGCGCGTTCAAGACGGGCCTGGTCGGCATCAAGGTAGCGGATGGCGCTGTTCGTGACTTCGGCGTGTGTTGCGTTCAGTTCGGTGACGCGTTTGCGCACGAAATGAGTAGTCGAAGAACCGTTCGCGGATGCCATCCAGCGCCTCCCGGGGGTTGATTCACCGTAGACCCCTGCCTGTGAAGACGCAATGCTAAGAGCGAATGCGCACCGCCGATTTCAACTTCGACCTGCCACCCGAGCTCATTGCCCAGCAGCCTGCGGAGCCCCGCGATTCCGCTCGGCTGATGGTGCTGAGGCGGGCGGAAAAGAGGATTGAGCACCGCCGCTTCTCCGACCTCCCCTCGTTGTTGCAGCGAGGCGACCTGCTGGTCGTGAACGACACGCGGGTGATGGCCGCGCGGCTGTTCGGCCAGCGTCTGGAGACCGGCGGCCGGGTGGAAGCGCTACTCGTGAGGCCGCTGACCGACACTCGCTGGGAGGTGCTTTTCCGGCCGTCTCGCCAGGCGATGGCTGGCCGGACGTTCGTTTTCGAATCCACCGATGGGCCGCTCCCCGCAACCGTCATGGGGCGTAGCGACGGAATCGTGATCTTGGACTTTGAGCGACCGTTCGACCCGGCGGTGGTGGGCAGCGTGCCCCTCCCACCCTACATCAAAGGCTACATGGGTGACCCCGAGCGCTACCAGACGGTGTATGCGCGCGACCCGCGCAGCGCGGCGGCGCCCACGGCAGGCCTGCACTTCACGCCGGCGTTACTGGTGGAGTTGGCCGACGCCGGAATTGAGCGTGCAGCAGTGACGCTGGAAGTCGGGCCGGGGACCTTCAAGCCGGTGACTGTCGATGACCCGCGAGACCACCCGCTGCACGAAGAGCAGGTCACCGTCCCCGAGACCACGGCAGAGGCGATCGGGCGTACGAAGCGCGAGGGCGGACGCGTGGTCGCTGTGGGGACCACGGTGGTCCGGACGCTGGAGCACGTCGTCCGTGAGTGCGGCGAGATTCGCGCTTACGCGGGTGGGACGCGGCTGAAGATCCTGCCCGGCGATCCGTTTCTCGTAACCGACGTGATCATCACAAACTTTCATCTGCCGCAATCCACCTTGTTGATGCTGATCTCGGCGTTCGCGGGCACGGAGTTCGTGATGGGCGCCTATCGTGACGCGGTGCGTGAAAGCTACCGGTTCTACAGCTTCGGCGACGCGATGCTCATCCTCCCATAGCGCGAGGCAGGCGCCAGCGACCGTCCGCGGCCTGTTCGACCATTCCCTCGTGTTGCAGTGCGGTCAGGTAGTGTGGAGTCCGAAGGTGGTGTTCCGTGGGCAGCAGTTCGACTACTTCCTCGACGGAGAGAGCGTCGCTTGTTCGAAGCGCATCAATGATTCGGCCACGGGCGAAGCGAGCCGTGCCTTCGAAGCGAGGCGTCCGGATCGCGGGCGCAGTCGAGGCCGGGTAGCCGGCAGCTCGCCAGGCACACGCCGCGAGCACCGGGCAGGCACCGCACCCTGGCTTGCGCGCGGTGCACACCAGCGCGCCAAGGTCCATGAGCGCGAGGTTGTGGTCGCGCACGCCTCGTCCGGGCAGCAGCGCCAGCGCGGTGGCGGCTATCTGCGCGGGCGGAATGTCCCGTTGGGAAGCCGCGCCATGGACGACCCTGGCCAGTACGCGCGCAATGTTGGTATCGGCGACCGGCACCTTTTGCTCGAATGCGAAGCAGGCGATCGCGCTCGCCGTGTACGGCCCGACGCCGGGAAGGGCCATAAGCGAGCTCAGCTCTCGTGGGAAACGCCCCCCTTCGGAGACGATCGCCGCGGCTGCGAGCTGGAGATTCGCGGCCCGGCGGTTGTAGCCAAGCCCGCCCCATGCGCGGATCACGTCTCCGACGCTCGCCTGGGCGAGCGACCCTAACGTGGCCCAGCGTTGGAGCCACGCTCCGTAGTACGGCAGCACGCGGTCCACCGGCGTCTGTTGGAGCATGACCTCCGAGACGAGGATGGCATACGGGTCGCGCGTCAGCCGCCAGGGCAGCGCGTGACGACCGGAAGCCCGGTACCAGCGCATCAGCGCCCGGCGGAAGCCCGCTGGGTCAGCTAGTACCGCGGTGGTCAACCCGCATGTCCGTCCGTTCGGGGCGAATATGCCGTTGGCTGGATCAGATCCCAGAGGTTGCCGTACAAGTCTTCGAACACAGCCACCGTGCCGTACGGCGCCACCAGCGGCGGCCTGACGAACGTGATTCCCAAGGATGCCATCTCGTTGTAGTCCCGCCAAAAGTCGTCCGTGTTGAGGAAGAGAAACACACGGCCACCAGATTGATTGCCGATGAACTCCTCTTGCGAGGGCGTCGCAGCTCTCGCCAACAGGAGTTTCGTGGTTGACGAACCGGGCGGGGCGAGCAACACCCACCTCTTGTTTTGATCCGGGACGTAGCTATCTTCAACGAGCGTGAAGTGAAGCATCTTCGTGTAGAACTCAATCGCCTCGTCGTAGTCGCGAACTAGTAACGTGACGTGCGCTATCGATTGGTTCAAGTGCAGATTCGGCTTAAGAATCGCATCGCGCGCAGCGGTGTCGTCACTACTCGTCGTCTTCCTCGTCGCCTTCGTCGTCGTGATCCGCATGTCCGGCAGCAGCGGAGGGGACGATGGCCATTTCGGCCCCGTCGCGCCGGGACTTCTTGGGCGCTGGAACTTCGATGAGCGCTTTGATCAGCGCCTTCAACTCTGCCGCGCTGGCGCTCTCCGGGGCGATTACGCCGCCCACGCCGGAATCACGGAGGACACGCAGTTCGGCCACGCTCGCCTTCGCGGCCACCGTCACCACAAGCGGCGTGGAAGTGAAGGTGGCCAGCCGCACGAGGCCGAGCTGGTTCGCCAACATCGTCCCGCCCGCCTCGCGCTCCACGTAGAGGGCGTCGAGCCCTAGCGGGGCAATCGCGCGCAGCGTGTTGTCTGCCATCCCCTCGGTGGCGATCAGAATGTGCCCCATGCGGTCCGTGTCCACGGCCACCGATTCGGTCGCTTCGAGGCTGCTGATCACGAAGTCACAGCCTGCTTTGGCGAGGGCTGCGGCGCCCTCCTCGTCGAGCCCCTGGGTGAGGACGCCCACGCTGTTGTGCTTGTCGGCGAGTGAGTCGAGGGCTGCGACGGCCTTGGCCGCTGCCGCGCGGATGACCACGGCGTCGGCGCCGGCTTCAAGCGCTGCTTTGGCCTCCGTCTTGTTAGCCGTCAGGGCGATCAGGAGCATCGCGCGCGGCTGCTCGCGGACGGCGGCGCCGAAGCCCATGCTCGGCCCTTCCCGGCGCTGAAGTTTCTGCATCTTCTTCTGGAGTTGGCTCACATCGCACCTCTGCTTGTTGAAGGCCGCCCCGCATTTGCGGGGCGGCCGGGTTGATCTCTATCGTCGAGTGGTTGGAGTGAGCTTTGGCCGCCGAGCTTTCGCCGGCCGAGTCACGGAAGCTCATTGTCACGGCTGGGATGGCTGGGCGGCAACTTGAACGCCGGGTCCCCCGAACCGGTAGAGTTGGGCCAATTCAAGGGGAGATCCTGTGACGAATCCACGCACCAGCCTTTTCCTCGACGAATTTGCGCGCCACCGCGTGCAGTTCGAGCATCTCTGCCGCGCCTTAACGCCCGTCGAGCTGGCCACCGCAATTCCCGGCTCGCACTGGCTTGTGAAGGACTACGTGGCCCACCTGTGCACGATCGACGGGCTGATTGCGCCGAACTTCAGCAGGATGGTCGGCTTGAACGCGCCATTGCCCGACGTGCCGATCCCGCTGCCTTTCGATATCGACGAGTGGAACGATGCGGCGATCATCGCCCGCCGCGAGGCAGGCATCGAAGAGTTGCTGACGGAGGCGAACACGCATCGCGGTAGGCTGGCAGCGGCCATCGAACGGCTCAGCGACGAGCAGTTGGATTCGATCATCCCCTACGGCGGCGATCGAAAGTCGCTCGGCCTGGCGCCAACGAAGGTCCGTTTCGGCGGGCTGCTTTGGGCCATCGCCATCCACGAGCCGACGCACACCCGCGACATCGTCCGGGCGTTGCCCGCCCTCGGCGAACAGGCTTGGGTGCGGGAGTGGCTCGGCAGCGTGAACGACTCACTGGTCCCACAGGGCGTCCGAGAACAGCGAGTGTAAACGCGGCTGCTGGGGTACGCTGGATCTTCATTCTTACCAGCGGAGCACGCATGAAGTCCTATTCCAGCCCCCCAGCGCTCTCAATCGACCCGAAGAAGAACTACACGGCGACGATCGAAACGACGGCCGGTACGATGACCGCCGAGTTCTTTCCCGGGGACGCCCCGAACACGGTCAACAACTTCGTCTTCCTCGCCCGCGAGGGGTACTACGAGGATGTCATCTTCCACCGCGTCATCCCGGGTTTCATGATCCAGGGCGGCGACCCCACTGGCAGCGGCAGCGGCGGGCCGGGCTACAAGTTCAAGGACGAACCGGTCGGCAAGAAGTACACGCGCGGCATCCTGGCCATGGCCAACGCCGGCAAAGACACGAACGGGAGCCAGTTCTTCATCATGCACGCCGATTACGGCTTGCCGCCGAGCTACACGATTTTCGGTCAGCTCACCAGCGGCGAAGACGTGCTCGATGCGATCGCGACCGCGCCCAAGGGTGCGCAAGACCGCCCCAAGGAGCCTGTGAAGATGACGAAGGTCACGATTAGCGAGGCGTGATGTGGGTGCTCCCCCGGGCCTGGCCTCCTACTGTGGGAGCGTGGCAACCACGCACGAATCTCTGGACGGTGCCTTTCGAACTGCCGATTAGTATGGAGACATGCGCCGACTGACGAACCTTGCAACGGTTGCGGCACTGCTGGTTGGCGGGTTCATGATCGCGCGTCCGATGACGCCCGAGGCGAGTGCCGAAGCGGCCCAGCGCGGGCTCGCCGAGCAGCTGCGTTACGTAGGTCGCGACCCGATGACGGGCATCGCCGCGCCGGTGGACGATCGTTTCATCGCCGAGGTTGAGAAGTCCATCGAACGGTACGGCAAGGATGAGGGAGAGCCCGTGCCGCCGCCTCCGGCTGAGGGGACGGACATTGCCTGGCTCAGCGTACCGGCGATCGGCATTGCTAAGGCGCCAATCGCGCGCTTCGGCCTGGACGCTTTCGGACGCCTGGAGGTGCCGCAGGACGCGCAGCACGTGGGCTGGAACCCGGCCTACAACGCTCTGCCGGGCAAGGGCGGCTCAACGTTTTTTGCCGCTCACTTCGAATACGCGGGAAGAGCGGGCGTCTTCAACCGCATCTCGTCACTCAAGCCAGGGGACACGGTGCAGGTTGGGCTTGCTGACGGTTCCGCGTACAGTTACCGCGTCACGTCCGCGGTTGACTACAACCTGGCGGCGATCGACATGGGGGCGATCCTTCACGGCCGGGAGGGCCACGAAAGCGTCACGCTCATGACCTGTAGCGGCCCGCCGAATGCCAACGGCTACCCACAACGCACTGTCGTCCTCGCCGAACGGGTGGACTGAGCGGCCTAAGCCTAACTCTCGAAAGCCTCGTTGACGCCGTACGCGCTCATCGCTGCTTCGAACTTAGCCACTTCGTGCGTGAGCACCAGCAGGTCGTGTTTATTGCCGTCGCGGTCCTTCACCTGGTCACGGAGGAGCGCTTCAGGACGGAAGCCGATGCCTTCGAAGGTCGTGATCGCGCCCTTTTGGTCGAGCGTCATCTGGGCCACTATCTTCTCGATGCCGGAGGCGAGAGCGATCGCGAACGCTTCCTGGGTGAGCACCTGCCCGAGGCCCTTGCCACGCATCGCTTCGGCGACCATCACGCGCAGTTCGGCCACGTGCGAAGACCAGCGAAGGTCGTTCCGAT
Source organism: Tepidiformaceae bacterium (assembly GCA_039917655.1). Lineage (GTDB taxonomy): Bacteria > Chloroflexota > Dehalococcoidia > Tepidiformales > Tepidiformaceae > PNKC01. The sequence goes on from JBDSJC010000123.1 coordinate 52,836, forward strand.
GGATTGTGCCGTAGCCGACGATGTCCGAGTCGAGGGTCGCCAGCACGGTGCTGATCAGGCCCGAATTGATGTCCCGGATCCAGCTGTCCACCGCCCCTGGTTGAGTGATGTCGCGGCGGAGGAAGAGCAGGTCATGCTCGGGAAGAGCGCGGGCGAAGTTGAGCATCGCCTGCTTGTCGCCTTCGACCATGTAACGCAGGGTGACGTCGCGTCCACCGATTTTCCGCTTGTCCGGGTAGGCTCGAACGCCTTCCATCATCATACTGAGCGCTCCGAAAGCCACGAATCTAGCTGCGGCCACAGACGATAAATGGCGTTCCCGCCAGCGACAAGGCTGACGTGGCCGCCCTTCATAATGAGGTCGCGTTTGTCTTCGCTGCCGACCAGCGGGACCAGGTCCTTCGCCGCTTCGTAGGGGACGATGTGGTCGTGTTCGGCCATTACGTGGAGGAACGGCACCTTGATGTTCCGCAGGTTTACCGGTTGCCCACCCAGTTCGAACTCGCCTTTGAAAAGCTTGTTCTCCCACATCAACTCTTTAGTGTTCTGGCGGAAGCATTCGCCGGGGAACGGGATCTGGTCGTTCGCCCAGCGGTCGAACATACGATGGGAGCGCACGAATTCGTCGTTCCACATGTTGTCCCAGAGCTTCACCCTGCCGACCATCGCTGAGACCGGCCGCAGCATATCGAACGAAGCGAACATCAATTCCGGCGGTACGTTGCCGAGGGTATCAACCACCCGGTCCACGTCGAAGTATCGGCGGTCGCACCACTGCTTCATAAGCGTCATCCCGTCCGTATTCACAGGCGTGGTGAAGCAGGCGAGGTTCTTCATCGGACCGTCCGGGTGGAGGGCGCCGTACATCACCGAGAGCTGCCCACCCATGCAGTAGCCGACCACCGAAACGTCCGGCTCGCCCGAGGATTCGAGCACCTTATCGATGCAGTCCGGAATGAAGTCCAGTACGTAGTCTTCGAACTTTAAGCGCTTGTCCTCCGGGCGCGGGATGCCCCAATCGATCATGAAGACATCGAAGCCGCGCTTGAGGAGGAACTCGACGAGGCTCTGGCCGGGGGTCAGGTCAAGGATGTAGGGCTTGCTAACGAGCGACATAACGAGTAGCACGGGCACCCGGTACACCTCGTCGGACGTCGGCCGGTAGTGGTAGAGCTTGAGGGTCCCGCGCGAATAAATGACATCCTTCGGCGTCACGCCGACCGCGGGGTCGCCGGTGGAGATGTATTCGAGTCCCTTGATGCCGCGCTGAATGGTCCGCTCCACTTCGTTGCGTACGCGCTCTTCGACCGTTGAGGGGCTGGTGGGAGCTAGAGTCATGACGACGACCTCTTCGCGTTGTGCGGGAAGGTACGGTACATGGACGGTCCCCCCGCAAGCAGTGAGTTTGCGCACGTCAAAGGGTGCGCTAGCCCCATTGTGAGCCGCTGCGACGGCCGCAGTGCAAACTGGACGTGAACGCTGAGTTAACTTACGCGGGGTTTTTTGGTCCGAGGTGGCCGGGCGGCAACGCCGGGCGATGCCGCCGTTGTTGCTTTTGCCGCGGCCGGGCTCTTCATTGCGCCGAGGGCTGACTCGATCGTGCCCAGGTGGTCCTCAATGGCGCTCAGGCGCTCGCCGAGGGTGAGGATATCGTTGCGCGTTGGGAGGTTGAGCGCAGACATATACCGGCCCATCACCTCGTTCATGCTCTTCTGCATGTTGAGGTAGACATCCATGAACTGGCCCATGGATTGCGTGAACTGGTCGGTCGCCATCGCATTATTGAGGAAGCCATTCCACTGCCGCTCGGAGTTGGCCATCCAATCCCGCCACATCTCGAATGGGTCTGCTTGCGTCCCTTGAGCCATGATTCAACCTTCTTCCTGGTGTTTGGGTGCGGAGTTTACAGCGCGGAGTCAACGGGTTCGGCGTCCGCTGTCTCGGGCACCTTGGGCGCGAAGCCGGCGAGTGCGGTCTGCAGGATCGACTGATAATTCTGGAGGGTTTCGATCCAGCCCGCCAGGAACAGCTCGCCCGCTTTGGTGAGGCTGTACATGCGGCGCGCCGGCCCGCTTTCCGATGTGTCCCAGAAGGACGAGACCATGCCAGTTTTCTCGAGCTGGCGGAGGGTGCGGTACACGGTGCCGCTATCGAACTCCGGCATGCCCGCTTCGGCGAGGCGCTGCGAAAGCTGGTAGCCGTAGGCGTTCCAGTTCTTGAGGAAGGCGAGGAGGCTGGTGGAGAGCAGTTCGCCGTGGAGGCGGGGTTTTGAATTGGCGTCGGCCATGGGGATGGACTCCTTGGTAGATGCAGTATGCACCTATGAACGAGAAGTTGACAAGTCGCTGCACCTATGTGCATACTGCATCTATCGACGGGCAACCCACACTCTTCAGCCCGCGGAAGGAATTTCAACACCATGGCAGCTAACGAACAGGTCCAGAAGTACTACGACGCCCTCATCGCCAGCTACGACATCCTCACCGACGCCGTCTCCCGCGGCAACGAACGCGGCATGAAAGTCACTCGCCAGTTCGCCGCCGATGTCGCCAAGGGCCAGCGCGAAGCGCTCGAACTTGGTAAGAAGCTCGTCGGCGAGCCCACCGACATTGGCCAGTTCTACACCTCCGTCCTTGAGGCCACTACGGCCGCCCAGGGCCGCGCCCTCACCTTCACGCAGACCGCTTACCAGGAAGCCCTCGGCGCTGGCACGGAAGCCCGCGAAGTGATTGAGAAGCTTGTGGAAGCGAACAAGGAGACCAGCCAGGCCGCCATCGCCGCCGCCCGCGGCTTCGCCGCTGCCAACCCCATGGCCGACTTCGTCCGCCGTGGCTACGAAGCGATGCAGCCGAAGGCCTCCGCCACCGTGGAGCCCAAGAAGAAAGCCGAAAAGGTCGCCGTCTAATCCGCGGACCCCAAGAGCGCTAAAACGGGCCGGTCACTGCGACCGGCCCGTTTTCGTATCCAGTGCGAGGACGGGATCCGTTCAGGCCTCCTGGCGGAGCCGCCTCGCGAGTTCACGGTAAACGCCCGGGTGGAAGGCCATGCCGATGTGCGTGCAGTTCACCTCGTCGTTCAAGGACGAGTCCTCTTCGACGCAACTTTCCCATTCCACCACGCCATCCTTGCGCGAGAAGATGGCGAAGTGTGCCACCTCATAGGGGTCCGGGTTCAACATGTTTTTTACGAACGGGCAGGTGCAGTGGCCGCTGAAACACGATGGCCGGATATTCTTGCCCACGCCCGAGGTGCCGCG
>JBDSJC010000124.1:0-3135 GCA_039917655.1 Tepidiformaceae bacterium
GCTGATCCGAAAAGACCTGGGTCTTAGCGCCCCAACGATGGATCGTCACGTAACGCACTTCCGAGGCTGGCCCGGGGATCACTTCCACCACCGGCAGGACGACGATGTCGCCTTCGCCTGAGCGGCAATCTTCGACCACCGTCACGCGGCTGTTCGCGCCGGTGACGATCAACGTGTGCGGCGTCGCCAACTGTTTGGCGGTGGCGAACGCGCGGCCGACGCGCACCGGCTCGGCGGCCTCGGTGTTCGCCGCCACATCCACGACAACAACATCGCGGAGGTACGCGTAGTGCAGGGCGTCGAGGCGGCTACGGCCAGGTGCGACGTTCTTGCCGAGATGCTTCTCGGCCGTCGCCTGGACCTTTCCGTCGCCGTCGGCGAGGTTCGCGACGATAACACCAGCCGCCGCACCGCTGAGCGTCAACGTGCCGGCCATGGGCGTGTAGTCGCCGAGTTGCAGCCCGCTGATGTCCAGGTACTTCCATGGGCGTTCGCGGCGGGAATCTGGCATGTTCAACTGGTCGGCCAAGCGCACGCCTTCCGCACGCAAGGCCGCAAGCCATGGGGCATCGCGGTTTTCCGCGCCGATGCTCTTACTCGCTGCTTCGATACTCGTGGTCTCAATCGCAGAACTCATCTGCCCATCCTTTGATTCTTCATCGCACCGCTCAAACTCGCGGCGTTATCGCCCCTCTCCCATTGGCATGGGAGAGGGGTCAGGCGGTGAGGGATGCGGTCAACCAGCGGCTAAAGCCGAGGGCTACCCAACCGACCCTTCCATCTGTAGCTCGATCAGCCGGTTCAGCTCCACCGCGTACTCCATCGGAAGCTCCTTGACGATCGGCTCAACGAAGCCGTTGACGATCATCTTGGCGGCGTTCTCTTCGCTCATGCCGCGGCTCATGAGATAGAACAACTGGTCCTCACCAAGCTTCGAGACGTAGGCCTCGTGCTGGATGTGGACGTCACTGGCATCGATCTCCATCGTCGGATACGTGTCCGAACGCGACTCTTCGTCCAGCAGCAACGCATCGCAGCGGACGTTGGACTTCACGTTCTCACAGCCCTCGTAGACCTTCAGCAGGCCGCGGTAGCTGGTGCGTCCGCCGTGCCGGCTGAGTGACTTCGAAATGATCGTCGAGGTCGTGTTCGAAGCGGCATGCACAATCTTGCCGCCCGCGTCCTGGTGCTGCCCGTCCCCCGCGAAAGCGAGCGAGAGGATTTCACCGTGGGCGCCCTCGCCCATAAGGTAGACGCTCGGGAACTTCGTCGTCAGCCTCGAGCCGAGGTTGCCATCAACCCACTCCATGACCGCGTTCTCGTAGGCCGCGGCCCGCTTCGTGACCAGGTTGAAGACGTTGTTCGACCAGTTCTGGATCGTTGTGTAGCGGACACGCGCATCCTTCTTCACGATGATCTCGACAACCGCGCTGTGCAGCGAGGCGGTACTGTACGTCGGGGCCGTGCAGCCTTCCACGTAGTGAATCTGGCTGCCTTCGTCGGCGATGATCAGGGTCCGTTCGAACTGGCCCATGTTCTCGGTGTTGATGCGGAAGTAGGCCTGCAGCGGGATGTCTACCTTCACGCCCTTGGGCACGTAGATGAACGAGCCGCCGCTCCAGACCGCGCTGTTGAGGGCCGCGTACTTGTTATCCCCCGGCGGGATAATCGTGGCGAAGTACTCCTTGAAGATGCCTTCGTGTTCCTTCAGCGCCTGGTCCGTGCCGAGGAAGAGGACGCCGAGCTTCTCGAGGTCTTCGCGGATGTTGTGGTAGACCACTTCCGAATCGTACTGCGCGCCCACGCCGGCGAGGAACTTCTTCTCCGCCTCGGGGATGCCGAGCTTGTCGAACGTGTTCCGGATGTACTCCGGCACGTCATCCCAGGAGCGCTCATCGCGATCCGTGGCACGCACAAAGTAGTAGATGTCGTTGAAGTCCAGTTCGTTCAACTGCGGGGAGGCCCAGGAAGGGTTCTCCTTTTCGTAGAACAGCGCCAGCGACTTCAAGCGGAAGTCGAGCATCCACTTCGGCTCGTCCTTCATCTCCGAAATCATTCTGACGACGTCAGTGGACAGGCCCTTGTTGGCCTTGAAGAACGCTGCCTCGTCATCGTGGAAACCGAACTTGGTTTCGTAGTCATCGCTGTTGATAAGGCTCGTGGCGGTAGTCATGACATGCCCTCCTTAGACCTGTGCCGAAGCGACCAAGGCCGCTTCCATTTCGTCGTAGCCGGTAACTTCCAGCTCTTCCGCGAGTTCGGGTCCGCCAGAGCGGACGATTCGCCCGTCGATAAGGACGTGGACGAACTGCGGCTTAACGTAGTTCAGCAGGCGCTGGTAGTGGGTAATCAGAAGGAGACCCATCTCCTCGTTCATCAGCGCATTCACGCCCTCGGCGACCGTCCGCAGGGCGTCGATGTCGAGCCCCGAGTCGGTCTCATCGAGCACGGCCATCGCGGGTTCGAGCATCGCCATCTGGAGCATCTCGGCGCGTTTCTTCTCGCCGCCGCTGAAGCCATCGTTGACGTAGCGTCGCGCGAAATCCTGGTCAACCTTGAGCACGTCCATCTTGGCGAACAGGTTGGTGCGGAACTCGCGGATCGGCACTTCCGTCCCGCGCACGGCGTTCACCGCCTGGCGCAGGAAGTTCACCATCGTCACGCCGGGGATGGCCACCGGGTACTGGAAGGCGAGGAAGAGGCCGAGACGGGCGCGCTGATCGACCGGCATACCGAGCAGCGACTGGCCTTTGAAGAGCACATCGCCACCGGTCACCTTATAGCTCGGGTTGCCCATCAGGACGTTCGCGAGCGTGCTTTTGCCGGAGCCGTTCGGCCCCATGATGGCATGTACTTCGCCCTTGTTAATTGAAAGGGAAAGGCCCTTCAGGATCTCTTTGTCGGCGATGCTCGCCCGGAGACTCTTAATCTCCAGCAGTGGTGTGTTACTCATAGGGACTCCTTAGCGTACTTCGATCAGTTGGGGTTCAGATTCCCGCGAACCGCGGACCAGGTACTCGCAGATTGGCGACCCATCGACAATCCGGTTGAGTTGTTCGACTTGCAGGCCGAGAAGCAGCTCGATCGCCTTGCGATCGGTCTCGCACGGAAGCGACGAAATCTCCGCGGCCTTGT
>JBDSJC010000125.1:0-10355 GCA_039917655.1 Tepidiformaceae bacterium
ACCGGCGGCGCCTGCCGCGGAAGCGGGTGACGCTGGCTGCGGGTAGGGATTCTAGGGCTACGACACGCGGGCCTTCGTCGAGGAGTTGCGCCAGCGCGAGGTCACCCCGCACGTCACCCAGAACACCTCTAACCGCAGGAGCGCTATCGATGTGCGGACGACCCGGTCCTGGCTACGCTCTCAGCCAGCGGGTGCGCAAGCGCATCGAAGAGTGCTTCGGCTGGATCAAGACGGTGGGCGCCGGACGCAAGTTGCGCTACATCGGGATAGCCCGGAACCAGCACTGGGCGACGATCACGGCGGTCGCCCTGAACCTCGTGCGGATGGCGAACATCGAGGGTAGGGATTCTGAGTTAGCTACCTGACAGGGCCACTCTGCGCCCTCTGCCCCCTGCCCTAACGCAGAGGCGGACCAGACCGCGCCGCAGTGCACCAAACCAGCTCTCCGGCCATCATCCCAAGCCCCTCCACCCGCCCCACGACCTGCATCGTCCCGCCACTCCGACCAACTCGAACAGAAACCCGCCCATCTTCAACACCCTGCTAGACTCCGTGGAGGCCGCGGCACTCGCCCCGGGAGCGGACGGCGACCATCTCACAGAGGCCCGGCGTTGCTCTCAGCGGGGCCGGCGGCGGTCTTTGTAACCCTCGGAGAGCAGGGCAGCATAGTCGTCTCGGATGGGTTGGCGGAGTTCGTTGCGCCGTTCTCAGTCGAGGCGATCGATAGCGTGGGAGCCGGAGACGCCTACTGCGGGGCGCTCGCGGTGGCGCTGGTTGAGGGCCTTGGCCTGCTCGAATCGGCGAGATTTGCCAGCGCGGCGGGTGCCTGTAGCGTGCGGCATCCCGGAGCCGCCGCGTCCCTCCCACTACGGGCGGAGATAGAGGCGATGCTCCTTCGCGGCGAACCCGCAGGGTAAGGCGAGAACGCCGGTGGCTTGAAGATGGCCGGAAGCCCACTGATACTGAAGTTGGCGCCGAGAAGGTTGGTTATCCGTCCACCTGCAACGATTCTGTCCGCTTTGTGACCGCGCCTTCCAGGAAGGGGAGGCAGTCTTGCGCTGCGAGGGCTGCGGCGTCATGCAACATCCCGGCTGTTGGGTGACGAACGGAGGCTGCGCCACCCGGAGCGAGCACAAAGTGACGCCCATCGCGCAGGCGTACTCCACGGGCCGGGCGGTTGGGGAGCCGGCGCCGCACCCGGGCGAAGGCACTCGCACTCGCGAGGCTCCGGGCGGGGAGCACGCCGCGGAGCCGATTCCCTCTCAAACCCGGCCGCAGCCACCGCCCTTGGCAATCGAGCGGTGGCCGGTCATCGGCGGTGCCCCTGTCCCCGCGCGGGTACAGCGGCAGCACCTCGCGGAAGGCTTCACGCCGCCTTCCGCTCCGCGCCGCTACGTGCCGCCGGAAGGCGACCCGCACGCCGCGCGCAAGCCGCTTCCGAAGATCTACAACCGCCACGGGATCCTCGAATACTGGTACGTCCCGGCCGCGCTACTCGTGGTCGGGTTGGTTGCCTTTGGGGTGATCTGGGGCGTGGGCAGGCTCACCGGGGACGATTCATCGGCGCCGTCAGTTGCGGGCATCACCCCCGGACCGACGGTGCAGCTTGGTGGTGCCGCTTCGCCTTCAACTGCGGCTACCACTCCCAATCCCGCGAGCGCCACAACGCCGGTACCTTCGGGCACTGGCAAGTTCAAGCAGGGCGACACGGTTGTCGTCACCGGAGCCGGGGACTGCCTCAATGTCCGAACAGCGCCCGGACGGACGAACGAAAAGGGCGAGGTCAATCCCAGCATCGTCTGCCTGAACGACGGCCTGGAGGTCAAAGTCCTGACCGGGCCGCAGATAGCAGGCGACCTCACGTGGTGGAAGGTGGCCACCACCCTTGGAGATGGCTGGGCCGCCGAGGACTACCTGGTCCGAAAGCCGTGACGCCCGCACGTCCGGCGCGAGACGCTGGCACGGGCTACGATGGGTGCATGACCGAACTCGCCGAAAAGCGATCGGCGCTGGTCGCCGAACTCTCCAGCTTTCCCCGGGTGGTGGTGGCCTTCAGCGGCGGGGTCGATTCCACGCTGCTCGCGGCTCTTGCGCAGGAGGCCCTGGGTGGCCGGGCGCGTGCAATCACCGGGCTTTCCCCGTCCGTGGCCGAATCTGAGCGCCAGGAAGCGGCCGACTTGGCGGCGCTCATCGGCATCGAACACGAGTTCATCGAGACTCACGAGATGGACAACCCCGAGTACGTTGCGAACAGCCCGATGCGCTGCTTCCACTGCAAGGACGAACTCTACGGGCTGCTCGAAGCGATCGCGGGGGCCGCCGGGGACGCGGTCGTGGTTGATGGCACGAACGCGGACGACGCCGGCGACTGGCGGCCGGGCCGCAGAGCGGCCACGGACCACCGGGTGCGCAGCCCACTGCTTGACCTTGGTGTGACGAAGGACGAAATCCGCGAACTCTCCCACCAGATGGGTCTGCCGACGTGGGAAAAGCCAGCCATGGCCTGCCTCGCCAGCCGCATCCCGCACGGCACGCCGGTTACGGTGGAGGCGCTCGACCAGGTGGGGGCGGCAGAGGCAGTCCTGCGCGCGTTCGGCATGCGCCAGGTGCGTGTCCGCCACCATGGCGAAGTGGCGCGGATCGAAACCGACGACGACGGGATGGCCATCGCTTTTGCTCCGGAGAACCGTGGAAAGCTGGTGGCGCGGCTACAGAATCTCGGCTTCAAGCACGTTGCGTTGGACCTTAGGGGATACCGTTCAGGGAGCATGAACGCGGTTTAGCCAGCGCCGATCGGCCTGCTACCCCGGCCCCGCGGTGTACGCCGCCGCGGCTCGCGCTCGAATGCGGATGGCTGGTCTGGCTTCGGCATGCGCCCGGATAGTGGCCCCTTCCGCAATCGCGCCCGAGTGATAAGGTTCGCCCCGATGATCGTTCAGCCCGAGCCGCACATGGATATCGACGCCTACCTCCTTCGCATCGGCTACACCGGCCCGGCCGAGCCGACGCTTGAAGCCTTGCGCGCGATGCACCGCGCTCACTTCTATTCGGTGCCGTTCGAAAACCTCGATATCCACACTGGCGTGCGCATCGAGGTCGATGGTGCGGTCAACTTCGACAAGATCGTGACGCGGCGGCGCGGCGGCTTCTGCCTCGAACTCAGTGGCCTCTTCGCCCGCGTCTTGCGCCAGATCGGCTTCCAGGTGGACGTGCTTGGGGGTCGCGTGATGCAAGAGGGACGCCTGGGCGTGCCGCTCAGCCACATGACACTGCTGGTCCACTTCGATGAGCCGTGGTTGGCCGACGTGGGGTTCGGCGGCCGGGTCGCCGGCCCGTTGAGGCTCTTGGAACGGGATCCCCAGGTCATCGAAGGCCGTAAGCACGTCATCGACAACGACGGTGATCACTGGATCCTCAGCCATTGGGAACTCGATGGTACCGCCATGAGTTACGTGTTCACCCTCCAGCCGCGCGACTTCTGCGAGTTCGACGCTGTCTGCCACTGGCTACAGACGTCATCGGAGTCCCGCTTTACCCACGCCAAGATGGTCACGCTCGCCAGGCCCGAAGGCCGTGCGACGTTTGCCGGCGCCACGCTCATCGAAACACACGGCACCGAACGCGCCGAAGTTCCGGTGGCTGGCGCGGACGACGAAGCCACCCTCCTCCGAGAACACTTCGGCATCAGTTTGTAGATACGACGCAAAAGCGGCCGTCCGCCTCCCGCCTCCAGCGTCTCCCGTCCGCGCCGGCTACATGCGAAAGAGGCCCCATTTCGCGTCCGGGATGGGCGCGTTGAGCGCCGCGGCGATGCCCAGTGCCAACACCCGCCGCGTGTCGAGCGGGTCTATCACGCCGTCATCCCAGATGCGCGCTGTGCTGAAGTACGGTGAGCCCTCTTCTTCGTAGCGCGCGATCGTTGGCGCTTTGAACTGCTCCTGCTGCTCCGCGGAGAGTGCTTCGCCACGGTCCATTCGGACCTGGAGGAGGACGCTCGCCGCCTGCTCGCCGCCCATCACGCTGATCCGCGCGTTCGGCCACATCCACAATTGGCGCGGACTGTACGCGCGGCCGCACATCGCGTAATTCCCGGCGCCAAAACTCCCGCCGATCACAACGGTGAACTTCGGCACATTCGCGGTCGCGACCGCCGTAACCATCTTTGCCCCGTCGCGGATGATCCCGGCGTTTTCGTACTGTTTGCCCACCATGAAGCCAGTGATGTTCTGGAGGAACACCAGCGGCACCTTGCGCTGCCCGCAGAGTTCGATGAAGTGCGCGCCCTTCAGCGCGGATTCGCCGAAGAGGATGCCGTTGTTCGCCACGATGCCCACGGGGAACCCGGCCAACCGCGCAAACCCGCAGACGAGCGTCGTGCCGTAACGCGCTTTGAATTCGTGAAACCGCGACCCGTCAACAAGGCGTGCGATTACTTCGCGCACATCGTAAGAGTGCTTCGAATCGGGAGGGATGATCCCGTAAAGGTCCTCCACCGGATGCACCGGTTCCTCCGCCGCGGCCACCTCCCACGGCGCTGTCCTCGAACGGGGGATCGATTCGAAGATGCCGCGGACGATGCTCAGCGCGTGACCGTCATCCTCGGCGAGATGATCCGCGACCCCGCTGATGCGCGTGTGGACGTCGGCGCCGCCCAACTCTTCGGCCGTCGTGATTTCGCCCGTCGCCGCTCTCACGAGAGGCGGACCGCCGAGAAAGATCGTCCCGGTCCCGCGCACAATGACGTTCTCATCGCTCATCGCCGGCACATAAGCGCCCCCGGCGGTGCACGATCCCATGACGGCCGCCACCTGGTAGATGCCCTGCGCGCTCATCTGCGCCTGGTTGTAGAAGATGCGGCCGAAGTGCGTGCGGTCCGGGAACACGTCGTGCTGTAGCGGTAGGAACGCACCGCCAGAGTCCACAAGGTAGATGCACGGCAGCCGGTTCTGCTCCGCGATTTCTTGCGCGCGGAGATGCTTCTTTACGGTCAACGGGTAGTAGGTGCCGCCTTTGACTGTCGCGTCGTTCGCCACGATGACGCATTCGTGGCCAGCCACGACGCCAATGCCCGTGACGATCCCCGCGCTCGGCACGTCATCGTCGTAGACTCCGTCGGCGGCCAGCGGGCTCAGTTCAAGGAACGTGGTCGCTGGGTCGATCAGGCGCTGGATGCGTTCGCGGGCAAGTAGCTTGCCGCGTTCGTGGTGGCGGTTGACGTACTCTTCGCCGCCGCCCAATGCCACGCGGGCGAGCCGCTCCCGAAGGTCCGCCACCAGCGCGCGGTTCGCCTCGCTGTTCGCCTTGAAACGCGGGTCGCGGAGGTCCACGCGGGTCGGCAGCTCAGGGGTATCGTGCCAGTCCATGGGGCGGTAGCGTACAGGTCATGCAGCCAGGCGGGGAAGCGACGGACGGTGCCGCACCGGAAGTGGCCGGCATCCGCGCTTCGTGGCTGCGCCGAACCCGCCCCGCGCTACCCCGGCTGGCCGAGTACGTCACGGTTTTCTTCGCCGCCGCCGTCGCTGTCGCGTTGCTGGTAATTCGGACCGACCTCAAGACGATGGGCACCGCCGCCTTCGCCGATCCCGGTTGGGACCGCCACCTCTACATCGAAATGGCCCGCCGCGGGCTCTTCGATTTCCGCCTCGCCCCCTATTGCTGGCGCATTCTCGAACCCGCACTCGCCGCCGCGCTTCCGTTCGACCTCCAGACCAGCTTCATGACGATGACGTTCGCCGCCCTGGTTGGACTCGGGTCGGCCGTCTACGGGTTGGTGCGCACGGCCGGCTTTTCACGCTGGCACGGTCTGATCGCCATGCTGCTCTTCTTCTCCCTCGGTTGGGGCCCGAAGTTCGTGGTCAGCGACTTCTGGGTACCGGACGCGCTCGGCTCGCTGTTTGTCGTCCTGGCGCTCATCTTTGCGCTGCGAAAGCGTCCAATCGAGATGGCGGTCGCCCTCGCCGTGGGCGTACTGGCCAAGGAGAGCGTCCTATTCGTCGCGCCTCTTTTCTACACCCTCCACGCCCGGTCGCACTTCGATTGGCCGCGGCTCCGGACCGCGCTGATTGTGGTCGCCCCGGCTGTGGTAGTCCTCGTCGCGCTCCGGCTCCTCATCCCCGAAGCGAATGGCGACGGCAGCTACATCGCCACCATGCCGCCGGTGATCTCGCGATTCCCAGAGATCTTCCCGCCCTATAGCTATATCGACCGTTTCAACGCGATCGGTCGCGATTTGCGTTGGGGCGACCGTGCCTGGGGAGATTTCGACACCTACATCACCGACCCGTTCGGCATCGCCCTACTTGGTCTGACGCTAATCGGGACTGCCCGGAAGCCCATGTTGGCCCTGCGCCTGGCGCCGTTTGTGGTGCTCGTCTACTCCCAACTGCTGTTCGCCACGGATACCCAGCGGCTCATCGTCCTCGCCTTCCCCGCGCTGGCCCTGTTGGCGATGACGGGCCTCGATGCGCTGGCGAGTTGGCTTCGTGTGCGGGTAGCCGTGTTCCTCCCCGCGGCGCTCGCACTGTTCGCCCTGGTGCTCCTCAGTCGCGACCAGTACGGCTCGCCGCTCCTCCTCCAGGCCGCGATCCTGAGCACATGGCTCGCCTGTGCCTGGTGCGTCCGGTTGCTGCCGCAGTCTCTGCGCCAGCGGCTCCACCGAGTACTTCGTAGAGAAAGGCGGCGCGAGTTCGGCGATCGTTAAGGGCGACAGTTACCCACACGAATCCGAACCGCCCGCGTAAGCAAGCGTCCGGCGAAAGTTGTAGCCGTGGCCCTCCGTGGCCACAGGTTCGCCCTCGCAACCCAGAGCGCCGCAGTCACCCTCTCCCGCGACGCAGTGGTCGGGAGAGGGGACGGGGGTGATGCTCCTATGTTCAACCGTAAGGTTGAACGAGGAGAGGATCGGGCTTGGCGGGGTGAATGAGCGCCTGGTAGATCCGTCTTGCAAGAAAGCGTTAGAGGCAACGAAGAGCCTCGCGGTAGGTAAGGCCGTCCTGTTGGCGGCGGCGCCTGTAGGCTTTGGCCGGTTCGTAGGAACGGCACTGCGTCATCGCTGCGCGATGGACGACAGCGTTCAGTTTGCGGTTACCGAAGCGACTGAGACGGTGTCGCGTCTTGCCTGCCGAGGACGCCTGGATCGGGGAAGCGCCGGAGTAGGCGGTAAAATGGGCCTCCGAGCGAAAGGCGCGCTGGCCGACAAGCCCGATGATCTGGCCGGCCGAAAGCGGGCCCAAGCCGTTGATCGCGATGAGGTCCGGGTAATGCTGTTTTGCCAGCGTCTCGATCTCGCTTGTGAGGGCGGCGAGGTCTTGGCGGATGGCGGCGAGCAGCCGGGCGAAGCGCTGGATGGCCGCCAGGTAGGCGACCTCGACCCTGGAGAAAGCGAGCGGCTGGTAGGCGAGGAGGACGGCGAGGCCGTCTTTGGTGTTGCGGTCCGGAAGCAGACGCTTGTAGTGCCGACCAGGAGAGAAGGGCCCCCCAGCCCGCACGATTGTTGTCCCCAGCCCAGCGGGCCAGGGGTTGAGCGGCCTCGTTGATGGCACAGGCAACGAGCAGGCGTTTGTGAGGATCGAAACCGATACAGATAGGCAGCGGGGACACTGCCCTAAGGAAGGGGCTACACTGTAGCCAAGGCCGTTAGCACTCTTGGCATGAGAGTGCTAATATGGCATACTAGGGTTGATAATGGCTTTGTCAGAGCGCCGTGGGCGCATCCTCGCTTTCATCGTCGATGACTTCATCGATAGCGCCACGCCCGTTGGGTCGCAGTCGCTGGTGGAGCGGCATGCCCTTGGCCTTTCGAGCGCGACGGTGCGCAACGAGATGGCGGCGCTGGAGGACGAGGGGCTTATCACGCATCCGCACACCTCGGCGGGGCGCATCCCCAGCCACCGCGGCTACCGCTACTACGTTTCGAGCCTGATGCCGGAGCGCAACCTCTCGTCGCAGGAGCAGTTCACCATCCTGCACCAGTTCCACCAGGCCTCCGGGCAGCTGGAGGAATGGGTGCAACTGGCGGCGAGCGTGCTGGCGAATAATCTGCACAATGTGGCGCTGGTGACGCAGCCGCGTCTTCTGGAAGTGCGTCTGAAGCATTTGCAGCTCGTGGAGTTGCTCGATAACCGGGCGCTGCTGGTGGTGGTGACCACGGATTCGGGGGCGCACCAGCGGACGTTGGAGTTCCCGGTGACGATGCACCAAGAGGCACTTTCCCGGCTGGCAAACCGGCTGAATGCTGAGTTCGGACACAAGACGGTGGCCGAGTTTCCGTCGCGCGAGCGGTCGGCGCCGTTGGGCGAAGCGGAGTTGGTGGTTGTGACGGCGGTGACCGACCTGCTGCTGCGCGAGGAGCAGGCGGCGGTCGAAGCGCCGATTGTGGAGGGTGTGCGCGAGATGCTTCGGCAGCCAGAGTTCGGGCACAGCGACCGCATGCTGGACACGCTGGAGGCGGTGGACGAACGCCGGCTTCGGGACGCGATCCCCTCGGGGGCGATGGGCGAAGGCGACGTGGCGATCGTTATCGGCGACGAAAACCGGCCCGGCCCGTACCAGGATATGAGCTTCGTGCTGGCGCGTTACGGTTTGCCGGGCGGCGCGAGCGGGATGCTCGGGGTGCTCGGGCCGACGCGCATGGCCTACGGCGACGCCGTGGCGAACGTGCGATATGTGAGTGACGTGTTGACGGAGCTGATGAGGCGTCTGCATGAAGGTGAGTGAACGAATTCACGATTCACGATTTACGATTGTGGTGGGTCGCAACTGAGAAGGAGGGTGTATGCAGGGGAGTGAAGATGAACGGATTGTGGACAAGCGGGCGGCGTCGCGGATGAACGGCGATGTTGCAGACGCTGCTTCGGGCACGGACGGCGGTGCGGCGACGGAGGAAGGGGCTTCGAGCTTGACGCCCGAGCAGGAGCTGGCAACGGCCAGAGAGCAGGCGGAGAGCAACTTCAAGCACTGGCAGCGGACAGCGGCGGACTTTCAGAACTACAAGCGGCGCGTGGAGCAGGAGCGCGGCGAGAGTGCGCGGTTCGCGAGCGCGGCGCTGGTGATCAACATCCTGCCGGTGTACGACGACCTGGACCGGGCGGTCAACTCGGTTGACGCGCATCTCGCCGGGTTGAACTGGGTGCAGGGTGTCGTTGCGATTCAGCGGAAGTTTGCGCTGCTGCTGGAGGCGATGGGCGTGAAGGAGCTTTCGGCGGCGGGCGAGGCGTTCGACCCCGAGTGTCACGAGGCGGTCGGCAAGCAGCCGGGCGACGATGGCAAGGTGCTGCATGTGGTGCAGAAGGGCTACATGCTCGGCGAGAAGGTTATCCGGCCGGCGCTGGTGATCGTCGGCGAGGGCAGTTGAGCGAGACGCAACCGAAATCAACGAACGTGTGGGTTCTGGCCCACCAACAGAAGCTAGGAGCTACATAAATGGCGAAGGTAATCGGAATCGACCTGGGGACAACGAACAGCTGCATCGCGGTGATGGAGGGTGGTGAGCCAGTTGTCATCCCCAACGCTGAGGGCGCGAGGACGACGCCGTCGATCGTGGCGATCACAAAGACCGGCGAACGGCTGGTGGGCCAGGTGGCGAAGCGGCAGGCCGTCACCAACCCGGACAACACCGTGTTCAGCATCAAGCGCTTCATGGGTCGCAAGGCGAGCGACCCGGAGGTGCAGCGCGACCTGAAGCTGGTGCCGTACAGTGTTTCGGGTTCGAGCAACGGCGATGCCCAGGTGAAGCTCGGTGAGAAGCACTACAGTCCGCCCGAAGTGAGCGCGATGATCCTACAGAAGCTCAAGGCGGACGCGGAGGCGTACCTCGGGGAGACGGTGACCGAGGCGGTGATCACGGTTCCGGCCTACTTCAACGATGCTCAGCGGCAGGCGACGAAGGACGCGGGCAAGATCGCGGGGCTCGAAGTGCTGCGCATCATCAACGAGCCGACGGCGGCGGCGCTGGCCTACGGGCTGGACAAGAAGCACGACGAGCTGATCGCGGTGTATGACCTCGGTGGCGGCACGTTCGACATCTCGATCCTGGAGCTGGGCGAGGGCACCTTTCAGGTGCTGAGCACGAACGGCGACACGCATCTCGGCGGCGACGACCTCGACCAGCGGGTCATCGACTGGCTGATCGACGAATTCAAGAAGGCCGAGGGTATCGACCTACGGCAAGACCGCCAGGCGCTGCAGCGGCTGAAGGCGGAGGCCGAGAAGGCGAAGATCGAGCTTTCGAGCGCGCAGCAGACAGAGGTCAACCTGCCGTTCATCACCGCCGACGCGAGCGGCCCAAAGCACCTGAACGTGACGTTGACGCGTTCGAAGCTGGAGCAGTTGGTCGGCGAACTGCTGAGCGGGACGCT
>JBDSJC010000126.1:0-4511 GCA_039917655.1 Tepidiformaceae bacterium
CAGAGCTTAAAGCCGCGTCCGGGTGACTGCGCCGGCCCCCTGGGAACCGCAAGGCAACCCGTGGGAGAGATTGCAGCACCCACCTTTGACGGACCTCAACGTGCACCGGGGGCAGACGAGCCCCACAACGAGTGCGGATGGGAGTGAGGCAGGCGGCAAAGCGACGACCAGCGGTGCCGGCCGGCCACCACGGTGGCATTGCATCAATCGGCCTTCTCATGGCAGGGTCGGGAGTGAGGGTCCGCGCGTTGGCGAACCACCGCTCTATTTCGCGACTGAGTATTATGCCAGCCCCAGCCAGTGATCGATCGGCCGCTTCGCGTGGCTCACGAACGGCAACTCCACGCGCCGCCCTGTGCGTGCCGATTCGTAAGCAGCACAGATGATCTCCAGGATTCGCCGCCCGTCCGCGCCGCTCGACTTCAGCTCCTCACGCCCCGCGACGACGTCCACAAAGTGCTGAAGCTCCTGCGGGAAACCGAACTGCCACGCCTCTTCATACATCGGGTATTGCCATCCGCTGCGCGTGTTCGAAGCATCGAATGCGGTCTCGCCCGCGGGCGCTGTGTACATCGCGATCGCTGGCCCTCGCTCGAGGTTCGCGGTCAGCCGGCCCTGCGGGCCGTAGACCTCGAGGTGATCGTTGCCGCCGGGCATCGCCCAGGAGTTTTCAGCGATGCCCAGCGCTCCGCCGGGGAAGTGCAGGAGCACGGTTGCGTGGTCTTCGCCCTGGCCTTTTTCGGGGTGGGCGTAGCGCCCCATCGTGGCGGTCACGGCTTCGGGCCAGGCGCCGATCGTCCAGCAGATGCTGTGGATGCTGTGGCAGCCCATATCGAGCAGCACCCCGCCGCCTGCTCGGTCGATGTCCCAGAACCATGGTGAGTACGGGCCGCCGTGGCACTGCGCCTGCTTCACCAGGAACGGCTTGCCGATGCTCCCCTTCGCCGCCAGCGTTTTTACGCGCTGGTACATCGGCACGAAAACGAGGTTCTCGGCGTACATCAGCGCTACGCCTTCCGAATCGCAGGCGGTCACCATCTCGTCCGCCTGGTCGAGGCTCATCGCCAGCGGCTTTTCGCACATAACGTGCTTGCCCGCCGCCGCCGCCGCCAGGGTGATCTCGTGGTGAAGGTCGTTCGGCGTCGCGATGAGCACCGCGTCAATCTCGCTCGAAGCCAGCATCTCGCGGTAGTCCGCGTAGTGCTCGGGAATCTCATGACGGGTCGCGAACTCTTGCGCGGTGTTGGGCGAGCTGACGGCCACGATCTCCGCCTCCGGGACCTGTTGCAATGAATGGACGTACAGGTTACCGATGAACTGCGTGCCGATTAGCCCAAGGCGAAGCGTTTCCACAGACGACGATCCTCCGTGATAGCGCGGCTCCGCGCTCTGCCCGACTATACGGGCATCTCACGCCGGCGGCCCGGCCAGGACGGACTGCGCTCGCCGACTCAGCACACCGCCTCAGTCCACGATCGCGGCGTTCACCAGAGTCTGGAGCTCTCGCCGGATGGGGTAGGTACTCGATGGCAACAGCTGCGTCATGAAGATGACGATGAGTTCTTCGCACGGGTCTATCCAGAAAGCGGTGCTGGCCGCTCCTCCCCAGGCGAACTGGCCGGGCGAGCCGCTGATCTGGGCGAGCCGCTGGTCCAGGAGCACGGAGAAGCCGAGGCCGAAACCGGCACCGTTGGTGATTCCTTCGCTGAATTGGCCCGGAGGCGCAACCGCGGCTAGGTCGCGCCCGCCGTCGAGGTGGTTGATCGTCATCAGATCGATCGTCTTGCGTGAGAGCAGGCGCGCGCCCTCGAGCTCGCCGCCGTTCAGCAACATGCTGCAGAAGCGGAGGTAATCGCCGGCGGTGGAGACCAGTCCGCCTCCTCCGCTGAGGAGCTTTGGGTGCTTCCGGTAGGGGCTCTTCTCGGGGTCGTCCTGGAGCACGCGCTTGCCTCCCGGTGCGGCGGCATAGCAGGCGGCGAATCGTTCCAGCTTCGCGTCCGGGACGCTGAATCCGGAATCGGCCATACCCAGCGGCCCGAAAATCCGCTCCTGGAGGTAGGCGTCGAACGGTTCGCCACTGATCACTTCGACCAGGTAGCCGCAGACATCGGTCGAGATCGAATAGTTCCAGGCCGTGCCGGGGGCGAAGAGCAGAGGCAGCTTCGCCAGTTTCTCGATGCTCGTCGCCAGCGTCTCGTCCTCCTCGCCGGGCCGGGGCTCCCGCGCGGGGCCAAGCACGGCGGGACCGCCGCGCTCCATCACCCCCAGCTCCCGGTACGCGGCATCGACCGAGTTGCGGACGTGGAAACCATACGTCAGGCCGCTCTGATGGGAGAGGACATCCCGCATGCTCATCGCCCGCTCGGGCGCCTTCGTGACGAAGTTCGGCCAGGCGCCGGCCAGCCAGACGCCGAGCCGCTCCCACGCCGGAATGAACTTGTGCACCGGGTCATCCAGTTGGAAAGCGCCCTCTTCATAGAGCATCATCAGCGCGACTGATGTGATCGGCTTCGACATCGAGTAGATGCGGAAGATCGTATCCTCGCGGACGGGCTTGCCGCGCTCGGCGTCCATCATCCCCTGCGCCGAGCAGTGGGCGACTTCGCCCCTGCGCGAGACGAGTGTCAGTGTCCCCGGATACTTTCCGCTCTGTAGGTAGCGCTCGTCGAGAAGCGCATCAATGCGCTTGAGGCGGTCAGTGGACATTCCGGCGATAATGGGCATGGCTTTCTCCGGGCGGTGGGGTAGCGAGTTGGACTATACCCTCGACTGTTCCGGAAGGGTTCGTGAGCTTCTGTTGAAAAGGATCTCCGGGGCCGGCCCTACGCCGGGTGCAGGATCTCCCGCAGCGCGTGGCAGACTTCGTCCACCTGCTCATCGGTCATGTCCGGGAAGAGCGGCAGGCTAATCGCTCCTTCGAAGATTCGCTCAGCGACCGGGAAATCGCCCTTCTGCCAGCGCTCGAGCTTCTGGTAAGCGGTGAAGTAGTGCAGCGGGATGAAATGCACCGAGGTCTGGATGCCTCGCGCCGCCAGCTCCGTGATCACGTCGTCCCGTTGGACCGGCGATTGTTCGTTCTTGATGCGGACCATGAACAGGTGCCAGGCCCGGTGGTTCGCTTCATCGAAGCCGGGAAGAATGACGTGCTCTTCGTCTCGCAGGTTGGCGAAATAGCGCTGCACCACGCGCGCCCGACGATCGTTGAATTCGTCCAGCCGCTTTAACTGGCGGCGGCCCAGCGCGGCGGCCAGGTCCGTCAGGTTGTCCTTGAACCCGAACTCCGCGATGTCGTAGCGCCAGGTGCCGCCAGCCGTGTAGCGGTTCCAGCCGTCCTTGGTGATGCCGTGCATCGTGAGCACTCGGACGCGTTCGCTCAGGGCCTGGTCGTTGGTGGCCAGCGCGCCGCCTTCGCCGGTCGTCATGTTCTTCGTCGCATAGAAGCTGAAAGCCGTGGCGTCGCCCATGCTGCCAACGCGCCTGTCGCGGTAGTTGCTGCCCACCGAATGGGCGGCGTCGGTCAGCACCTTTAGGCTGTGACGCTCGGCGATGTCGAGGATCGCATCCATCTGGCACGGCTCACCGGCGAAGTCCACGGGGATGATGACCTTCGTCCGTGGCGTAATCGCCCGTTCGATCGCCTCGGGGTCGATGTTCGCGTCTGAATCGCGCACGTCCACCAACACCGGCGTTGCGCCAGTGTGGATGACGACGTTGGCGGTCGCCGAAAAGGTGTAGACCGGCGTGATCACTTCGTCGCCCGGACCGATATCCCAGGCTCGTAAGGCAAGGTGCAGCGCGGCCGTCGCCGAGTTGACGGCGTTCACGTACTTCGCCCCGCAGTACTCGGCGAGCTCGCGTTCAAGCTCTTTGACGTTCGGTCCAGTGGTCAACCAGCCGCTGCGCAAGCTTGTCGTGACCGCTTCGATGTCAGAGTCATCAATGGAAGGCTTAAAGAACGGGATGCGCATCTCGGCCATGGCCAATAGCTTCTAGCTTCTCGCTACTAGTCGCCAGCGTTCGCAGCGCTTCCGCCTTCGAGGCGTTGTTTCGCTGGGCCGTGATTCTGCCCGAGGTTGTGCGCTGTGTTTACCAGCCCAACGTGCGAAAACGCCTGAGGGAAATTCCCGAGCTGCCGTTTGGCGACCGGGTCGTACTCTTCCGCCAACAGCCCAACGTCGTTGCAGACCGTGAGCAGGCGGTCGAACACGCGGTGAGCATCGTCGTCCCGGCCGACGAGGTGCAGCGCATCGGCGTACCAGAAGGTGCAGGCGAGGAAAGCGCCCTCGCCCGGCGGCAGGCCGTCCACCTTCCCGCCGGTGTCGTAGCGCATCAAGAAGCCATCAACGAGCAGGTCTCTTTCGATCGCCGCGATGGTGCCCGCCACTCGCGGGTCGTCCGGCTTGAGAAAGCCGACCTGCGGGATCATCAACAGCGAAGCGTCCATATGCTTGCTGCCGAAGGCCTGGACGAATGTGTTTCGTTGGCGATCGAAGCCCTTTTCGCAGACCTCC
>JBDSJC010000127.1:0-6265 GCA_039917655.1 Tepidiformaceae bacterium
ATTTGCCGCCGCCGACGCTCGTTGTACCAGTGCCGGGGCTTTCATCGCCGGAGCCGCAAGCGAGGCCAAGCGGCACGAGCGCTGCGCTGCCGCCAGCAACCAGGAGTCCACGAAGGACCGTTCGGCGGGGTAACACTGAGGGCATTGATGGACTCTCCAATAAGGTATGCCTATTTCTATCGCCAAGCCTAACCTAAGTGTGAGCGTATGTGAAGGCTATGGCCGTCCGTATCGTCCCGCGAACATGCACGGTTGGGGCATGGGTCAGGAGACCGCGACGGCGTCGGGTTCGCTCGTCAATGGTCCAGCTACGCCGCCATTCGGCGCCGGATCCGCAAAGTTCCAGCTCGCGACCACGGGCGGCGGCGAGCTGCTCGGGACTCGGGCCTTCGCGGGCAAGCGTCTCGACGCCATCCAGGCACTCAACTACAGCACCTAGGTGCCCTCCTCGTCGCCCGGCACAGTCCAGGCCCCATCGCTCCAGTTCGACATGGACCACAACCTGGCCGACACGAACACGGCATGGCAGGGCCGCCTCGTTTTCGAACCGTACTTCACGAACACCGTGATCAAGGGCGCATGGCAAACCTGGGACCCGCTCGCTGGCAAGTGGTGGGCTACCGGCAGCCCGGGCAACACGAAGTGTCCGCAAACGACGCCGTGCACATGGGCGAAGGTGCTCCAGGAGTTCCCGAACGCTGGGATTCGCGTGTCTGTTGGCGGGCTGGCATTCAAGGCGGGCAGCGGCTGGCCGGAGAATTTCGAAGGCTACGTGGACGGGTTCGTCATCGTCACTGGCGATGTCGCGCAAGCGTTCGACTTCGAGCCTGCGCCCTAGCAGGGTGGCCTCCGCAAAATTCGGGCCGGGCACTGGTGCATGGGTAAAGAGGTGTGGTACGGTACGCGTCCGGCTGAATCGGGGGTGTGCTGTTGGCGGGGTAGCCGACGTTCACCTAAGACTTCGGGTTTGATGCCATCTCCCATTGCATCAAGCCCACTTGTGGACCTGGGATTCGAGTTCCCGGCAAGCAATCCTTCCGGACTTAGCGCGCACGGCTAGACATACGCCCCCTTTCAGCCCGCTAAAACACCAGAGGCGCCCACCCGGCGCCTTTGCTGTGCCCGTTCGCCCAAGCTGTAGGGGCCGATGCAATCTCCCAACGCATCGGCCCCACGGTCGTCCCGAACGCTTCGGGCAAGCAGTCCTTCCGGACTTAGCGCACTCGGTTAGCTAACGGTTACCTCCTTTCGGCGTACTTCGCGACCGTCTCGTCGAGTGACGGGACGGAGTTGAGTGAACGGATGTTGCGGCGCAGGAAGGCTGGCAGTTCGGCGTCCTCCAGGTTCGAAACGCCTGGCAGGCCGATATCGGCGATCCGGCGCACGTCTCGCGGGTCGTCCAGGATCATCACTTTTGGCGGGAAGCCCGTCGCAATGACCGTCATGTGCACTTCGTCGCCCACCTTGGGGTCGATAACGGTGCCGAAGATGACGTTGGCAGAAGGGTCCACCACCTCGGCAACCACGCGGGCAGCCATGTCGAGTTCGCGGAGTTGGAGGTTGCCGCTGTGGGTGATGTTGAACAGCACGTTGTGCGCGCCGTCGATCGATTGGTCGAGCAGCGGGCTGGTGGTTGCCGCGCGAGCAGCTTCCATCGCCCGGTTTTCGCCCGATGCCCGGCCCACCGCGAGGAGCGCCGGACCGGCCTCGCTCATGGTCGTGCGCACATCGTTGAAGTCGAGGTTGATGGAGCCGTTCTGGCTGATGATGTTCGAGATTGACTGAATCGCCTGGCGAAGTACGTCGTCGGCGGTCTCGAACGCCTCATCGACCGTGATGTCGGCCCGGCAGATCTCGATCAAGCGGGCGTTGGGGATAGCGATCAGCGTGTCCACTTTTTCGCGAAGCCGGGCAAGGCCTTCTTCGGCCTGTTTCGCGCGGCGCGCACCCTCCCACGGGAACGGCTTGGTGACGACGCCGATGGTGAGCGCGCCGCAATCTTTGGCGATCTCGGCGATGATTGGTGCAGCGCCGGTGCCCGTGCCCCCGCCCATGCCGGCCGTCACGAAGACCATCTCGGTGCCGCGCAGCAGCTCGTACAGCTCGTCGCGGCTCTCGTCGGCGGCGCGTTCACCGCGGGCGGGGTCCCCACCCACGCCGAGGCCCTTCGTCAGCTTTTCACCGATGCGCACACGGTTCGGCGCCTCGGAAGACATCAGCGCCTGGGCGTCCGTGTTGCAGGCGACGAACGTCACTCCCGGAATCTTCGCTCGCACCATGCGGTTGACGGCGTTGCAGCCGCCTCCGCCGACGCCCACCACTTTGATATCTGGCAGCAGTTCTGAATCAAATCGAATGCTCATTGCGTGGTCCTTTCCTTCCTTGAACGGCTCTTGACTGCGGGTGAAGTCGATGAGGCTCAATTGCATCCCTCGTTTCTCATCTTCCTATTCGGGCATCAGGGCCCGTCCGATCGATGCGATGCGGCGCAGGATTCCGCCTGCCGGGTTTTCGAATCCGACGTTCGGTGCTTCGAATACACGCTCTCTTCCGGCGAGTGCGTATTCGACGAGGCCGATCGACGTTGCGTACGCGGGCGTCCCGATGAGGTCGGAGAGCCCGGAGTAGCCATGAGGTTTGGCGACGCGCGCCGGGATCCCCAGTCGCGATTCCGCCACTTCCGCGAAGCCGCGCAACTGGGCTGAGCCGCCAGTGAGCACGAGTCCAGCGGCGATCTTCTCGAGGTAGCCGGCACGCTTCAGTTCGAGCGCCACCATTTCGAGGATCTCTTCGCTGCGGGCCTGGAGGATCTCGCAGACGTGGATCAGTGAGACGGACTTCGTGGTCTGTGTCCCGAAGGCCTGGATCTCGACCGATTCGTTGTGCAGCGAGAGGTCTGCGAAGGCCGCGCCGTGCTTGCACTTCAGCTCCTCGGCGCTCTCCCAGGGGCAGCGGAGCACTCGGGCGAGATCGTGTGTGAGGTGTGACCCCGCGATCGGCAGGCAGGCGGTGTGGGCCACCGCGCCTTCGTCGTAAACCGCAACGGACGTGGTGCTGCCGCCGATGTCCACGAGCGCGACGCCCTGCTGCCGCTCCTGCTCTTCCAGCGCGCTGGTAGCCGAGGCGACGGACTCGAGGACGATGTCATCTACCTGCACTCCCGCGCCTTCGATGCATTTGGTCAGGTTCTGGATGGCCGAAACCGCGCCGGTGACGATGTGCGTTTCAGCGTCCAAACGCCCGCCGAACATGCCAACCGGATCGCTCACCTGGTCCGTGCCTTCGATCCAGTAGCCCCGCGGAAGCACATGGATGACCTGGCGGTTTGTTGGAATGCTGATCTGGGCGGCGCTTGCCAGCACGCGCAGCCGGTCATCGGAGGAGATCGGGCGGCTGCGATCAGGGATCGCCACGATACCGCGGTTGTTCTGCGAAGCGATGTGGTTGCCCGAGATGCCGACGACCGCGCTCAGAATGCGCATCCCGCACGCCTGCTCCGCCTTTTCAACGGCGATTCCCACCGCTTCGCGGGCGGACTGGATGTTATCGATAACCCCGCGCGAAAGGCCCGTGGCCGGAGAGACGCCCACTCCAAGGATGCGCGTCTCTCCGCTCTCTCCCACATCGCCCACCACGACGACCACTTTGGTTGACCCCACGTCAATCGCGGCGACGGTGCTTCGTCTCTTCATGCGTCCTCCTGTTTTCACTGCAGCACCGGCCGGTTGCCGTATCGCAGGTCGATGGTTGTGTAGCTGATCTTTTGGGTCTGGGCTTGCTGTGCCATGGCCGCCCAGACGGCGAGCTTGTAGGCGATGCTGCTGCTATCGCCCAACAGTGCAGTCTGGTTGTTGGTGGTCGTCACCTGAACGCCTTTGCCCGCGATAAACGAAACTTGCTTGACTGTGGTGCCGAGCTGGCGAGGTAGCTTTTCGTAGATTTCGGCCGCCGCGTCTACCGCCTGGTAATCGACGTGGTCGCCCTGCACCCGGGAGCCGGTTTCGCTGCTGACGATGCTGGGCGAGTCATTGGCCGCCGGACCTAAGCCGAGGACGACTCCGTTGCGATCGATGGTGTACTGGACGCCGCCTTGCTCCCACGTCCCCCACGCTTTGCGCTCTTCGACGACGATCTTCAAGGTGTGCGGCCACTCGCGTTCGACCCGCACGGAGTTCACCAGCGGCAGTTGGTAGAGCTCCTTCTGCGCCGCCGCGAGGTCCGTGGTGAACATGCTCTCGCCGAAGAGATCCGCGGCGCCCACGATGGTGTCCGTGCTCACGCGGCTGTTGCCTTCGACGACGACGTCGCTAATGCGGAAGAACGGTGAGGTGAATACCCAGTAGCCCCAGGCACCGATGAGCGCCAACGAACCGAGCACGCCCGCGAGAACCACATAACGCTTTTGCACGTGAATCGAGACGCGGGGCAGCCTCGGCAGCCCAATCCGCGGCGCGTGCCAGCCCACTTGCTTCGCTGGGGCGACGCCTGAAGCGCGTGGACGCGTGACGATCTTGCGCGGCGCCTGTGCGCCGACCGTAGGGGTGCGCCGGATGATCTTGCGGACGCCCTGGGGCTTCTGACGGTTGCGTTTGATGATCATCGTCGCGCCCTCCGTTCGTGGCGTTCGAAGGCCAGTTCGAGGATGCGCGTCAGGAGGTCCGTATAGCCCAGGCCGCTCGCCTGCCAGAGCTTTGGGTACATGCTGATGTTCGTGAACCCGGGGATGGTGTTAATTTCGTTCGCCACCACATCGCCGTCATCTGTGGCGAAGAAATCGACGCGGGCGTAGCCCTCGCATCCCATCACCTTGTACATGCGGATGGCGAGCTCCTGGACTCTGGACGCGGTCGCCGGATCGATGCGGGCCGGGATGTGGAGGCCAGTGGTTGAACTTTCCGAGTACTTGCTTTCGTAGTCGTAGAACGCGCGGTCCGGTTCGATCTCGCCAACGATGCTCGCCTGCGGGTCTTCGTTCCCGAGGACGGAGCATTCGACTTCCCGCCCGCGCACTGGCTGCTCGATGACCACCTTGTCGTCGTAGCGGAGCGCGAGTTCAATCGCGCCGGAGATGTCTTCGCGGGAATCGGCGCGGGTGATGCCGACGCTTGAGCCTCCGTTTGCCGGCTTCACGAAACACGGGTACCCGATCGATTCTTCTATCAGTTGCATCGAAAGATTCTGGGCAAGTGTATACTCCCATGATCGGATTACAAGATAGCGCGTCACCCGAATTCCAGATTCGTTGAAAATTGCCTTCATCAGCGCCTTGTCCATGCCGATTGCGCTGGCCGCCACGCCACATCCGGCGTACGGAATGCCGGCGATTTCGAGGAAGCCCTGGAGAGTCCCGTCTTCGCCGTAGGTGCCATGTACCAACGGAAAAGCGACAGCGCAGGAGGCCAACGCGGCCAAAGCTTCGCAGCTGCGCAGCACCGAGTCGCCGATCTCGCCCTCGAACGCAGCACGGGTGGTCTTCGAAGCCTCCCGTGACTCGGTCGGCCCCAGCCAGGCGCCGCTGCGTGTGATAACTATTGGAACCGCTTCCCAGCGCTCAGGATCGAGGGCGTTGATCACGCTCCGGGCGCTGACCACGCTTACTTCGTGCTCGCCCGAGCGTCCGCCGAAGATGACCGCGACACGTTGTTTCGCCATCACCATGCCCCCACAAATGCCACTTCGCGTTCGAGTTCGACGCCGAACTGGTCGAGCACGCGGCGCTGTGCTTCGGCGATTAGCCATGCGACGTCGGCGGCTTTGGCGTTGCCGTAGTTGACGAAGAAGTTGCAATGCTTATCGCTGACGGCCGCCTCGCCGCGTTCCATGCCGCGCATGCCGACCGAATCGATCAGCTTCCACGCCGGGTGATCCGGCGGGTTCTTGAAGGTGGAACCCGCGTTGCGTCCGCGCGGCTGGGCAGCGAGGCGGTTCTCGTCGTAGCTGGCGGCCTGGGAGAGGAGTGCCTTTGCATCGCCTGGGCTCAACTGCACTTCGGCTTCAAGCACGGTTTTCCCGGCGAATTGGCCGCGCGTGAATACGCTGCCGCGGTAGACGAGGCCAAGGTCGCTAGCCTCCACCCACGAATCCCGGCCGCCCGGCTCCTGTAGCCGGATGCGCGTGAGCACATCCGCGAGGCAGCCGCCGTAGGCGCCAGCGTTGTAGACGACCGCTCCTCCCAGCGTGCCCGGAATACCGATGGCCCAAACGAGCCCGTCGAGACCAAGCCGGCACATCTTCCGCGCGAAACCAGCGAAGCTCATCCCGCTTT
>JBDSJC010000128.1:0-21757 GCA_039917655.1 Tepidiformaceae bacterium
AGAGCATCAACGGCCGCTTCGAGCCATCGCCCCGGAGCCGGGCGACGAGCACCTCGCGGTCCGGCGCCGTCTCGATGTATTCGCATTCGATGCCTTCCGCTTCGAGCAGACCACCGAGGTAACGCGCGGCGGGCTTTTCGTTGCCCGGCGGGTTCGAGGTGTCGATCTGGAGGTAGCGGACGAAGATCTCGAGGGCCTCTCTGTGTGTGGCGGGCCAGTCGATCATGGATGCTCCGGAATGAAGTGGTGAGTGTTGAAGTGCTTAGTCGCGCGCATCGTGGCATTGATGGCCCCGCAGTCGCAAGGCTCTTGCCGCCGAACAACGCGCTACCATGTGTCAGGTTCAAATGGAGGATCGTAAGTGACCGCCTACACCGTGATCTTCGAAGAGGGCGAGGCGAACTGATCCGCGTACGTGCCGGACCTCCCGGGCTGCGTGGCCGCCGCCCCAACGCGAGAAGAAACCGAGCTGCTCGTCGCCGAGGCGATTCGCGCTCCACCTCGAGCTGATACGCGAAGATGGTGATCCCATCCCTCAGCCCCGCTCGACCGCCAAGCTTGTTTCCATTCGCGCCTGCCGGATCGCTGTTCGCCGATGGCCCTCAGATGACCATCCGGCGCACAACGGCGCCCGGTGAGCACGCGCCCACGGACCGGGCACAAGACCACATCTCACTGCTTCCTCATGCGCGTGGTCCTGACTTGGCCAACGGCCAACGGCCTGGCGCCTGCCGCGGACAATGATCCAGCGAGATGCGCCATTTCCGCGGCAGGAGTTTGGGACGCGGCCGGTATCCGCGAATCCGGCGGCTAACCCTTTCTCACCCGCCAGCCATTGGATGACGAGCAAAGAATTCGGCGATGCCTCGGGCAACCGGCTCTGGGCGCTGCATGTGCAGCAAGTGACCGACGCCTTTGATCCTGTAGTCCTCCACCTGTGGGAACCAGGAGTGGAGCAATTCGTGGCTATCGATAAACCACGGGTCGGTCTCCGTGCCCAGCACGGAGAGTATCGGTTGGGAGATTGATGCTGCCTGCTCCGGCCCGAACTGCCATGTGCTGAGAGACGGCAAATAGCTGTCGAAGAAATTGTCGGCGTTCCCTATAGCCTGCGCCACACCGCCCGGGACGTGCTTCTCGATTACGGTCCGGCAGGTGTCCCAGTCGAGGCCGGATACCAGGCTCAGGAACCCCGCCATCGCGCCATCGCGGTCACCGCAGCTGTAAGCCGCCAGAGCCGGCCCCGCCTTCTCGAAGAATGCCCCCGCGCTCGGCGCGCCCGCCAGCGGCGGCTCGAGAAGAGCCAACGTCTGCACGACGTCGGGATGATCGACCGCCATCTGAAGTGCGATCAAACCCCCCGTCGAGTGGCCCGCGAGATGCGCGCGAGAGACGCCGAGACGGCCGAGCAGTGAAGCGGCGTCGGCCGCATGCTCCGCGAAGCTCACCGGCGCCGCGCCATTGCTGCTGCAGGCCAGTCCCCGCTGCCGGTACCGGATCAACCGGTAGCCGGCCAGCGCCTTCTCCGGGAACAGCGGCAGTGGGCTGTCCGCGATGGGGCCGGTGCTGATCAGCAGGACCGGCTCGCCTGATCCCTTTACCTCGTACTCCAGTTCCATTCCGTTGACGTTTACCGTATCCATAGCTCTTCCTCCATCTGAGATTCGGATTGACCCCCGTAGCTCATGGCCGCTGTGGTCGCCGATCTCTGGCCTTCCAACTACTAATGCGTGACGACGGCCGTTACGGCGGTAACTTCTGTAGTTACAATTGCGGTCGGAGTACCTATGACCCTCGATTCGGCGGCTTTCATACCGATAGGCGATGAATCGCCCGGCGAGGCCGTCCTTGGACGGGCGCGCGATGCCGTGTCACGGGGGGAGTGGCAGCAGGCTTACGACTTGCTCATCGAGGCTGATGCTCGATCGCCGTTGATTGCGCCGGACCTCGCCCTTCTCGCCGACATGGCCTACGCCGCTGGTCATCTCAATGTGACGATCGCGACGTGGGAACGGGCTTATGCCCAGGCCGTGCGGGCCGGGGATCCTCTTGCGGCAGCGGGCGCGGCAGTCCGGGTCGCTATGCACCTGCTCTTCGACACTGCGCTCATGGCCCCCGTGCGTGCCTGGGCCAGGCGGGTTGAGCAGCTCCTCGATGGCCTGGACGAGACACCGGTTCACGCTTGGCTCGCCGTGGTTCGAAACTACGAACGGCTGCTGTCAGGCGACTTCCAGGAAGCCCGGCGGTGGGCGCGCCGAGCGATCGACACGGGCACGAATTGCGCTCCGGCCGCAGCCGCCCTCGGCCGTGTAGCCGAGGCCCGCAGCCTGATCCTCCAAGGCGATGTCTCGCAGGGACTCGGGCTGCTCAACGAAGCTGCTTTGGCAGCCGTCTCCGGTGAGCTCGATCCCCTCTCCACGGGGATTGTTTATTGCGAAGTCGTCTGTGCGCTGCAAGCGCTCGCGCAATACGACCTGGCCGAGGAATGGACGGAAGCGATGGAGCGCTGGCGGCAGGGGCAGCCCGTGGGAAGTGTCCACGGACGCTGCCGAGTTCACCGGGCGCAGATCCTCCGCCTGCGAGGTTCGTGGGTGGAAGCGGAGAAGGAAGCGCTCTTAGCCTGCGACGAATTGCGGCCGTACTTGCGTCGGGAGTTCGGGTGGCCGCTGACCGAACTCGGCCGCATCCGCTTCAGAAGAGGAGACATCCAGGGCGCGGAGGCGGCATTCCTGGGGGCGCACGAGGGCGGGTGGGACCCACAACCAGGTCTCGCCCTTGTCCACCTGGCCCACGGCGACATCGGGCTGGCGGCAGCATCCATCCGCGATGCTCTCGAACGCCCCGGGAATGTGCCCTCCAAAGAGGTGCCACCGAACACCGAGCTGCGCTGGGCGCCCCTCCTCGAGGCGCAGGTCGAGATCGATATCGCCGCCGGAAATCTCGATTCGGCCCGAGCGGCGGCAGAGCAGCTCTCGCGGATCGGGGCGTTGTTCGAGAGCAAGGCGCTCGCTGCCAGCGCAACCCTCGCCCGGGGAAGAGTACGGCTGGCCGAAGGCGATCCGGCCGGCGCCCGCCTGGAGTTCGCCGAGGCCGCGCATCTCTGGAACGAGGTCGGCGCACCCTACGAGACGGCCCTCGCTCGCATGGGACTCGGGGACGCCTGCCGCGCCGAGGGAAACGAGGTTCTAGCGCTACTGGAGTTCCGAGCCGCACGGTCAGCTTTCGAGCAGATCGGAGCCAGGCTTGAGGCGGCGCGAGCAGCGCAGGCTTGCGGCGAGGAGCGAGGAAATGAAGTAGGAGAGCCCAGGGTACAGGTGCAGCCGGTCCCACCTGGCGCCGATGGGCGCGTCCGCCAGGAAAACGCCTTTCGGCGAGAGGGCGACTACTGGTCGGTCGAGTTCGAGGAGCATACCGTACGCCTGCGGGACCTGAAGGGCCTGCACTACCTGGCCCGGCTCCTCGCCGAGCCGGGAAGGGAGTTCCATGTTTTGGATCTGGTCGCCGGCGAGAGGGTCGAACCTGGGAAGGCAAACCGAGCAACGGAACCCGGCCTGAGGTTCTCGGGCGAATTGGATTCTGGCCCGTTGCTTGATGCGCAAGCCAAGGAGTCGTACCGCCGGAGGCTTGTCGAGATCGAGGAGGACATGGATGGGGCGCGGGCCATGGGGGATTCGGAACGGGCCGCTCAGGCGGACGCTGAACGTGACTTCATTGTCCGCGAGCTGTCGCATGCGTTCGGCCTGGGTGGCCGTGCTCGACACGCGGCTTCCCCCTCGGAACGCGCGAGAGTGAGCGTGACCAGGGCCGTCCGCCAGGCCATGACACGAATCCATGCGCACAACTCGCCGTTAGGGGAGCACCTCGACCGAGCCATCCGCACCGGCACCTACTGCGCTTACCTGCCCGACCCTCGGGTTCCCGGTATTTGGAAGGTCTGACGAACTCGCCCGTTGAGCCGTGCCTGCCGACCGTGCACAAGCCACAACCAATCGCTTGCTCATGCGCGCGCTACTGACTCCATGACCCCCCGCCCGAAAGTCGCGGTACTGATACCCGCCTCTGTCCCTACCAGTTGAGCGCTTTTTCGATGCCGGCCACGGTTGAATCGGACTTCGTAACGTCCGGGTTGTACTGGGCGAGGGCGGTGTCCGGGTCCTTGAGCCCGTTCCCGGTGAGGATGGCGACGGCGCGCCCACCGTGCCCTCGGCCCGCGCGCGCCAGCTTTAATAGCCCTGCGACGCTGGCCGCGCTGGCCGGCTCCACGAACAGCCCTTCGCGTCGCGCGAGCAGGGCGTACGCTTCGAGGATCTCCTCGTCGGTCACCGATTCGATCAGTCCCGAACTCTCGTCGCGGGCGGCGACGGCGCCCTGCCAGGAGGCGGGATTGCCGATGCGGATCGCGGTCGCCACAGTGTTCGGCTTGGCGACCGGCTTGCCAAGCACAAGCGGAGCCGCGCCCGCAGCCTGGAAGCCGAACATCCTGGGGTGCAGCGTGGCGCGGCCCAGCTCGGCGCATTCGCCGAAGCCCTTCCAGTAGGCGGTGATATTCCCGGCGTTGCCCACGGGAATGGCGAGCACATCCGGCGCATCCCCTAGCGTCTCGCAGATCTCGAAGGCAGCCGTCTTCTGCCCTTCGATGCGATGCGGGTTGACGGAGTTGACCAGCGCGACGGGGTGCTTGGCGGTGAGCGCGCGGGCGGCGTTCAAGGCATCGTCGAAGTTGCCTTCGATCTCGATGATCTTGCTCCCGTAGGCGATCGCCTGGGCCATCTTGCCGGCCGCCACATTGCCGCCACCCGGCACCAGGACGTAGCAACCGATGCCACAGTGGGCGGCGTAAGCGGCTGCGCTGGCACTGGTGTTGCCGGTGCTCGCGCACATGATCGCCTTCGCGCCTGCTTCGAGCGCCTTGGCCACCGCGACGACCATTCCCCGATCCTTAAACGAACCACTGGGGTTGCAGCTCTCCAGCTTGAACCAGAGTTCGTCCAGCCCGCAGTCGCCGGCGATGTGGGCGGCGCGAACCAGCGGCGTGCTCCCTTCGCCGAGGCTGATGCGGGGCGTGGCATCGGTAAGCGGAAGGATGCTCTCCCAGCGGCGCAGGATCCCGCCAGACGCGCGTCGCTCGGTCACGGCTCCTCCGGCGGTCTGAAGGCGTGGAACTTCGTTTCGCGCAGCTCCTGTTCGAGCACCTGGATCTGCTTGCGACGCTGCTTCTCCGTCATCTGGTTGTACTTGGCGAACTCCGCCCGTACCCCGTCCAGCACTTCGGAGATGTCCCGGCGGATGCCGGCGACGCGTTCGCCGAGGCCGGAGTGGCGCCCCTCCAGGATGGTAATTTCGCCGTGCACCTTGTCCACCTGCGCAAGCATCTTCTCGACCACCTCTTCGAGCGCGTTCAGGCGCCCATCAATGCGCGAATGCTCTTGCCGCCAGACGCTCACCTCATCGAGCACCTCCTGGCGAAGGCTGCGTTCGTTGACCACGCCAGCGATCATCTCTTCGTTGCGCTTAACCATCTCACCGACCACCTGGAGGCGTTCGAACACGACTTCGAATCGCTCATCCTGGTCCGCCGTGAGCACCACCTTGATCCGCTCCTCGAGGTCCCGATTGACCTCGATCGAACGGTCCAGGCGCAGCCCGAATTGCTCCGTCCGGGCCTCGATCTCGCGCTGCCGTTCGAGCACGGTCTGGAGCGACTGCCCCACCTGGGAGGTCTGCTGCTGCACCTGCGAAACGTCGGCGATGACGAGACCGAGCTGGTGCACGGCGCGTTCGATGCGCTTTGACGCTTCACCCCGCTCGGCGCGGTCCGATTCCGCTTCGGCTTTCACGATGCGCAGCGCGTTGTCCACATCCGCCCGGTTGGCGGAGAGGTTCTGGCGAATGTGCTCGGTGCCCTCATCGAGCGAGCGGATCTTCTCCGGGACGCCTTTCAGCGGCAAAAATTTGGGATCGACTTCGCGGATGGCCCGCTCGTTGGCGTTTAGCTGCTCTGCAAGGTCGTAGATCTGGCGGCGCACCTGGTCGACCTGCTCCAGCATCCGCTGCTGGTCGTCCCGCGTGCCACGGACCTGCTGCTCTAGCCAGGTGATGATTTCGCCAAGGGCCTGGGCCTGGGGTTCACCAGCCACAGCCGCTACCCCTCAACACGCAGGAAAGCGTTGACCCCTGCTACCACGGGCAGCGCGGAGATCTCCTGGAGGGCGTCGCGCATTGCGCCTTCGCGGGCGCGGTGCGTCATCACTACCAGTTCGGCGGTTTGTTCATCCGCGTCCGCTTCCTTCTGGTTCACGGCGGCGATGCTCACGTTGTGGTTTCCAAGCGACTGCGCGATCTGCGCAAGCACACCCGGCTGGTCGGTGACTGACACACGAAGATAGTAACGCGTCTCGAGAGCATCGAGGCCGAGGACAGGGATGTCCCCTTCGGGCCCCCAGTACTTGCGTTCGCGGTTGCCCTGGACGATGGCGTGCGAGAGGTCCAGCAGGTCAGCGACGACTGCCGAACTGGTGGGGTCGGCGCCCGCTCCCTTGCCCTGGAAGAGCACTGTACCCGTCAGGTCACCAACGATCTGGACAGCGTTGTAGACGCCGTCCACCTTGGCGAGTGGCGTGGCCGCGGGTAAGAAGGCGGGGGCAACGCGAGCAACGATCCCGCCTTCTGTGCGCTCTGCGATGGCGAGCAGCTTGATCACGTACCCAAGCTCTCTTGCGTACTGGAAATCCCGCGCCGTGAGCTTTGTGATGCCCTCGGTGTGGACCTGGGTGGGGCGCACCCGCGTGCGGAAGCCGAGCGTCGCCATGATCGCCAGTTTGTAGGCGGCGTCGTAGCCCTCGACATCGTTGGTGGGGTCCGTCTCCGCGTACCCCAGCTCCTGCGCGGCAGCCAGCGCTTCGGCGTAGCCGCCACCGCCGATCGGCTCGATGCCCTGCTGCCGGAGCGCCTCGGCGGCTGCTCCAGCGCTCGTCATGCTCGTGAGAATGTAGTTGGTGGTGCCGTTGATGATCGCCCGGATCGACGTGATCTTGTTCGCCAGGAGGTCTCGGCGCAGCGGCGAAATGAGGGGGATGCCCCCGCCTACGCTCGCTTCGAACATGATATCCAGCCCACGGGCGTGCGCGTCGGCGAGCAGCTCCGGTCCGGACTTCGCCATCAGCTCTTTGTTCGCCGTGACAACGTGCTTGCCAGCGGCCAGCGCCCGGCGAATAAACGTCCCCGCCGGCTCTTCTCCGCCGATCACCTCGACCACGATGTCGATCGCGGGGTCGTCCAGCACGGCATTCACGTCGTTTGTGAGGGCGCCCGCGGGCAGTTCGACGGCGCGCGGTTTTGAAAGATCGCGCACGGCCGCACGCCGGACGACGAGGGAGGCGCCAACCTGGCGCGCGAAGTATTCCCGCCGCTCCAGCAGCGCCCGCGCCACGCCGCCGCCGACCACGCCCAGGCCCACAATGCCCACGCCAATTTCGCGCGTCACGGCATCACGAGATGTGGGCCTCAGCCCACTTGATGTCTGACGATTCGAGCGACCGCTTCGTGGTCGTGGTGGTTTTCAGGTCTTTGAGCGCGTTGTCAAGCTTCAGCTTCGCCAGTTGGGTGATGTTGGTGGTTGAGAGCGTGCCCGCGGCGTCACGAGCTTCGACCTTCAGCACCCAGAAGCTGCCCTGGACAGAAACTGGTCCAACGATCTCGCCGTCCTTGACGGCCTCAAGAGCCTTGCGGAGTGGTTCGGGGAGGAGCGCAGTGGGCTGCGGGTCCAGGATCCCATCCTTCTGGCGCGAGTTCGGGTCTCTCGATTCCAGTTGAGCGACGGTACCCATGTCCTCGCCCGCTTTGATCCGTGCAAGGACGGCGTCGGACGCTGCTTTGCCGTTCGAGACGACGGCGCGCACGGAGACCGTCTCGCCAGTCGTGCCGACCTCCTTTTCGTACTGATCGAGCAGGCGGTTGTTGGCGAGCGTCACCTTCGTCAGACGGCGGAAGTTGCCGTCGCTCATCTTTGTGGTCTTGAGCTTTGCGCGGTAGAGCGTATCAAACGAACTCCCGCTGCCAGCCACGGGTACGCCCAGTTCCACGCCGATCTGGTTGGTGATGTCCTCTTCGCTGATCGTGATCCCGTTCTTGCTGGCGAGTAACCGCGTTAACTCTTCGTCTTCGAGTTTCGACAGCAGGGCCTGTTCGAGCAGCGGCAGGCTCTGGCCAGAGCTCTGGTTATCCGAAGCGAACTTGAACAGCCGGTCCGTGTAGTAGCGCAGCGAAACCGTCTGCCCGCCCACCGTGAGGATGGTCCCCCTCGGCTGAGCGATGTTGTTGTCGTACCACCGGTAGCCGAGCAGCCCCAGCACGAGCAGAAGCAAGGCCAGCGCGCCACCGAGCACCCCGAAGCGCACGTTGCGGTCCGAGAGTTCGATCCCGGCGACGCGGCGTTCGTCCCGGGCATGAGAGCGGGGGCGAGGGCGGGGAAGCCCGGTTGTGCGTTCTCGGCGTGCCATGTCGTCCCTTTCGGTTGGAGCTTAGCCCCTCGTCGGGAAGACCCCGGTTTGACGGATGTGCGAAAGCGTATAGGGCAGCATTGCCAGGTGGCGGGCGCGCTTGATCGCCGTGCACACCAACCGTTGGTGCTTCAGGCAGGCGCCCGTCTTGCGGCGTGGCTCAATCTTCCCGCGGTCGCTGACGAACATTCGAATGCGGCCGATGTCTTTGTAGTCGATGCCTTTCACGTGGTCCACGCAGAATCGGCAGACCTTGCGGCGGCCGCCGAAGCGGCGAGGGGCGGGGCGCGAGGGCCGGTCGCCGTCTCCGCGCTCTGGGCGTTCGGACCGTTCTGGCCGGTCGGATCGTTCTTCGTTACTCATGAGGTGGTTCCTTCCCGATGGGTCTGTGCGCGCCGGGCGCACCGGGTGATGGCAGGAGTAGGCCTCCCGCCGGGTGTGTTATTCAAATGGCAGGTCATCGACATCGATGTCTCCGCCGCCGGCGGCCGCGCCGCCGCCGTTGCGCGGCCCGTTGTTGCCGCCGCTGCGCTGCTGTGGACGCCCGCCGCCACGAGACGCGCCGTCACCCCACTCTTCGCCGCCGCCCGATTGGCCAGCTTCACGCCGTTCCAGGATCTTCAGGTCGTTGGCGATGACTTCGGTCATGTAGTGTTTCACGCCCTGGTCATCGTCCCAGGTGCGGGTGGAGAGGCGGCCTTCAACGTAGATCTGCTTGCCCTTGGTCACGTTCTGGCTGATGCGTTCGGCGAGGGCCGCCCAGATCACGACGTTGAACCACTCGGTTTCTTCTTTCCACTCCCCGTCGGCGCCCTTGAAGTTGCGGTTCACGGCAAGGCTGAACTTGGCCTGCGGAGTGCCGTTGGCGAGGTAGCGCAGTTCCGCGTCCTTACCGGCGTTTCCAATGAGCATCACTTTGTTCAGGCTTGCCATGGTCTTAGCTCCCTCGAAACTACGCTTTCGGCGCGGATTCCGTCTCGGGTTTGGCGGCCACCACTGTCTCTGCTGCTGCGGTGTCGGCTGCATCGGCGGGGGACTGTTCAGCAACCCCCTCTGGCGAACCTTCAGCGGCGGGAGCGTCAGCAGTGGTCGTTTCTGCAACGGGCATCGCCGAGACCTCGGGCGCCGGGGCCGCTTCTACTGCTGGAGCGGCTGCGGATGGCTCTGCCTCTGCGATTGGCGGGGCAGACGGCTCACCAGCCTGCGCAGCGTCAACGACTGCTGCTTCGGCGGGCACAGCCGCCGCTGGCTCCTGAACTGCCACCGGGGCCGCTTGTGGGACGAAGCCCGGCTGCTGGCGCGGTTCGCGCGGCGGCAACGGCAGAGGCAGCTCATCCGCACGGACGATCAGGTGCCGGAAGATGCGCTCGTCGATTCCAAGCGTCGCCTCGAGTGGCGCGACGGCGGAGGGCTCGAACTCGACGCGGGTGACGATGTAGTCGGCGTCGATCACCTTGTTGATCGGGTAGGCCATCCGCCGGCGGCCCCAGTGATCAACTTTAAGCAGCTTGCCGCCGCGTGCTTCGATGACGTTTGTGAGGAGTTCGACGCTGGCTTCAGGGCCGCCAGCCTCCTGGACGGCGAGGTCATAGACCACCGTCAATTCATATTCCCGCAATGGGTCCTCAATCAACCGGGGCGATGGGTTTGCCCTTCCAAAGAAGAGCCGGACCCCCGGCGCGAACCGTCAGCCTAGCATCGGGGGGTCTTGTGCTCAATGCGGGACCGGCGCAGAGACGGACCAGCCAAGCTTCCGATCGAGTTACAATGGACGAACTCATACCAGAAGTCGAACAATCATGACGCGCACGCGTCCATGGAGGATGTGGAGCGGCCACGACAATCGTTCGTCCAGACCCCAGCTTGGAAGAATCCGCCAGAATTCAAGCCTTTTGGAACGATCACTATCAGGAGTTGCTGGCCGAGTACCCCGAGAAGTTCGTCGCCGTGAAGGAAGGCTCCGTCGTCGAATCGAACGATCATCTCGCCGGGCTCGTTGACGATCTCGAACGCAGCGGTCTCGACGTCCGGACGGACGTGTGGATTGAGTTCATCACGGCCAGGTCCGCCAGTTTGCTCTTGTGATTCCGGGGTTCTTCGCCCGCAACATTCTTCCTCAGCCGCTGGTGGAGATTGTCGCCGATGTCGATGGCTTGCAGCCGGACTGGGTCCCGATTCCGTTTGTAGTCGATACCGGTGCTGCCTTCACGTGCATCCACGCGCGAGATGCCATCCGCAAGTTCGGGATGTCGGCCGAAAGCCTGGACCCGGACAACTGGCCGCCGAGCGACCCCGTCCATGGGATCTCCGGCTCCTTGAGGTATCGCACCTTCCCGGCCCGGCTGGCGTTCCAGCGAGACGACGGAGGTTGGGAAGTCGTTGATGCGCCGATCCGGATTGGTGAACTGAAGTCGGAGTCAACGCCGTCGCTACTCGGCTGCGACGTGCTCAAGTTCTTCAACCTCGAAGTGGACGTCGGCAACCAGATCGTCCGGCTACGCCGCGTACCGCAGACGCTGACCAGCGACTGACTAGCCGTCCGTGATGCCCGGCACCCCATAGCCCCGCGCGAACTCGGCCACCTCCACCCGGACGCCTTCGCGGATGCCTTCGCCGTCCGGGTCCTTGAGGACGCGCATGAT
Organism: Tepidiformaceae bacterium; assembly: GCA_039917655.1. Classification (GTDB taxonomy): domain Bacteria; phylum Chloroflexota; class Dehalococcoidia; order Tepidiformales; family Tepidiformaceae; genus PNKC01. The sequence continues at coordinate 11,141 of JBDSJC010000128.1, forward strand.
CCAGGCGGCAACGCGGCGCATCTCGTCCGGGCCCATCTCGCGTGAGGTGAGGGCGGCGGTGCCGATTCGCAGGCCGCTGGTGATTGCGGCGGAGCGCTGGTCGTAGGGGATCGTGTTCTTATTGGTGATGATCCCGGCGCCCTGGAGCGCGTTCTGCGCCTTCAACCCGCTGATCCCCACGGAGTTGCAGTCGGCGAGGATGAGGTGGTTGTCGGTGCCGCCCGAAACCAGCCGGAGTCCGAGGCGGATCAGTTCGTCCGCCAGGACCGTCGCGTTGCTGACGATCCTCGCGGCGTAGAGCTTGAATTCGGGCTTCAACGCCTCGCCAAAGGCCACCGCCTTGCCGGCGATGGTGTGCAGATGCGGCCCGCCCTGGGTACCGGGGAAGACGGCCTTGTCGATTGCGTCCGCGTGTTCGATCTTCGAAAGCGCAAGCGCCCCGCGCGGGCCGCGGAGGGTTTTGTGGGTGGTGGTGGTGACGAGGTCGGCGTGGGGCACGGGCGACATGTGGACGCCGCCAGCGACCAGCCCCGCGATGTGCGACATGTCGACCATCAGCAGCGCGCCTGCTTCCCTCGCCACCGAGGCGAAGGCGGCGAAGTCGATCGCGCGGGGATACGCCGTGGCGCCGGCGACGATGATCTTCGGCCTCGTCTCGAGCGCCAGGCGGCGCACCTCGGCCATGTCGATGACCTCGGACTCGCGGTCCACGGTGTACGGCACGAAGTGGTAGAACTGCCCGCTGAAGTTGACCGGCGAGCCGTGCGTGAGGTGCCCGCCCTGGCTCAGCTCCATGCCCATGATCGTGTCGCCGGGCTTCACGAAGGCGAGGTAGGCGGCCATGTTGGCCTCGGCGCCGCTGGTCGGCTGGACGTTCGCGTGCTCAGCCCCGAACAGCTCTTTCGCGCGGTCGATGGCGAGCTGCTCCAGGCGGTCGCTGTGGACGTTGCCCGCGTAGTAGCGCTTGCCGGGGTAGCCCTCGGCATATTTGTTGGTGAAGATCGAACCCGTGGCCTCGAGCACGGCGGACGAGGCGTAATTCTCGCTCGCGATCATCTCGAGCGTTTCAACCTGCCGGACGCGCTCATCGGCGATGATCGCCGCGACCGCCGGGTCGCGCTCCTGAAGTGCAGACATGGGGTCCTCCGCCGTGTGTTGCTGCCGAACTTGGGGTGGTTGGTTGAGGGTAGCAGAGGGCCGGGTTGGGGGCAGGCGGGCGCGACGGAATGTAGAATGAGCCGGGAGGCTCCATGGCTACCATTGATGTGGTGATCTACCGCGACGGCGACTATTGGACGGCTCTTGCCCTCAACGTCGAAGTGAGTTCCTTCGGCTCGTCCCCCGAGGAGGCACGCGAGGCCATCAGAGAGGCGCTTGAACTGTATTTTGAGGAAGGCGATCCGTTGGTCATCAACGAGTCTGTGCAGCCCCGCCTCGAACAGATAGTTGTCTAGGCCCTACTCCAGCCGGGAGATCCTTCGCGTGCTGGAGCGGTTGGGATTCCAACGAGTCAGCCAAAGGGGCAGTCACATAACGCTCCGTCGCCTCACCGCCGACGGGGCGCGCACGGTGATTGTCCCTCACCCGCAGCCTCAACTCCCCGCCGGAACCTTTGGATCCATCCTCAAGCAGGCCGGGCTTTCCCTTCCAGCTTTCGAGGACCTGCTTCAGCCACGAACTCCACCCCCGCCCTGCTTGATCGCTTAGACTTCCCGATATGCTGGAACTGACACAGCGGCTCATGCGCGCCGCCGCTGGCGGCGAACCTGTCGTCCTCGCCTCAGTCCTCGAGGCAGGCCCGCTCCCGCTTCAACCGGGGGCGCGGATGCTGACCGAGCGTTCGGGCGATCGCATGGGCACGCTTGGTGACTCTCGGCTTGACGATCTGGTGGGCACCCACGCAGCAGGTGCTTTCGAACGCCACGCGGCCGAGACCCTCTACCTCGGCGAGGGTGGGCTGACCCCGCGTACTGTGGCCGGGGCCACTTCGGTTTACCTCGAAGTGGTGGAATCGAAGCCCGTTTTCCTGGTGGTCGGGGCCGGGCACATTGGGCGGTCGCTGGCCAAGCTTGCGGACTTCCTCGATTTCCACGTCGCCGTGCTCGATGACCGCGAAGACTTCGCCAACGCCGAGAACCTGCCGGAAGCCGACGAGGTCATCTGCGACGACTACGAGGCGGCGATCGACCGCTTCCCGATCGACGCCAACACCACCATTGTGATGGTCACGCGCGGTCACAAGCAGGACGAACTGGCGCTCCGCCGCTGCCTCGGGCGCGGGGCAGGCTACCTGGGGATGATCGGTTCGAAGCGCCGCACAGCCGCCGTCCTTGAGCACCTCGCGGGCGAGGGCTTCGCAGCGGAGGAGCTCGCGAAAGTGCGTACACCGATTGGGCTCGACATCGGCGCGGAGACGCCCGAAGAGATCGCGATCAGCATCATGGCCGAAGTCATCCAGCGCCGACGCGGCGGGAGCGGCGCGCCCATGTACCGCCGCCGCGCGAGCGCATCGCCCCGCTCGGACGACTGACAGCACGGCCACGCGCTCCCGCATTCGAGGCTAATTCAGCAGTGTCGTAAGATAGCCGCGTGGATGGATTCACGGTTTCTGATCTCCCGGCGCTGCGTTCGCCAGTTGTCGTAATGGCGTTCACGGGCTGGAGCGATACCGGCACCGTGACGACTGACACGGCCCAACGCCTTATCGACGCCTACGGTGCCGAGCGTTTCATTACCATCGATGCCGAGGAGTATTTCGACTTCACCGAAACGCGGCCGATGGTGGAGATGGACCCCTTCGGCGGCCGGCATATCAAGTGGCCGCGAAACGAAGCGTACGCCGCCCAGGTCCCGGCTGCGGACCACGACATCATCATCGTAGTTGGCACCGAACCGAACCTGCGCTGGCGCACCTTTTCGGACAGGCTTTCCGACGCAATTGCGGCTCACGCCCCTTCGCTCGTCTGCACGCTGGTGGCCCGTCCGGCGGCAACGCCGCACACCCGGCCGGTGCCGGTCACCGGCTCGTCCGCGGACCCGGCGTTGGCCACCAAGTACGGATTGGGCCGCTCGATGTACCAGGGCCCTACTGGCATTCTTGGTGTCCTCCACGATTCCCTGCGCAGACGTGGCGCACCGTTAATCAGCCTCGCCGCGGGAGTCCCCCACTACCTCAACGTGGACGAGAATCCGCCCGCCACCATCGCCCTCCTGAAGGCTCTCGAGCCAGTTCTTGGCGCGATGCCCCCGATGGGCGACCTCGAGTCCGAGCGCGAGCGATTCGTCAAACGCGTGGAGGAGGCGTCCAGCGGCGACGACCAGATCGGCGCTTACGTCCACACGCTTGAAGAACATTACGGCGAAGATGACGACGAAACGGACCCAGAGGGCGGCGAACTGCCATCCACCGATGATATTCTTCGCGATGTCGAAGATTTTCTGCGCGGCGGAAAAGACAACTAGGAGGAGGCACCACCATGGCCGTCACATCAGTCCTCTGGAAGCTCGCATCGCCATATGACGCTTACGTCTCTCACGTCTCGCGCTTGAACGAAGCGATTGCGCGCGTCCGCTACTTCAGCGAACGGGCGCTCGGCTATGAGGCAGGGCTGCAGGGCTCCGTCCGCCTGATCCCTGGCCAGGGCGATCCGGTCGCCCGTGCGCAACGCTTCCGCGTGCAAATGGGCGAGGCGGCGGAACGCATGTCCGACGAGGAGTTCGAAGACTTCTTGGCCCACCTCGGGGGCGGCAGCACCGCTGAAGTCGAAGCGGACCGCGCGCAGGCCTTTTCTCGCATGGGCCACAGCACGCGAGGCCTTGAAGAGTACTTCGCGGCTGCTGGCCGCGAACTGGCTCTCCTCGAAGGGCGCGGCTACTCCCCGGGCCGCCCGGATGTTGCCCGCCAACTGCGCGACAACGAACTGCCCCTTACCACGGTCGCCGAGTACCGCCACCTCTTGCACGAACTCGGTGCGCGCGTGGGCCAGAAGGCCTAGCCTCCCTCATGGATGCGCGCCGCCCGCAGCCGGGCTCGAAGCTGGTCTACTCCACGGAGGGTGGACGGGTGCGGGAGACGCTCAGTCCCCACAACCGGAAGCCGGCAGCGGCGGCGCCTCAGCAGGCTCCGCCTCCCGGCGGCCCGCCCGATGACGGAGTGGTGCGCGTCCAGCGAGACAAGCGCGGACGCGGTGGAAAGACGGCGACTACGATCACCGGCCTGCCGGGCAGTGAACCGGAGCTCGAAGCGCTGTTAAAGGCGCTGAAACAGCACTGCGGCGCCGGTGGCACGCGCGAAGGGCGAGTACTGGCAGTCCAGGGCGACCAGCGAGAGCGCCTGATGGAGAAGCTGGCAGCCATGGGCCACAAGCCGCGCCTCGCGGGCGGCTAGCTGATAGAGTCCGGTGAAACGCGGCGAAGGTGAAACGCAGGCCCGCCGCCTACTTCCCCAGCCCCGTCCTGTTTCGGACGCATTTCCGTTGCGTGCTGACCGAGGCACCGGTCGAACCTCCCTGAATCCGCGCCGTGAAACATCCTCGTAACGCGACCGAAATTGGATAGAAACCTCCACTCCGTACTTTCCACACACCGGAACCGGCCGCGTCCTCACGATGTGACGGCCACCGAAAGCGCTGGAGGAGAACGAACGGTATGGATAACCCGATAGATAGCGGCAACACCGCCTGGATGCTCGCCGCATCGGCGATGGTCCTCTTCATGACCCCTGGGCTAGGCTTTTTCTACGGCGGGCTGACCCGCAACAAGAACGTCCTCGCTACCATCATGCAATCGTTCATCACCACCGGTGTGGTGGCCATCATCTGGGTTACCGTTGGCTACTCGCTCGCCTTTGGCCCGGACCAGGGCCTCGGTCTCATCGGCAACTTCGATTGGATAGGCCTCAAGGATGTCGGCGCGGCGCCCGGCGGACCGAACGGCGCAATCTACGGCATCGGCATCCCGCATCTCCTCTTCATGTCTTTCCAACTGATGTTCGCGATCATCACCCCCGCGCTTATCACCGGGGCGTTCGCCGAACGCGCAAAGTTCGGTCCGTTCCTGATCTTCACCGCGCTCTGGTCGCTTCTGGTGTACGTACCGGTGGCGCACTGGGTCTTCGCCTACGACGGCTGGCTGAGCGCCTTCAGCACTAACGCCGACAAGGCCGCTCAAGGTCTCAACGCCCTCGACTTCGCGGGCGGGCTGGCCATCCATGTAAACGCCGGCTTTGCAGCCATCGCCGCCGTACTTGTGTTTGGCAAGCGCAGGGGCTACGGGTCGATTCCAATGGAGCCGCACGACATCACCATGGTCGTACTCGGCGCAGCCATCCTCTGGTTCGGATGGTTCGGCTTCAACGCCGGCAGTGCCGGCGGAGCCACTTCCCAGGCGGTGTACGCTTTCGTCAACACCGCCGTTGCGGCGGCCACCGCCGGGCTGCTCTGGACGCTCGTCGCCTGGATGCACAGCGGCAAGCCGACAGTCGTTGGCGTGGCCTCGGGTGCCGTCGCCGGGCTCGTCGCCATCACGCCCGCCTCGGGCTTCGTTGAACCGATGGAGGCGATCGCCATCGGCGCGTTGGCAGGCATCCTCTGCTACGGGGCGGTCGTCCTTCGCTCGAAGCTCTCGTTCGATGACTCGCTGGACGTCGTTGGCGTGCACGGGGTTGGCGGCATGTGGGGGGCGATCGCCACGGGCCTGTTCGCCAACAGCGCGGTCAGCGGGATCTCGTACGCCAACGGCGTGTTCCACGGGAACTGGCATCGCCTCACGGACGCCCTCATCGGCATCGGCGCGGTTGGTGCGTACTCATTGATCATGACGTTCCTCATCCTCAAAGTGCTGGATCTCACGATCGGCATCCGCGTAGCCGAAGACGAGGAAGAGCTCGGCCTGGACATCACCCAGCACGGAGAACGGGCCTACACCTCGGATGAGAGTGGCGTGCCTATGAACCCAAGCCCGATCCTTCCCGCCCCACCGATGACCTATAGCAGCGCGCTGGAGCCGAGGAAGACTACCTAGCCACTCTTGCCATCGGGCGCGTGCAACCCGCCGCGCCCGGTGGCAATTCAATCCCGCCTTTCACACCATAAGGAGAGCCGTTCGTGAAGAAAATCGAAGCGATCATCCGCCCCGAAAAGATCAACGATGTCAAGGAAGCGCTGGACGACATTGGCATCCACGGGATGAATTTTACCCACGTCACTGGCCGCGGCGCTCAGCGCGGCGTGGTCCACCAGGGCCGCGGCGGCGAAACCGTCACGGTCGATCTGCTGCCCAAGGTCAAGGTCGAAGTGGTTGTCAGCGATATCGCTGTCGAGCGCGTGATTGACGCGATCATCGCCGTCTCGCGGACGGGGAACATCGGCGACGGCAAGATCTTCGTGATGAACATCGAGGAGGCGGTGCGGGTGCGCACCGGCGAACGTGGCGAAGTGGCCGTGTAAGGCCACGCGCCGGGCTGGTACACTAAGCATATGGGCGTCATCACGATCGGCGAAGGCGGAATGCTCCGCATCCCTGAGGATCTGCTCGAACAGGCGCATCTGAGAGACGGTGTGCCTGTTTCGCTGCGGATTTCCGACGAGGGCGAAATCGTCATCCAGTCGGAAGAGCGCGATCCCGAGCAGTGGTGGTATTGGACGGAAGAGTGGCAGAAAGGGGAACGGGAAGTGGAAGCGGACAAGGCGGCGGGCCGACTGACCGGCCCTTTCACGGACGAACAATTCACCGCGGAACTCGAGCGCCTTGCGAACCAAGAGTAGTTGCCTACCTTCGACGCTTTCGCCCGCTTTTGGAACGAGTATGGCCGGCTCGGCCGTGAACAGAAGCGCGAGTTTCTCGCCGCGAAAAACCTGTTCGTGGCCGACTTTCTCAGCGGTCAACAGCCCCGCCACTCCCTGCGGGTGAAACGTGTCCAAAACGTGCCGGGCGTCTTGGAATTGAGCTGGGCCTCGGACGGGCGGGCGACCTTCGAATACGGTTCAGAGTTGATCGAGGGGCAGCCTCATATCATCTGGCGGCGAATCGGCAGCCACGACATCTTTCGAAACCCGTAATACGCCCGGCACAACGTTCCGAGACTCGATGGCCCGCCGCCAAGCTCCGCAATTGGAGCAAGAACCCGGACGCCTTTCGCGGCACAATAGCGGGATGACCGAACACAATAGCACTCGCCCGAACGTCTCCGCCGAATTCAAAGACGGCTATCGCGCCCTCGCCGCCCTGGAAGCGGTGGTCGTCAACTCCGGGCTGGACCACATACTCATCGAGCTCGTGAAGACTCGCAGTTCGCAGATCAACGGCTGCGCCTATTGCATCGACATGCACACCAAGGACGCCCGCGCGTACGGCGAGACCGAGCAGCGGCTCTACGCCCTCAACGGTTGGCGCGAGACGCCGTTCTTCACCGAAAAGGAACGCGCCGCCCTCGCGCTCACCGAGGCGATCACACTCGTCTCCCAGACGCATGTACCCGACGATGTCGTGGACGAAGCACTGGAGTGGTTCGAGCCAGACGAGTACGCCCGGCTCGTCTTCCTCATTGCCACCATCAACATCTGGAATCGCTTGGCCATCACTTCACGCTCGCCAGTTGGCAGCTACGTATCGCGAGTCTCTGCTGCCGCCCGCGCCTGAGGTCAAAGTTGCTCGCGAGGCAGGCGATGGGCGCCGTCAGCGACCCAAACGATAGAATCGGTTCGTGGACAGTCATCTAAGTCGCAACGTCCGCCTGTTGCAGGTCTTCTGGTTCTTGCGTGAATTCCAACTCTGGATCCCTGTCTGGATCGTCTTCCTGACGATCGAGCGGGGGTTTTCGCTAACCGAAGTCACAGGCGCCGAGGGTCTCTTCCTCGTCGGCGTTGTGCTGCTGGAAGTGCCTACGGGCGCCGTTGCTGACCGCTACGGCCGCTCGCTTTCCCTGGCGCTTGGGGCATTCTGCCTCGCGCTGGCGGTGCTCACCTTCGCCTTCGCAAGTTCGTTCCCCGTGTTGCTGGTCTCTTTCCTGCTCTGGTCGGTCGCCTTCACCTTGATGTCCGGAGCGGATATGGCCCTCCTCTTCGACACTCTGAAGCTTGGCGGCCGGGAGTCCGAGTACGAACGGCTGGCGGGGCGCGGGTCCGCCCTGAGCTGGGCCGGGGCGGGATTCGCCACAATGCTTGGCGGCCCGCTCGCCGCTTTCGTCGATATCCGCTTCACGATCTTCCTCGGGGCGGGCACTTGCGTGGTGGCCGCGTTCGTGGCGCTTGCCCTCTGGGAACCGCCGCACAGGCGCGGCGCGGAGCCCCACGCGCCCTACGTGGCCTCCATTCGCGCCGCCTTCAACGAGATGTGGCACGTCCCCCAGGTGCGCGCCGTCGTCCTGCTCACTGGGGCCTCGGCCGCTGCGCTTGCGGCCAGCCACTACCTCATTCAGCCCTACTTGGTGGAGCGCGGCGTGGAGGTGGGCGCGCGGTTCTCGCTGCTTCAGGTGCCTATCTTCTTCGCGGGCATGGCTGGCTCTCTTCTGGCGGCGCGCATCGGTGTGCGCCTGGGAACCACTCGCGCGCTGGTCGGAATACCCCTGGTCGGAGTCGCGGCCTACCTGGTGCTCGCTGCGACGCCTGGACTCGGTGGCTATGCGGTATTCCCGCTGTTGATAGGGCTGGGGTCAGCCATTCAGCCGATCGCCAGCGGGTTCGTTAACCGGCACATCGGCTCGCAGCGGCGAGCTACCGTACTTTCCATCCAGGGGATGGTGCAGGGGCTCACCCTTGCGGCCCTAGCCCCGGCAGTGGGCTTCGCGACAGACGAATCCGGCACCGGCGCGGCGTTCATGCTGGGCGCGGTGATGACGCTCGTTGCGGTCCTGCTGTTCGGCCCACTGTTGCTCGCCCAGCGAGGGTCTGGGATCCCGGCGCTTGCAGAGCCGGAAGCGACCGTGTGATCACGGGGCGGCATCAACCGGGCAGCGAAATCTGTTCGTAACAGCCGCGCAACCGGGCGGTAACACCAGCGCTCTACGCTCCGCTCAAGGACTGTGCAGCCCCCGGCGGCGGCCACGTAACAAAAACTTCACGCTCGGGACGACGGCGTGGCTGGGCCGGGAGCGTGAAAAACCTCACAATACGTCAACACGTTCGAATCAAAGCGAGGAACGATCATTCATGACTCCTGAAGAGATCAAAGGCTTCTGTACCACTAACGGCGTCCGCTTCGTCGACGTTAAGTTCGTCGACCTCTTCGGCCAGTGGCAGCATCTCACCCGGCCAATCCACGAACTGAACGACTGGACCGACTACGAAAATTCTCCCTGGCGGAACGGCTACGGCTTCGATGGTTCCAGCATCCGCGGCTTCCAGAAAATCGAGGAGTCGGACATGCTCCTCATCCCCGACCCGGACTCGGCGATCATCGACCCCGCCATCCAGGCCCCCACGATCTCCGTGATCTGCAACGTTGAAGACCCCGTCACGCGCCAACCCTACAGCCGAGACGCTCGCTACGTGGCCCAGAAGGCCGAGCAGTACGTCAAGGATTCGGGCACCGGCGACACCGTCTACATCGGCCCGGAGCTCGAATTCTTCGTTTTCGACGAAGTACGCTTCGGGAGCGACCAGCACTCGTCGTTCTACTCGGTTGATTCGGACGAAGGGATCTGGAACAGCGGCGCGGACTCCACGCTCTCCGGCGGCCTTAACCAGGGCTATCGGCCCCGCTACAAGGAAGGCTACTTCCCGGTCAGCCCACACGACACGATGACCGACATCCGCAACGAGATGGTCGAGATCATGGAAGCCTGCGGGATCCAGATCGAACTCCATCATCACGAAGTGGCGACCGCCGGACAGGGCGAAATCGACATGCGTTTCGACACTCTGACGAAGATGGCCGACAAGGCGATGCTCTACAAGTACATTGTCAAAAACGTGGCCAAGAAGCATGGCAAGGTGGCCACCTTCATGCCCAAGCCGCTCTTCCAGGACAACGGCTCAGGGATGCACACGCACCTCTCCATCTGGCGGGACGGCAACAACCTTTTCGCCGGCGACCAGTACGCTGGCGTCAGCCAGATGTGCCTCGCCTACATCGCAGGACTGATAAAGCATGGCAAGGCGTTGATGGCCCTCTGTGCGCCGACGACGAACAGCTACAAGCGGCTGGTGCCCGGCTACGAAGCGCCGGTCAACCTGGTCTACAGCGCCCGCAACCGGTCGGCAGCCTGCCGCATCCCGCTGGTTAGCCCCGACCCACGTCAGAAGCGCGTCGAGTTCCGGCCGCCAGACCCGACGGCTAACCCCTACCTCGCCTTCGCGGCGGTGCTGATGGCCGGCATGGACGGCATCCGCAACGGCTGGGACCCGGGCCCGCCGCTCGATAAGACCAACCTCTTCGACCTCAGCCCCGAAGAGCTGAAGAACATCCCCACCGTAGCGCAGTCGCTCGAAGGCTCCCTCCAGGCGCTTGAAGAGGACCATGACTGGCTGCTCGAGGGCGGCGTGTTCACCCCGGACCTGATCGAAACGTGGCTCGCCTACAAGTACGAGAACGAGATTGACCCGATCCGCATGCGCCCCCATCCGCACGAGTTCCACATGTACTTCGACGCCTAGAGCTAGTGCCGATACAACTTAACCC
>JBDSJC010000129.1:0-10558 GCA_039917655.1 Tepidiformaceae bacterium
AATCGCCGGGACTGACCAGCAGCACGTCTTCCACGCCCATCCTGAGTTCACTTACCTCGCAGGAGTCCAGACTGCCGGTGCTGCGCTCGGGTTCGATGCCGCCGAGGGCTGGACGCTCTTCGCGCCAGTCGCTGGCCAGGAGGATCGGGTCTGGGTCGACGATGGCGAGTCCCTCGACGAGATCGCCGCATCTTCCGCTGTGGACCGCGTCCGCCCTTTGAACGAACTGGACGCCTGGCTCGAGTCGCGCCGCGCTGAACCGCTCGCCCTTCTCGGTAACGCGGACCTCGCCGCGCACCCGCGCGCCTACGGCATCCAGGGCTGGCAGTCCCTCGAACTCGAACCTGACGAGGATCTCGCGCTCCATCTCAGCGAACGGATCTCCGAAGCGCGCCGCGCCAAAGATTCGGCCGAGATAAACCTCATGCGCGCCGCCGCCGATGCCTCCACGCGAGGCCACCTCGCGGCGCTCCGCCTTGCCCGCCCCGGCATGACCGAACGCCAGCTCCAGGTCGAGATCGAGGCGGAGTTCTTCCGCGCCGGCAGTGCCCGCACCGCCTACGGGTCGATCGTCGGCAGCGGTCCGAACGCGGCCATCCTCCACAGTTCGCCCTCCGCCCGTGCCCTCGCCTCCGGAGACCTCGTGCTCATCGACGCCGGCGCGGAGTACAACGCCTACGCCAGCGACGTCACCCGGACTTTTCCCATCGATGCCACCTTCAGCGGCATCCAGCGCGACCTGTACCAGCTCGTCCACTCCGTCCAGAAGGCCGCGATCGCTTCGGTCGCGCCAGGAGTCGAGTACAGAGACCTGCACATGACCGCTTGCTTGGGCATGGCCTCCGGCCTCAGCGACCTCGGCATCCTTCGCGGCAACGCGCAGGACCTGGTCGCACGCGACGCGCACGCGCTCTTCTTCGTCCACGGCCTCGGCCACATGCTCGGCCTCGCCACTCACGACGCCGGAGGCTGCCTCGCCGGCCGCTCCCCCAGCGACCGCTTCGGCCTGAAGTGGCTGCGCGCGGACCTGCCTCTCCGGCCCGGCTACGTAGTCACCGTTGAGCCCGGCATCTACTTCATAGAGGCCCTCCTCACAGACCCCGTCCGCCGCGAGTCCTTCGCCGCCGCCGTCAACTGGCCGCTAGTCGATTCGTTGCGTGGCTTCGGCGGCATTCGCATTGAGGACGACGTTCTTGTCACCGGCACCGGCGCCGATGTCCTTACTGCCGCACTCCCGAGCGCCATCGCCGAGATCGAAGCCATACGCCGGGAGGCCCTCTCCTCGTGACCCGTCCCTTCGAAACGATCACGCTGAGCGATGTCGCGCGCATGCCCCGTCCCGGCACGGTCGTCCCCGGCCGACTCGGTTTCACGCCCGATTCCGCAGCCGTCACCTACCTCTTCAGCGAAGACGGCGACCTCGTACGCAGCCTCTGGCGTTACGACATCGCCAGTGGCGTCCGCACGGTACTCGCCGGTCCCCCTCCCTCGTCCACCACCGAGGGCGAGCTTTCGCGAGAGGAAGAGCTGCGCCGCGAACGCGCCCGCCTCCGTGAACTCGGCGTCACCGATTACCAGTGGGCGAAAGAAGCCGTTCAGCCGACCCTTCTCGTGCCTGGCGGCGGCCGCCTCTACCTCAGTGTTGGCGGCACTCCCCTCCGCGAACTCGACGCCACCCAGGGCGCGATCGACTCCCGCCTCAGCCGCGACGGCATGCAAGTTGCTTTCGTCCGTGAGGGCGAACTCTTCGTCGCGCCCGTCTCCGGCGGCGAGCCCCGCCAGCTCACCTCCGGCGCGGAGGACGGCCTTACCAATGGTCTGGCCGAATTCGTCGCCCAGGAAGAATTCGACCGCGACCACGGCTTCTGGTGGAGCCCGGATGGCACCCAGATCGCCTACATCCGCGCCGATTCCCGCCACGTCCCGCTTTACCCCATCGTCCACCAGGGCAAGGCCAAGGTGGACATCGAATACCACCGCTACCCCTTCGCCGGGGCACCCAACGCCTACGCCGAACTCGGCGTCGTTGATCTCGCGAACGGCGAAACCACATGGATGGACCTCGGCCCGGACCGCGACATCTACATTGCGCGCGTCGGCTGGCGACCCGATGGCGTCCTCACCGCCCAGCTGCTCTCGCGCGACCAGTCCACCCTTCGCCTCGTCTGCTTCGCTCCGGATGGTTCTTCGACGCTGCTGATCGAGGAACACAGCGAGCCCTGGCTCAACCTCGACGGCGATACCCGCTTTCTCGAAGACAACTCCATCGCTTGGACCAGCGAGCGCACCGGCTTCCGCCACATCTACCTCCACGATGCCGCAGGCCTGCCCGTCCGTGCCCTCACCAGCGGCGATTGGGTTGTCACTGGCCTCGTCGACGTCGATGAAGCGAGTGGTAGCGTCTACTTCACCGCCACCCGCGACGGCGTCAGCGAGCGCCACCTCTACCGCGTCTCCCTCGACGGCGGTGAACCCACCCGCCTGACCAGCGAGCCCGGCTACCACTCGATCGTCATCTCGCCCGGCCACTCGCACTTTATCGACTCCTGGAGTTCGCTCCACCACGGCCCCCGCGTTGCCCTCCGCCGAATCGACGGTCAGCTCGCATCCGTCATCTTCGAAAACACTGGCAACACCGCCGACGGCCTTGGTCTCGCCGCCCCCGAGCTGATCGAACTCAAGGCGGACGACGGCACGCTCCTCCACCTCGCGATCTACCGCCCGCCGAACATACAGCCCGGCCAACGTTACCCCGCGATCGTCTCGGTCTACGGCGGACCCCACGTCCAGCGCATCGCAGACGAGTGGTCGCTTACCATCGATCTCCGCGCCCAATACCTCGCCCAGGAAGGCTTCGTCGTCTTCAAGCTGGATAACCGCGGCGGGGCCAACCGCGGCCTTTCGTTCGAAGCGGCCCTCGCCGACCGTGCCGGCACGATCGAGGTCGAAGACCAGGTTGCCGGCGTCCGTCACCTTGCGAGCCTCGGCTTCATCGACCCCGCGCGCATCGGCGTTTACGGCTGGAGCTACGGCGGCTACATGACCTGCATGTCCATGCTCCGCCACCCCGAGATCTTCAAGGTCGGCGTCGCCGGCGCCCCGGTCACCCACTGGGACGGCTACGACACCGCCTACACTGAGCGCTACATGGGCACCCCGCAATCAAACCCCGAGGGCTACTTCGATAGCGCCGTCCTCTCCCACGTCGCGCGCCTCCAGGGCAAGCTCCTGCTTGTCCACGGCATGGTCGATGAGAACGTCCACTTCCGGCACACCGCCCGCCTGATCACCGCCCTCACCGAAGCCAACAAAGACTACGACCTGCTGATCTTCCCCGAAGAACGCCACATGCCTCGCGGTGCGAAAGGTATGGAATACCAGGAGCGGCGAGTCACGCAATACTTCAAAGACCATCTTTGAGTGCTGAGTGCTGAGTGCTGAGTACTGAGTGCTGCGTGCTGAGTGCTGAGCGGCCGCACGAGTCCTGGTCGCAGCGCTCATTGACCGCGGGCTACCAGCTAACAGCCGAGTAGATCTCGTGGAGAAAGCGGCTTGGCCGTCTGGTCAGAAGTTCCGTGTGCTCGAAACCAACGCCGCGGGCGAGTCTCTCCCATCTGACATACGGCACCGGATGAGGCACGGCGAAGTTCCCGCGCCCGATGTTGTACTCGACGACGAGCAAGCGTCCGCCGGGACCAAGATAGTTACGGAGTCGTCGGACGACAGCTTCCTGTGCTTTCTGAAAATGCAGCGAGTTCGCCATGACGATCCCATCGAGCAACTGAAGCTCAAGCGGGCGAGTGAAGTCCGCCGTTTGAAAAAGCACTCGGACCTTGGGGAACGTGGCGAGCATTGCCCGTGCGTTCTCTCGCAGTGCCCCCGCGTCCCGATCGACCGCGTGGATCTCACCAGCCGGTCCCAGGAGATCAGCGAGCGCAAGGGTAAACGCACCCTGGCCAGCCCCCAAGTCGGCCCAGACGGGGCCAGAGCCAGCGATTCCAGCGCGAAGGAGATTGGTATGATCAGCGTGATCCATCTCAGGATAGTTTAGGCAGCACTACCCGATTGGGGCCTACACGATCGAGGGTTAGTGTCGCCCGAACTTCGCTGAAGCGTTTACCGCGGGGTCGATGATGCCTGCGCCGTCTGCCGTTCAGCTCGGCGGGCGATCTCCCTCGGCATCCCGGCGAATATCAGGTCGTGGGCGGGCAACAGTCCGTACCAGTACAGCAGGCCTGGCAGACCGGCCGGGTGAAAGCGTGCTGCTGTCGTGAGCGTGCAGCTAGTCGGAGAATCAGCGGTCACTTCGAACTCCAGAGAAGCAGCGCCGGGCAGCTTCATTTCGGCTACCAGGGTGAGGCGGTGCCCCGGCTCCACCTCCACTACCCGCCAAAAATCAAGGGCGTCACCGGAACGAATGTCACGCGGGTGTCGGCGGCCACGGCGCATGCCCACGCCGCCGACAATGCGGTCGAGTAGTCCGCGCAGCCGCCAGAGGAAATCCGCAAAGTAGTAGCCGCGATTTCCGCCGATCGAAGCAACGAGTTCCCACACACTCTCGGCTGAAGCGCCAATAGTCGTCTTGGTCTGCGAACCCTTTGAGTAGAACGAGATGTCCGGGTTGTAGCCACGGAAGGCCAGGGCGCCTTCGGTCCAACGGACGGGCAGCGGCGCCGTACGTTCCTCCCGCAGTGCCGCGACAACCGCTTCACGGTAAGTGCGCAGCGGGATCGGGATGAGACGCCGAATCTCGGCATCATCCGCGGGGAGGTCATGGCGGAGCCCATCGATGAGCGGGCGCGCGACGGATGCCGGGACGCTGGTCACCAGGTCCAGCCAGTAAGACGAGAGGCGTGGGGTGAGCACCGGCAGAGGGATGATGTAGCGACGTTTACCGGTCACCTCCGCGAATTGCCGAAGGAGGTCGGCGTAGCTCAAAAGCTCAGGCCCGCCGACATCGAGCGTTCGGCCAGCGGTGTCAGCAACCTCGGCCACGGCACAGAGATACTCAATGAGGTCGCCGAGTGCTATCGGTTGCGAACGGGAGCGGACCCATCGCGGCGTGGTCATTATCGGCAGATGGTTAACGAGGTCGCGGATCACTTCGAAGGCCGCAGAACCCGGACCGACCACCATGCCCGCGCGAACTTCCGTGACCGGTACTCCAGACGCCCGCAGTAGATCTCCCGTCTCCCGGCGCGACTGCAAGTGAGCGGACGAGTCGCCTGGAGGTTGAATTCCTCCCAAATAGATGATGCGCCCGACACCAGCCCGGCTGGCGGCCATCGCAAAGTTGCGAGCGCCGACGCGGTCGCGTTCCTCGAAGTCTCCGCCAGATCCCATGGAATGGACCAGATAGTAGGCGATGTCGATGCCTTCAGTTGCTGGTTCGAGGCTGTCTGCCTTGAGCACGTCAGCGTCGCAACACTCGACATCCTGCCAGTTTCGACCAGTGAGGACAGAGGCCGACCGTGCTGCCGCTCGCACCCTATGACCCCGCTTAGCAAGTGCGGGAACGAGATGGCTTCCAATGTACCCACTTGCGCCGACAACCAAGATATTCATCGTACTAGCCTAGTTCATTTTGGCCCTCCACTAGGACCGGCTTTCATGCACGCCACCGCCGGGCCGTCACCATGAGTGAATCGTGCCGCCTATGGCGAAACTTCAGTTCGTTCGCCAGCGCGGGGACCGGACTTGGATGGCTGCTCCAAGCCCTTCACTGCCTGGCCGCTCCCGGGCCATCGAGAGTGAGGCGCTGGCCTTGGAAGTGGCGCTCCTTGGCCATGTACGCTTCCACCGCTCGGTTGCCACCGCCTCAGCCTCGGGGTAGCCCGAGGCCCCGCGTCGCGATGATCCCGCGCTGGATCTCGCTCGTCCCTCCCGCGATCGTTTCGCTCGCCGCGATCAGGTAGCGGGCCGCGACGTCCTCCATCCCGCGGCGTGCCCCAGCTCGAACCTGCCCTCCGAGGCCGGCGACGTGCATTGCCGTCGACGAAACTCGCTGAATCAGCTCCGTGCCGAACACGCGGGCAGTGCTTGCCTCATGGTTCGGCACTTTCCCCTGTGCCTGCATCATCGCCACCCGGTAGGCGAGGTTCGTCCCAACGCTGACCTCGATCGCGCGCTCCGCGACTTCGTGGCGAAGGATCTGCTGGTGCCGTGCCGGCGCCATCGACGATCGTAGCTGTGCAACGATCTGCTCCACGACGCGCCGGCTGCCCGCGAAGAGCTGGATCCCGCTTCGTTCGAAGTCAAGCGCCGTGGCGATGTAGTACCAGCCGCGGTTGATCTCGCCGACGACATTCGTTCGTGGCACGCGTACGCCCTCGAAAAACACCTCGTTGAAGTGGTGCCGGCCGGACAGGTCGATCAGTGGCCGGACGGTCACCCCGGGCGCCTTCATATCGACGATGAACAGGGTGATCCCCTGGTGCTTGGGCGCGCTCGGGTCGGTCCGCGCCGCGAGCCAACCGAAGTCGGCGTAGTGCGCCCGTCCGCTCCAGATCTTCTGGCCGTCGAGCACGAACTCATCGCCGTCGCGCACCGCCCGCAGCCGGAGCGAGGCGAGATCGCTCCCAGCCTCGGGCTCGCTGTACAGCGTGCACCAGTACTCGAGCGCGCTGGTGATCGGCGGCAGGTAGCGCGCCCTCTGCTTGTCAGTCCCGTGGAGCATGAGCGTCGGACCCACCCAGGACACGCCGTGGCTCCCGGTCGGCGCCTCGGCGTAGGCCAGCTCCTCGTTGTAGACGAGCTGCTGGAGGTGGCTGGCCCCGGCCCCGCCGTACGCCGTCGGCCACGCGAGCGTGAGCCAGCCTCGTTCCGCGAGGCGCGCGTCGAACGCCCTCGGGTCCGGCGATGCATCGTCGGCGGCCGGCTGCCACGACTGCCTGAGGAACTGCCTGACCTCATCTCGGAACAGCTCCACATCACGAGCCAGCCTGAACTGCATACGGTCTCCCTTCACGGCACACGCCACGCTTCGCCGCGTGACCCCGCAGTCGCACATAGTTCCCGCGGGTTGGGGGTCGCGACTACGACCGAACGGTCCCGCATAACAGGGGCGATCGTTCTGTTGTGCCCCGTTTAGCCTCCGGTGTTGCGGCGAGGCTGGTGGGGTTGCGGTTCGAACCGAAAAATAGGGTGGGCGGGCGCGGGTCTGGAGGCTGGGTGGTTGAGGACGGCACCGCGGCTGGTTAAGGACGTTTGCTCAGGCCGGTGCCTGCAAGGTAGAGTGCGGCGTCTTCTCTCATTCGACACGCCGGCCACCTGTCCTCGGAGCCGCCACATGCAAGACATCAACGAAGGTAAGGTCGCCGAAGTACGGGCCCGGGCAGACCTCGCCGCGGGCGAGGGAGACTTCGCCGCGGTCCGCGAGGCCTTGGAGGGCGTGGTCGGCGCTGCCGGCGGGGAATACGCGGCGTTGCTCGGACTTGCCTGCTTCCAACTCGGCGACTATCCGGGGGCGGCAACCTACTACGCCACGGCCCTCGTCCTGCGGCCGGACGACGAGAACTGGCGCATCATGAGCGAGCGCGCCACGGCGAACGCCGAAGCTGAGATCGACGTCTTCGTGCCACCAGTGGCGTACTACGACCGCGAGGCGCTGCTGGCGCCTCTGCCCGCACGGCTGCCGCTGCCGACGGTCCCGGCCCCGCTGCCCGTCGGCACCTTGCGCCGCCTGCGGACGAAAATCGGCACGGCCTTGGCGTTCGGGGCGTCGCCGGTTGTCGACTTCGGCACGTGGTTCGCGGGCGGAGTCCTCGGGTACCGGGATCGCGTCTGGACAAACTGGTATCGCAAGCATCTGCTGCTCGGCATCCTGACGCTGGGGCACATGCGCAACGTGCTCAACCGGAACAACCTGCGCAACACCTACCCGAAAGGAGCGCTGGTTGGTTTCGCCGCCAACGGCCTGACGCCACCGCCGGGCGTTACTCATTTCCGCACCGCCGACGGGACCTGGAACAACCTGGCGGATCCACGCGAGGGGTCGGCGGGCACGCGTTTCCCTCGCAACGTTCGGGCGGGGGCCATTCGCCCCGAGTTCGGCCCGGCGCTGATGACCCCGAACCCACGCGAGGTGAGTCGCAAGCTCCTGGCGCGGGAGGGCGAGATCAAGCAAGTGCCTTTCCTCAACATGCTCGCCGCGTCCTGGATCAACTTCCAGAATCACGACTGGATCAGCCATGGGCAGAACCTGCTCGCCGACCTGCATGAGATACCGCTGGCGGAGGATGACCCCGCGCGGGTGCGCTTCCATCAGAAGAACCTGTTCGTTGCGAAGACACAGCCGGACCCCACCCGGCGGACCTGGGGCGAACCCGCCCCGGTCACCTTCATCAATGAAGTGACGCACTGGTGGGACGGCTCGCAGATCTACGGGAGCGACCAGGCGACTGTCGATCGGTTGCGGTCCAACACGGACGGCAAGTTGAGGGTGCGGGACGACGGCACCCTGCCGCTCGACCATGCCGGTATCGAGGAGACGGGGTTTACGCGAGACTGGTGGGTTGGGCTCGCCATGCTGCACACGCTGTTCGCGCGCGAACACAACGCGATCTGTGCCCGCCTGAAGGAGGCACACCCGGCCTGGGATGACGAGCGGCTCTTCCAGGTCGCCCGCCTGGTCAACGCCGCTGTCATGGCCAAGATCCACACCGTGGAGTGGACGCCATCCATCCTCCCCAACCACGGCCTTTCGGACGCGTTGAACGCGAACTGGTACGGCGTCCTGACTAACGCCTTTCGGCGGGGGAAGGACAGGAAGACCCTTTCCGACATCAACGTCCGCAACCCGGAACTAGGCGGAGTCGTGGGCAACCCGATCAATAAGCACGGGGCGCCGTTCGGCCTCACCGAAGAGTTCACCGAGGTCTACCGGTTGCATTCGTTGCTTCCCGAAGAGCTTCGAATCCAGTGCATCGGCCGGGCGGGCGAGGTCGAGGCGGTCACGTTCCCAGCCTCGCGGCAGGCCGGCTCGGCAAAAATGGTGAAGCGAATCGGGATGGCGAACCTCTTTTACTCGTTCGGCAACCAGAGTCCGGGGCAGCTGGTGTTGAACAACTATCCCCGCTTCATGACAGAACTGAGCATCCCGGGCAACCCGGTGTTTGATTTGGGCGCGGTTGACGTGTTGCGCGCCCGAGAGCGCGGCGTGCCGCGCTACAACGAGTTCCGCCGCCAGCTCGGGCTCAAACCAATTCGTAAGTGGGAAGACCTGACCTCGGACGCCGGCCATCTCAAGAGCCTGAAGGAGGTTTACGGAGATGCACCCGATAGCGTCGAGCAGCTTGACCTGATGGTTGGCACGCTTGCCGAAGGGGTGCGGCCCACCGGGTTCGGATTCGGCGAGACGCTCTTCCAGATCTTCATCCTCAACGCCTCACGCCGGCTACAGGCTGATCGGTTCTACACCGACAGCTACAACGAGGAGACGTACACCCGCGAAGGCCTAAAGTGGATCGACGGCGCTGACCTGAAAAGCGTCATCCTTCGCCACTACCCTGAGCTCGCGGCGACGGGGTTGGCCAACGTGAAGAACGCCTTCGAACCGTGGGATGTCGTGGCCCGCCTCGATCCCGAACGGCACCCGTTGCGCGCGTTTGATAAAGAACTCCGCCCCGACCCCTGGAAGACCGCGGTCGCCACCGAGGAGGGACTACCGTGAGCATCAGCAACACGCAGGCCCGCTCCCTGCACGCGTCCCGTCGCGAGTTAGCCCTGCACGGTGCGCTGGCCAGCGTCCAACGTTTCGAACGGCGGTTCGAGCCGTTCTTCCGCCCGGCGCTCAACGCCGTGCTGCGAGAGCCGTCCGTGGCGGTGCTACAGTGGCTGATCAACCGGAACCGCAAGGACGAAGGCCTCGCGCTGGCGGAGGAGAAGGTCTCGCCCGAAGAGGAGGAGGAAGCCCTCAACTCGATCATCGAATACGTGAGCGCGTACATGCTGCAGTACTACAAGCCCGGCGAATTTCAGCGCGGGGGAAACACCAAAACGCACGGCATCGTCCGCGGCGAAGTGACCATCCGGGACGACATTCCGGTGCACATGCGCCGAGGCGTGTTCGCTACCCCCAGTACCTACAAAGCGTGGATCCGCTTTTCGGGGCCCGGGCCTGACAGCCCAAAGGATATCGACGATGTGGGCTTCGCGAGCTGTTCCATCAAGATGATGGGCGTCCCCGGCCCGAAGCTGCTCGACGATGAGTCCGGCACCCAGGACTTCACTACGGTTTGCACACCGACGTTCGTGACGCCCAACATCGTTGCGAACGCGGACCTCCAGGCCGAGATCCTGCGCGGGACACCGGGCCTGTACTTCTTCCGCCCGAGCAGGTCGCACCTCCTCGATGTGGCCATGCAGAGCTGGTGGAACCAAACGCAGTTCAACCCGCTCGAGGCCCAGTACTGGAGTTGCGTGCCGTACTTGCTGGGCGAAGGTCAGGCGATGATGTACTCCGTCCGTCCGCGTGCAAAGACGCACACTCGCATCCCCCGTGTCCCCCGCCGGCCGCCGGACAACTACCTGCGCGAGGCGATGGCGGCGACCCTCGCGA